>PUNT01000282.1 GCA_003551905.1 Halanaerobiales bacterium
CTCTATATTTCCCTTTTCAATCTGCTCTTTGGTAATTTTCTGGGAATTTATTTATCCACCCTGGCTGTCTTCCGCCGTCAGTATTACCATCTAACCTACTTTGCCCTCCTCAATCCCCTTTATTATATTCTCCAATCGGTAGCAGCCTGGCGAGCTCTCTGGCAGCTATTCACCAGGCCATTTTACTGGGAAAAAACAATACACGGTCTGGCCATGAATGGGGTGAACAACAATAATGGCAAAAAACTCCCTATTAATAATTCTTTTCCTGCTTCTTCTTAGTTATTATACGTTTGTTTCCCTGGAGCTGCTCCAATCTAACTATCATGCTCCGGGATACCTTTTTTATGAAAGCAAATTAACCCTGGAAAGGGAGACATCCTTTTTCAATTTCGGCAGTATAGATTTTGGCCATCCACCCCTGCCCTATATCCTTACCCTCTTAGTACAGAATCCCCTGCTAGCAGCAACAGCAACCGGTGCAGCTCTTGCTCTTTTCACCCTCTGGGTAATTACGCAAGCAAAGAACAAGGGGACAAGCCACCTGGTATATTTCTTGTTCCTGTTCTTTTCTCTCCCCCTTCTCTTTCTCTTCACCCAGGAGCTGGAGTTATTAATCTACTTTTTTCTTTTTACACTCAGCAACTTTTTTCTTGCCCGCTATTTAAGGGAAGAGGGGATTTATGATATTTTCTATTTTGGCCTGCTGTACGGTCTTTCTTATTATGTCTTCTTTGAAACCCTGTTTTTACTGCCCCTGTATATATTCATCATCTTTTTCTGCACCCCCCACAGGCTGGAAAAAAAGTTTTCACTGGGCCTGGTAGCTTTCCTTCCCCTTATCTTCATGGTCTTCTCCTGGAGTTATCTAACCTGGATGTACACAGGCAACTGGAGCTTCTTCACAAATACCAATCCCACCTACTATCGTTTTTTGTCCATAATACCTTCCACGTATTCCTTTCAGACTTTATCTAATATTATATCCTGTTCACTTTTAATATCTCTTGTTTATTATGCAATTTTACCATTTTTATTTTTCAGGAAGAAGTTCTTCCATTCTCCCCTCCTGTATATATACTTCAGCCCCTTGCTTTTCCTTATTATTAGATCCTTTTCTTTGGAAACAACACCGGCATATCATGAGTACCTGCTCCTTATATTCATAATTCCGACAGTGATCTACTTTTTGCCTGGCAGAAAAAATATCTTAAAAATTATTCTCCCAATCGCTTTAACCCTGACTCTGGTATCCGGCAACATCGCTTTTTACACGCAAGAAAACATAGGAGAAAAAACCTTTTCCCAGCTTCTCACAGGTCAGCAGGAAAAAATAGCAATATCTCCATATCAGGAAATATCAACTATTCTTAATAAAACAACCGGTAATATCCTCATGGATGATGATATCCTCTTTCCCATAATCCCCTACATTGATGATACTAATCGATTTATCCTGCCTTATGTAGCAGAATTTGGCAGCGTTCTGAATAATCCCAGATTATTCAGCCAGCATGTAATAATGTCCAGTTCACCCTATTCAGACAGGGTGGCTAGAGTTTGGCCTCCGGAAAAGGGGATTCCCGGCTACTACCTGGGCTGGGAAAAAGACGGCATTTATTTCTTCACCACTGATGAATCAGTATATCTGCTGGTTCAGGAATGAAAATTATTTTCAAATAAAAGGGGTGTGCTAATTGAACTTCAATCGTGTTTTATATATCATCCTTATCCTGATTTTATTAATTGCTGCAAGTCAAGCAATTAAGTCCCAGGAACAAAACAGCCAGGACTTATTAACCCTGGCTTATGATGGAATCAAACTCCGGGCAGACTTGAACGAGATGCTCGCTAACTGGATTAGCGCCGGGGAATGGGCAAGACCCTGTGGTTCTATCTATACTGTTGATATCGGTCACCTCATGATTTATGCCGCTCTTACCGGCAATGGCAACCTTTATGATCCCCTGAGGGAATTTGCAGTAGAGCATCTCATTCTGAACAACCCCTCAGACCCTTATACCCGGGGTTTTGTTCTCTGGAGATACAACCCTGAATTTGAACCAGATGCATCAGGGACCACAGAAGCTTTGCGGATTGCAGAAGGATTGTGGCTGGGAGGAAACACTTTCAGCCAGCCGGAAGACATAGAGTTGTCTCTAATGGTTTTGGATGGTTATGCCCGACATGCTTATGTTGATCAGGGGGTCTGGATGATAAGAAATTATTTCAACCTGGGAACCAGAGCTTTTGCCAACAATTCTTTTTTAGTTGATCTGGACCCTGATTTTATCAGCCTGGTGGCAGAAGCAACCGGCAATGAAGAATTACAGAAAGTCGCCAATCTGTCCTATGAGCAAATACAGGATGCTGTTACCCCTGCTGGGCTCCTCTATGATATAATCCAGCCGGAAATACTTACCCTGGTCCCGGAATTAAGCGTCTATATTTTTTCTCCCAATGATATTATCCAGATTTCAAATGCCTATACTGTTGCTGAACGCGCTGTAAGGAAAAGACCTGAAATAGGGCAGAACATGCTCCACTTTTTTCGGGTCAGACACCCTGAAGTGCACAGGTATTATTTTGGCAGTTCAGGATTGCCAGCCCACTCTCGAGAAGCCAACCTGGAGCTCTTTGCCAGTGTAGTTCGCCTGGCAGTATACCTGGAGGATCATGAGGTTTTTGCCATGGCTTTCAGCAAAATGGTTAATCGAGGACAGGCCTTTGCGAAAAATGTCTGGGAACCCAAGCTATATACAACAGGAGAAATTCTGCTTGCCCTTCATTACGGGCTAGAATGGATTAAAACCTGGTAAAAGGTTTCAGGAGAAAGGTTTTATGTCAGGATCATCAATTCTGCCATCAACACAAAAAAAATCCCCTTCACTCCCTTGACTGCAGGGAGTAAGGGGATTTTTTTTGCACTTTTATTCCTGGTAAGTTCTCACAATGCGGAAACCGTGGCTCCCACTAACAGCAGTGTGTTCAGCGCAGTCAACACTGCCCACCTGTAGATCAGAAGCACCATAGTCCCAGCTTCCCCCACGGTTTACCTTGTGTGTTCCCGGCTGATCTGGGTACCATTCAAAGCACCACTCGAATACATTACCGCTCATATCATATAAACCAAGCCAATTACCTGTAGAAGGTTTCCGCCCTACCTCCTGGGTTTTACCATCACTATTCTCTTCGTACCAGGCAACATCTTTAGTGACCATGGTATTTTCATAATCTGCTCTAGCTCCACTGGCATAGTTTCCAGGAGTCCAGTAATTGCCACTGCCCACCGGAAACTCTATTGCACCATAGGAAGCATCATCTCCTTTATAGCGGGCAGCCAGCTCCCATTCATCACAGGTAGGCAATCTGAACCCTTCAACATTTCTCGCTACTGCATCATACTCTCTGGTGGCATCTTTAATGACACTATTATTATGGACATATACCGGTGTATAGCCTTTATATTCTGATAGGGCATTACACCAGACTATGCAATCATGCCAGTTTACCCTGGTTACAGGCTCATTCCTCCTGGCTGTAGGCTCTTCACCAGTAATTCCAAAACTTCCTTCAGTACCTTCATTGGCAAAAGTATACCCTCTAACCACAGCCCATTCTTTCACCTCATACCATAGATTGTAGGTTACCTGGGTCTCAGCAATCCAGAAATCAGACTGAACTGAAGCCATTCCGCCATCCTCGGTACCATAAGGAAAAGGCATGCCAGGGGCCAGTCGCATGTGGAATTCTATGGCTCCTACTGAATGAGAAACACGTTGACCGGGAAAATAGATTTCCCCAAAGATTATATCAATGAGTATACAACCAGTCATCACTGTTGCTGTTAAAGCAAAAATAACTACAAGAATCCAGGCCCGTGCTGTCCCCAATCTCCTCTTTGTCACTTTTTTTGCTCCTCTCAGATGTTATTTTTCTGCCATGTAGAGCAGGCAAAAATACATGCTATATTTTTTCCCCACCTGCCTTCAATTACCTGCAAAAATTTGTAATAATTTAGAAAGATAATAATTCAAAAAAAAGAAACCCCTTTTTACCTGGGGTCTCCAATGTATATATCCTTCTTTTATTCTCTTTTTCATTCAAATCGCGCATCATGCAAGCGCCAGTACACATCCGTTCCTGCTATGTACTCATTCTCCTTGGCAAAATCAAAGGCCGTTTTGCCATCAATATCCTGCAATGTGCCATCAGCCCCGGCATCCAGTAAAACAACAACTATCTCTGGATTCTCATTTAACCAGGCTGCGTACATGAGGGCTGTTCCCTCCCATTCATCACGATCATCTATTTCAGCTCCTGCTGCCAGGAGTATTTTTATTACTTCCGGATTGGTATTAAAACTAGCTGCCTCCATGAGAGGTGTGGCTCCCCACTGATCATGGGCATTAACATTTGCCCCTGCAGCCACAAGTGTTTTTAAGACTTCAGTCAATTCATTGTAACGGGCTGCATACATTAGAGCAGTCCAACCATCTTCTTCCTGGGCCTCAATATCTGCTCCTGCTGCCAGGAGAACTTCTACTACCTGGGGGTTAACATTATATCTTGCAGCTTCCATGAGAGGAGTTACTCCCCATTCATCCCGGGCATTTATGTCTGCCCCTGCAGCCAGAAGGGCTTCCACCACTTCCGGATTACCATTATAACCGGCAGCATACAGCAAAACAGGTGTGTTCCAGTCATCCCGGGCATTTATGTCTGCTCCAGCTCCCAGGAGTTCTTTGAGAATCTCTGCGTTTTGGTTAAAACCACTGGCATACATCAAAGCTGTTGTTCCCCACTGATCCTTGGCTTCCAGATTAACACCAACCTTTAAGAGCAACCTTATCATCTCAACATTCCAGTTATATCGGGCCGCATACATTAGAATAGTACAGCCATCTTCATCTCGTACATTTTTGTCCGCACCGGCTTCCATTAAAGCTGTAGCAACTTCAGGGTTGCCATTAAAAGCAACAGCATATATGAGGGCAGTTCTGCTCCAGTTATCTCTAGCATTTATTTCAGAACCAGCCTGCAAAAGAACATCAATTACCTCCTGATCCTCATTATAAGCAGCTGCATACATTAATGGAGTCCAGCCCAGTAAATCTCGATAATGTATGTCGCCTCCTTCATTGATGGCTTTTTCTACCTCTTCTGCACCAGCCCCTGTTATGACTTCCAGGAAATCTTCTTCAGTTATGGCGTTAACCGAACAGCAAATAATCCCCAAGAACAGCAATACCAGAAAAAGCCTGTAAAGGCAATGCATTTTAACCCTCCCTTTCTTCTTATCAAGCAAAGAACTTATGGTCTACTTCCCTATATGCTCCAGAGTCCAGACAAATATGTCACCCAGCCATTGAACCTCGTTAAATATACAGTTAAAAACCCACCCATCTTTTTGCGGTAGCATGGTCAGATTGTTCTTTCCTTCTGCTCTTCTTTTTTCCCACAGTTCTCTTTCAACTTCAAACCAAATTTCCCAGCTTCCGTCAGGTTTGCTAATAGTATTAAACTGAAACCCATCATACTCTCTGGTAATAACTATATGTACATCAGCAATACCCTTGCCACTATCATCTCGGATAACCCCTGATGCTTTTACATTAAATTGAGCTGGCAGGAACGAACCTTCAAAGTTATTGGTAGTTCCTGGCCCTGTTACCTGTAAAACAGAAGGCCAGATAGCCAAACCCTCCTGGTAGGGAGTTATATTAACGGTACCACTCAATCCACTCTTACTCCACTGACCATCAGGTCCTGTTGTTATTGAACCATAGCCTCCACTGAAAGTTAGAACCACATCAGGGATTCCTTTGCCAAGGTCATCCATCACTCTTCCACTCACAGTATAGGATCCTTCATGCTCTAGTTTCCAGATGTAGGTACTTTCCACCCATTTCCCTTCATTGTAAACATTGGTAAATGCCCAGCCCTCTTTATTTCGCCACATGGTCAAATTGGTTTCCTCTTTTTTTATCTGCTGATCCCATCTTTTTCTGTCAACTTCAAAGGATACTATCCAGCTGCCATCTGCCCTGGTAGTTGTTTTAAACTGGCGTCCATCATAATCTCTGGATATAATAATTTCAACACCTGGTATACCGTTGCCCTGAAGATCTTTAACTACACCTGAAGCTTCAACAATTAATTCTGAGGTGTCCTGTAAAATCAAAACAGGAATCATAATTATACCCATAATTCCTGCCAGAACAAGCAAGGTTATAGCAACAGTCATCATCAAATCATCTTCAAAAAAACCTAAAGAAAGATTCCTAAGATACTCCATGCTGTCTTTTGCATTCTGAGCTGACACAGGTCCTGAGGCAAAGAGCAAACACATGATCAAGAGGCAAATAAGCACTTGCTTAAAAAGTTTCACCTGTTTTCCTCCTTTCAGAATCATTAAAGAAGATTTTCCACTATAACTTTAGTTCAGCATTTTTATAAAGTGTCCTGCAATTTCTATTTAATTAATCCTCGGTTGGGTTATAATTATTATTTTTATCGCAACCCTATGCCCTGCCTCCTTTCATGACAGTGCGACGTATCTTAAACGAACCTCTGCGTATCAACAGGTTTAGAGATCCAAAAAAAAGAAAAGCGTATCCTGCAAGCCCTGGAAGACCTGAAAATGACTCCAGTAGAAGAATTCATCAACAAGTTTCCCCATATGTTAAGTGGTGGTCATCAGCAGCGAGTAGTAATAGCCCGGGCTAAAATACTGGACCCAAATCTCATCATATCCGATGAACCTTTATCCATGCTGGCCCCCTCAGTACGGGTAGAAATACTGGAACTATTGCACAAAGTACAGGAAGATCACAAAACAGCAGTTATCTATATAACTCACGATTTATCAACCGTCCGCTATTTTTCCCGGCGTATTTTACCATGAATGTATAAAGGGAAGAGGATCTCAGCATTGAAGGTCTGAGATCCTCTTTTCATTGATTCCTGTATGAAAAAGTTTTTTAAAGTTACCAGTCTAAGCACCTCCGGTCGCTTTCCCCTTCTTAAACTCTTTGCTTTTCCATCTTAGTTCTGCCTGTACCATAGGAAAATCAAACAGGAAAAAACTCTCAACCTTAACATCTCCCATCTCAGAATTATTTCTGATTATTCCCTTCTAGGGAACTCGATTTCGCTCTTTTTCGTGCAGGTATTCTTCCAAAGCCAGATCCTGTCCCCACATATATTCAGCATGTTCTTCTCCCACCCAGCGAAGATGCCAGCTTTCATGCCTGTACTGGGTTATATCCTGCTTATCTTCCCTATAGCGAACAATAAAACCATATTTGTGGGCATTGTCAGCTAACCACCGGGCAGCATCAGTTCCGGTGAAAGCTCTGAGACCTTTCATATCCACCGCTTTTTTAGAGATATCAAAAGCAATACCCGTTTGATGTTCGCTGTGTCCCGGTCTTGCCATATATTTATCAGCTTCTTCTACTGATGAATTTTCAACATAACTGTTATATAAAATCTCCTGGGTGGCATAATCCCGGTAGCCGGAAACAAAAACCAGTTCATGCCCGGCTTCTTCAGCAGCATGGAACAAGGAAATGATATTATCTTCAATGCTAGCGGAAATCCGGTGAACAGAAGAACTGGTCCTTGCAGAGAGTCTGACCCCAGGGGTGATGAGGTCTGGTGGCACAAAATCTGCCGGCAGGTAATAATACTTGTTTACCAGCATGAGGGGATCTAGCGGGTCCGGAACAGGCTCAGGATTTTCATAAGGCTTGGGGGGGATATATCTCAAATGATCGGAATCAATAATGCCCTCCAGCAGGCTCATGAGTTCTCTAGTGTGCTCATAACTGGTAAATCTATATAAAGATTCTAAGGGGATAACCTGAAGGTCATAGCGAGATAAAAGCCTTTCCTTCTTTTCATCTCCCCAGAGATAATACATGTAGGTTAAAAACATTGAAACATGACTTATTTCCACCTGACCATCAACCAGGCTAACCCTGAAATCAAGTATACCTCCCAGCCTCTGCGGTTCATGTAGCTGAGAGTGCAAAAAATTTCCCAGGGAATAAGCAACTATTGCCTGATTTCCTTCACTGTTAACAGTTTCCTTAATGGGTTTCAGGACATGAGGGTGGTGGATGAGGATAATCTCTACTCCTCTATCCAGCAAAGACTGAGCAAGCTCTTTATCTGCTTCTGTCAAAACATTGGAATCTTCAACCCCATAATGCAAGGAAACTATGTTTACATCTCCCTCTGAACACATGGCATCAATCAAGGGGTAAAAATTCGGACAATCAATAACATTCACAACGCAGTTATCTAAATAATAAGGGTTGTTCACACCGTAGGTAAAAGCAGCATAAGTGAAAGTAATTCCGTTTTTTTCAAACTTCTCATATCCAATGCTGTCACAATCTGGATTATACCCACTAACCACAATTTCCGGGTAATTCTCTTCATAATATGCAACTGTATCCTTTAAGGCTCTAACTCCAGTATCTAAAGAATGATTGTTGGCCAGAGAAATAATATTGAAACCCGCTTCAGCCAAACTATCTATGAAATCCAGGGGAGCATTAAATACTGGGTACCCTTTAACCCCATATTGATCAGAAGCCATAGACTCCTGATTTGCAAAAAGCAGATCTGCTTTTTCTAAAACAGGTAAAACCTTTGTTAACATGCTGGTATAATCATAGCGGCCGGTGGTTTCATCAAAAGCTGCCTGGCTGACAGTGAGATGAGCAATAATATCACCAACAGCCATAAACCGAACAGAAGGTACAGCTTCTTTTTTTTCTTCTTTCTCTTCTTTTTCAGCAACAGCTAGGACCTCTTTTACTGCCTTATCTTCCTGAGGATTTTCTGCTGTCTTGTGAGACTGACCATCATAACAGCCAGTAATGGAAAAAATCATAATGCATATTATAAGCAATAGAAAAGAAAAAATTGTTTTCATCATAACCCTCCACCTGATTACATCTTAGTTGGCAGTTCTCACAAAACGCAAACCATGACTTGAAAAAGCACCAAAAGGGAGATTATAATAATCTTTTCCCACTTGTAAAAGTCCGGCATCAACATAAAAGCTGCCACCACGGATCACCTGATCAGCTTCCCTTCTATCCCAGCACCATTCCCAGACATTACCACTCATATCGAATAAGGCCAAACCATTACCCTTTACTGGTTTCTGTCCTACATCCTTTGTCCTCATGTGATTATCACTGATTTCAGTATTTGCCCTGTACCAGGCAACCTCTTTTGTTGCTTCCTCATGAGTATAATCAGCAGTTGCCCCACTGGCGTAATTTCCAGGTGTCCAATAATAATTATCCAGAAAATTTGCCTCCGTTTTCAATGGTTTTTCTTCTGGCTTTTCCGGGCCAATATAGCGGGCTGCCAGCTCCCATTCATCACTTGTTGGCAGACGAAACCCATTGGCATCCTTCTTCATAATAACTTCTTCATGATCCAGCTTATTTGCGTTCCGGGCAATTTCTCCTTTAAAAAAGTAAACTGGCTTCAGCCCCTTATATTCAGAGAGGGCATTGCACCAAACCAGGCTATCATACCAGCTTATTTTTGTTACTGGTTCCTTACTTCTTTCTGATGGTTTCTCTCCCATTTCACCATGGCTTCCCTCTTGTCCCTCATTGGCAAAGACATAGCCCTCCTGCAAAGCCCATTTACGCACCTCATACCACAACTCATAAGTAACCGGGGTCTCAGCAATCCAGAAATCGCAATCAACTGAAGCTTCTCTTTCATCTTCCATTCCTGCAGGGAAAACTGCAGCAGGAGCCAGGCACATATTAAATTCCCCTTGACCGGTAATGTGGGTAATTGTTTGTTTCAACTTATCTTCGTTATTTCTCGTGAATTCACATCCCATAACAACAAATAACATAAATAAAAACAGCAGCAAACCTGTAATGGACAAATAGTACCAACGTACCTGCAAAAAACTCAACCTTTCGCCTAAAAAATTAATTTGCCTAATCAATTTTTCCTTCTGCCAGTATAGACAGAAAGATTGCCACCAGTTCCGGGTCAAACTGACTAGCAGAACATCTTTTGAATTCCTCAATTATTTCACTTTTATCCATGGCCTTTTTATAGGGTCGCCCGTACCTCATGACCTCATAAGCATCAGCAATAGCAGTAATCCTGGCCAATAGAGGAATATCTTTTCCCTTTAATCCCCTGGGGTAACCAGAACCATCCCATCGCTCATGGTGAGCAAGAATATCCTCTGCCACATGGGCAAACTCTGCTGTTGCCCGGGCAATTCTGTAGCCAATTTCCGGGTGCCTCTTAATTATTTCCCATTCTTCCCGGGTCAAAAGACCTTCTTTGGTCAAAACCTCCTCTGAAATGTTTATTTTGCCAATATCATGCAGGGTGATTATAAGTTCTAATCTGCTCAACTCACTATCGGGAAGATCCAGTTTCTGGCCAATGACTTGTGCTATCCTCTGCATGTTAAAAACATGTCCCTCTGTTTCAAAACTTTTCTCAGCCAGAGTTTTTAAGAGAGCTTTTAAAACAGCGTTCTTGGCACTGCGGTCTTCTGTTAGTTTGTGCTGGTACATGTTGTCTTCTGCTTCTCGCAAAACCTGTGACAGCTCTTTTTCGCTGCTATCCTTGCAGGCAAATCCTAGAGCAATGGAAATTGGCACATCATTCACATAAGCGCTTTTACAGCTTTTCATTATCCTTTTACATATTTTGTTGGCTTCTTCGCCTCTGGTTTGCGGTATCAATATAACAAATTCATCACCACCCCACCTGGCAATTATATCTTCTTCCCGGCAGGGTTTCCTTAAGATCTCAGCAGTGCGCTTGAGCATTTCATCTCCCTTGGCATGCCCGTAAGTATCGTTCACCAGCTTAAGGCCATTCAAATCAGCCATTATAATACTTATAGGCAGTTGCCGCTCAGTATCCAGTCTCCTCATCTCTTCTTCCAGGAACGCCCGGTTATAAAGACCTGTTAGTGTATCATGAAACCCCATATAGCGAATCTTTTCTTCAGCTTTTTTACGTTCGGCAATATCCTCCACAATACCTATAACCCCCACCACATTTTCATCATCAGATTTTATAGGGGCGAAAAGAACCCTGGCTGGTGTTACCTTATCTGCTGTTGTAGAGTGGTAATCACCCTCAAAAGTAGTTAGCTTTCCCTGCAGTGCGTCGGTTATCCTCCTTACAATCCTCTCATCCTGTAAATTGAGTGTATCCAGGCCTATTAGTTCTTCACGAGATGAACCGATAATCTCAACAAAATTATCGTTACAATCAGTTATTTCTCCATTGCTATCTATGTGCACAACACCAAGGGGAGCATAATCAAAAACTTGCCTGTATTTCTCCTCACTTTCCTTTAATGCCTCTTCTGCCTGCTTAAGCTGAGTCACATCGTTTATGATCCCGATAAGATAGAGCAATTCTCCCTGATTATTAAATACACCCTGAACATTTTCATTTATCCACCTGATGGATCCATCAGAATGTACAATTCTATAATCCAGCTTACACTGCCTTTTTTCCCTGATACCTTCTTGAACCAGATCATAAATCACCTGCCGGTCATCTCCATGAATTACGCTGGCATAAGTCCTCACTTTATTCTGCATAAAATCTGATGCTGGATAACCTGTGATTTCTTCAATTTCTTCGTTTATGTATTCCATGGTCCATTCTGGATCATTTTTACACCTGAAAACCGCTCCAGGAACATTAGATACCAGCATACGGTACTTGTTTTCACTTTCTATAAGGGTCTCTTCCATCTCTTTTCGATCGGTTATATCCCACCAGGCACCAACTACCTCCATATTACCCTCTTCTCCAACTATAAACCTATGCTCATCGTGAAGCCACCGGTAATTCCCTTCTCTGTCTCTAAATCGGTACTCCTCCCGGGTAACTCTATCTTCCTTAAATGTCATGGGATTCTTGCTGGCCAGTCCTTTTGCATCATCCGGGTGAACCTGTTTCTGCCAAAAATCAAAATTGCCAATGAAATCTTGAGGCTCAAAGCCAAGGACATTCTTTATGTTTTCACTTATATATGTTATGAGTGTTTCCCCATTAACGATCTGGCAAGAATAAATTACTGCTGGTGTTTGAGTCAGTAATGTGTTCAGACGTTTCTGGCTTTCTGCTAATTCTTTATCCCTCCTGATACGCTTAATCGCAGCCAGGGTATGGGCAACCAGGAGCTCGGCCATTTCCACATCTTCAGCATTGAAAACCTTTTTTTTGTGGGACACAGCCTGAAATACACCCAGGTTCCCTATGGGAATGCTGACTGCTCCCCGGTAATTTCTCCGGAAAGGCTGGGCATCCTCATCCTCCTGCACATCATCAACCACTATTGACTTACCCTTTCTGAGAGTTCTTCCCGCTAGGCCTACGTTTGCCGGTATATCTTCCTGTTCAAACCCCGGGGAAGTAGCCTTAACCCTTATCCAGTCTCCTTCTACAAGGCCCACTTTCCCATAGGTAAAATTCAGTATTTCCTCTGCAGCTTCTACTGTCAGGTTACATATCTCTTCTTCATCATCACAATTCTCCATCTTCAGGGACACATGATGGAGAGCTTCTATCTTTGCCCTCTGATCCCTTAGCCTTTTATCCCTCTCTTTACGATCGGTAATATCGGTCAATACACCCTGTATGCCGACAACCTGACCTTCTTCAACTATGGGACGGGCAGCAGTTCGCATCCAGATGGTATCTCCATCCTTGGTAACAAACCGATACTCTGTTGCTTCATTTATACCGAAAAAAATCTTGTAAAACTGCTCCATACGCCCATTCTTATCTTCTTCGTGAACAAAATCTGTAAATCTCCTGCCCTGAACTTCCGACACAGTATAACCGCCTATAGCTTCTATATTTGGAGATACATATACAATCTCCGCTTTTTCATTCAACACATAAACTATCTCATTCAAATTCTCAACCAGAGAACGGTACTTCTCTTCGCTTTCCCTTAAAGCTCTTTCTGTTTCCTTGCGCTCGGTTATATTGCGCACAATTGCCAGCAGTCTCTTCTCATCCAGGGGAGTTATTCTTGCTTCAAAAAACCTGACACCACCCAAAACCTCCAGCTCATATTCAATAACCTGGGGTTGCTGTGTTTTTTGAGCTATTTGAGAACAATGCATGTATTTTTCTGCCATTTTTTTAGGCAGAACTTCCCAAACTGATTTACCGAGGAATTTCTCTGGTTCTTCAGCTAAAAGATTCCTGTCAGTGGTATAATAATCCAGAAAAAAACCTTCATTATCACACAAAAACACCATATCTGGAAAAGCATTAAGAATAACCTGCTCTTTTGCTCCAATTTCTCTTAAAACTCTTTCTTTCTCCCTGCCAGCAGTTATGTCTCTAAATATAGCTGCAAAATAACCAGTTTTGTCACTATAAGCAGTTACTTCCTGCCAGGAATTATCACTTTCACAATTCTGTTCAAAGCTTATGCTCTGACCGGTCAGGGCTGCTTTGCTACAGGTCTTCAGCCAGTTATGATCAAGTTTTTTGGCTCCCAAAGTAATTTCTGTCAATCTTTTTCCTATAACCCTGTCCCGGGCAAGACCGGTCAGCTTTTCAAAAGCATCATTTACTTCTAAAAAAATACAATCTACCGCTTTGCCTTCTCCATCGGTGATGAGTTTCTGATAGGAAAAGGCATGAGGTAAATTGTTTAATAACAACTGGTATTGTACATTATTAGCATCAACCATTATTAGCGCTCCTTAGTACTTGAGTATTATTATTTTTCTTCATATTTCGATATTTACCTGCAACAAAATCCCATTATCTACAAACCTAAGTTTTGGGTATCCTATTTTTCTTAACTGAATCCTTAAGCACCACTTCCTATCGGTTAATTAAAAAAACCTCTCCTACTCAGAAGAAGTTTTGGGTCATCAAAAAAAACCACCAAAAGCCAAACGAACAAAAATGTATGTAAAAAATACCAGGATTACTCCGGGATGTCTGAGGCTTTCCTTAATTCAATAAAAAACAGGACCTCCGGGAGTTTTAAGCTTAAATCTTCCAATCTTTGCCTGGCCTCATCCTCATTTGTATAAAACCCCTCTTCCACAAACAAATTACCATTGCCTGCTCTAATGATTCTGGGATTTTTGCTGTCCAGGTTGATGAGTTCTTCCTTAAGCTGACCCATCTCTTCAAATCCCAACCCTGTTCCTGTTCTTAGAGAATATCCCTCTGGTAGAGGGTCATGAAAAGTAAAAGCTCTCATATCAATAACAATTCTTCCCGGATCATGTAACTCAAATATTTCGTATTCTACCGGTTGTTC
>PUNT01000157.1 GCA_003551905.1 Halanaerobiales bacterium
CTCCGCAATTACCACATCGTCCATCTTCCAGATTTATGCCACGAACGGTGAAGTGATGCCGGTCTATTATTACTTCATCACAAACAGGACAGTATGTGGAATTTTTGGGGTGGCCGGGAACATTACCTATAGAGACAAATCTAAGTCCTTCTTCCCGGGCAATACTGTAAGCTTCCTCCAGGGTCTTTACCGGTGTAGCTGAGATTGAAGTTAAACGGTAAGCAGGGAAGAAACGGGAAAAATGAAGGGGGACATCCGGTCCTAAATTTTCATATATCCACTGGCACATCCTTCTAATGTCTTCAGGATCATCATTCAGACCGGGAATTACCAGGTTGACTATCTCCAGCCAAACCCCCTCCTGGCTTATAATCTTTAATGTTTCTAAGACTGGATTCAGGCTGGCTTTTGATGCTTCCCGGTAAAAATCTTCAGTAAATCCCTTAAGATCAATGGTTACTCCATCAACATAAGGAAGAAGTTTCTTTAGAGGTTCAGAATTCAAACTACCATTGGAATGAAAAATAATTCGAATCCCTTCCTCCTTGGCCAGGCGAGCTGTTTCGTACATGAACTCGTAAAAAACAGTAGGCTCATTATAGGTGAATGATATGGTTGGCAATCCACGCATTAAAGTCATCTCTACTATCTGTGCTGGTGAATATTCATCATAGCCGGTCTCATTAATGGTCCTCTGGGACAGATGCCAGTTATGGCAGAAAACACAGCGAAAATTACAACCTGCTGTTCCCAGGCAGAGAATATCAGTTCCTGGTAAAAAATGATGCTGCGGCTCCTTCTCTACTGGGTCCACCTGCACAGCAGCTGGACGTGAATAAGTCAGGTTATAAAGATTGCCTTCTGAGTTCTTCCGGTTCTGACAGAAGCCTTTTTCACCTTCAGGGATAATGCAATTTCGAAAACACAGCTTGCATTGCACCCGGTTAGCATCAAGTTTTTCATAGAACATAGCTTCACTCCCATCAGGCAATTCCACTTCTTTGTGATCCGGCCGGGACAGATTAAAATATAAGACCAGGATTGCTGCTAGAAGAAGGCAGAGAATAACCAATATCTTTGCAGGTTTCTTCATGCATCTCCCACCTCAAAAAATTTTGCAAAAAGATAATTGCCTGCCTGAAGGCCGGCAATTATTCTTTTTCTCAAAGATCCCGAAGTTTCTTTACCCTCTCCTGTACAGGAGGATGGGTGCTGAAAAGACTCCCCAGATTTTTTGCCGACAGGGGGTTGACAATAAACATGTGGGAAGTCGCTGCATTGATTTCCAGTGGTCGCCGCCGGGCGTAGCTTTCCATCTTCTGTAGAGCGCTTGCCAGCCCTTCTGTATCCTGGGCCATCATTGCTCCACTGGCATCAGCTTGATACTCCCTGGTCCGGGAAATAGCCATCCTGATGAGAAGAGCAGCTATAGGGGCAAATATGAGAAGGGCTAGCTTTATGAGAGCAGCAGCTCCTCCACCACGCCGGGACCCACCAAACATCATTCCCCACATACCCATCCGGGAAATGAATACCAGGGCACCTGCCATTACAGCAGCAATGGTATTTATGAGTATATCCCGGTTCTTTATATGGGCCAGTTCATGGGCCAGAACACCTTTTAACTCCTGATATGAAAGGATTTGCAATATGCCCCTGGTAACAGCCACTACCGAGTTCTGAGGGTTTCTGCCAGCAGCAAAAGCATTTGGTTGATCTGTGGGCATGATATAGACCCTGGGCATGGGCAAATTCTCTCTAGCCGTAAGCTCCCTGAGAGCACGATAAACATCCGGGGCCTCTTCTTCTGCCAGCGGTTTTGATCTGGTCATCATAATTGCCAGACGATCACTGGACCAGTAGGCAAAAAAATTTATGGCTAGTGCCAGGACGAAGGCAATTATCACACCACTATCGCCGGCAATGAGACCTCCCAGATAGATAAATATTATGGTTAGAAACACCATGAGGAGCAGTGTTTTAATATGATTCATAAATATCACCTCCAATTATAATTATAATATAAAAGAATCTTCTTATCCAGAGATAACACCTTTTTTAACTGATAAAATCTTTTACAATTTCCTCCCTCCGCCGGGATTTGACTAAAAAACATGGAAGATTTTATCATATGGAACTTTCCCAATTCTATTTTAAAAAAAATATGAAGACACTATATTTTCAGTAAGGAATTTCACAGAATAAAAACCGCCATTCTCTTTTCTTTGTTGATTATGATATAATGAAATACAAAGAAAAAGACATCCCATCATCCTTTTTAATTTATCAGGAGATGGGAGTTTTTATAGCTTTTCTTATATCAAACCTTTCAGCAATTTCTTTTCTCCAAGTTTTTTTTTGAGCATCTCCAATCATATTATATCTGAGTGTTCTTGCTCCATTCTTCTTTTTCATCTGGTATGTTTCCATAGGTGCAGTGCTGTGAATTATACTGATTGCTTGACTGATATTTGTTGAGCAAATTCTCCTCTGTTGATAGGTTTGCTACCTGATCCCTTATCACAAGAATGTGCTTTTCTCTAGCTTTGCCAAGATCTGCAAAAAGAGCAGCAATACCTTGCTTATCGTTATCCTGAGCTTCTCTCATGTGGCTTAATGTATAAATTTATTTCCCCTCCTTGTTTTCGCTACTAAGTAATTTTTGTATTTTTCAATTATATATACATCTCTAATCTGGCTGAAAAGTAAGTTTTTAAAAAGAGGTGAGAAAAATGAAAGCCATGCTTTTAAAGAAACTCTTCACAATTGAAGAAAAAAATCTCCCTATTTTATCATTAGAGAATATCCCTACCCCGGAACCCAGGGAGAATGAAGTCCTGATTCAGGTATCAACCTGTGGAGTTTGTCATACTGAACTGGATATAATAGAAGGCAGAACTCCACCCAGAAAATTACCACTTATCCCAGGACACGAAGTTATAGGCAGGGTAATAAAAAAAGGCACACAAGCCAGCAGATTTCATGTAAATGACCGGGTAGGATTGGGCTGGTTTTTCGCCTCCTGTGGTGATTGTCATTTCTGCCTGAGTGGCAGGGAGAACCTCTGCTCATCCTTCCAGGCGACCGGACGGGATGCTGATGGGGGCTATGCAGAATACATTATTGCTCCAGAATATTCACCAGCTATAATTCCTGATAGCTTTAGCGACACAGAAGCTGCACCTCTTTTA
>PUNT01000166.1 GCA_003551905.1 Halanaerobiales bacterium
ATATTATAAGATTACAACTTTTGGTCAGGAAACATTAGCCCTGTTGATTCAGGAGTGGCGCAACATAAACCTGGTAGTAAGCAGAATTCTGGAGAAAGGTGATGTAAGAGATGAGTAATCTAATTGAAAGGTATGTCTTCCAAGTTGGCAGGTATCTGCCAGTAGATCAGCGGGATGATATCTTGCTGGAACTCAAAACAACTCTATATGATATGGCTGGAGAAAACCCAACAGAAGAAGAAATTAGCGAGATTCTCAAAGATTTTGGTTCTCCTCGCCAGGTGGCAGCTAAATACAACCCCCACATTCAATATCTTGTGGGACCTATGCTGTATCCAATCTACGTGCGTGTTTTATCCATAGTGCTGCTGGTGGTGACAATTGGTATAAGCGTTTCTTATATGATTTCTTTTGCTGTGAGTGAAGCCCCTGCAGGCAGTATATTGCTTCAGCTTTTGAGCACCCTCTATTCTTCTTTGATCATGGTCTTTGGCTATATAACAATTGTATTTGCTTTGATTCAAAGATTCCAAAAAGATATTTTCTCACAGAAGGATATTGCCGACTTCACTACCCGCTGGGACCCTGCTCAGTTGCCGCAAGTGCCTTCTGAGAAAGCAGCAATTTCTCCCTTTAAGATTATTGGAGGGCTGATTTTTTCCACTATAATTTTGCTAGCTCTGATCTTATTTCCAGAACGAATATCCTTCATCTTCTTTTCCAATGGAGAATACAGTACTACAGTTCCCATACTGAATATTTCACATCTACAGACTTTCATCCCCTATTTTGCTGTTGCCCTGATCTATCAGGTTGTTCATAGCTTGTATCTCTTGAGAAAAGGAGCCTGGGACCTGATATCACGTCTAGGAAAAATTATTTTTGAGATCTATACCAGTGTAATTTTCATTCTTTTTATACTCAGTGGAAGAGTTATCAGTGAAGAATTCTTCGCCCAGATTACTGCCTATTCAGAGGACCTGGCTGAACCATTGTCACTGGCTTTTTCTATTACAAAAGTTTTTATCATTGTGGGGATTCTGGTAAGTGCAGTATCAGAAGTATACAAACAGGTCCGGGCATTTTAATTCCTGGAAAATCTCAGGTCATAGAAGGACTAAAAGAAGTGGAGATCACCACTTCTTTTTATTCCACAGGAACTTTCCCCGGCCAGTTCCCAGATGAGATCAATGAAAAACTGGGCGCTGAAAAAAACATCTACTGGGACTGGGGTTTAGCAAAGGCAGTTGATGGAATTAAAGAGGAACAAATGCCCTGGCATATTACCTGAAGGCTATTCCCTGGGAAATACTGGTTTTTTCTGTTGAAAGGTACTAGGAAAATCTGGAACAAGTTCAGGCAGTTTCTGCTGGATGAGTGTTGTTGATTTTAACTGTTACAAATTCTTAATGATCGCCCGAAAATAAAAGACTGCTCCAGGAGGAGTAAATCATGAAGCAGGCGAGAGTTCCGGTTATTTATTATGGGGACTTAATTTTCGGTAATTGTATGCCAGCCAGGGCAGGATTAAAGTAAAGATGGGTAGTAGCCAGTTGAGAAAAGCATACGGGAAAAAGTCCAGGACATTTACTCCCAGGACCCCAACAATGAGAATACCATTAATATTCCAGGGGATGAGAGGAGAAAACACCAGGCCTGTATCGGCAAGGGTTCGAGCCAGCAATGCTTTTTCACCAGCTTTTTCAAAGGGTGGTAAAAAGATGCGACCCGGCAACAGAACTGCCAGCAGCTGATTGCAACTTATTACTGCCATTAAGATGCCGGATACAGCGGTGATTGCATTCAGCTTGAGCAGGTGATCTGCTTTTTTAATGAGTTTTTCCAGGAGCAAATGAAAGATCCCCAGATGCTCCAGAAGCCCGGCCAGAACTGCAGCCAGGATAATCAGGGCAATGAGGTCCAGTAGATCCACCATGCCACCCCGGGAAAATAATTCATTGAAGGTTTCATGAGCTGTATTCATTTCCACTCCCTGATAGATGCTCTCCAGAAGACCGGTAATTTTACCTGGAGCTAAGATCACACCAATTATAAGGCTCAAGATCAATCCAGAGGCCAGGTTGGGGATGGTGGGCATTTTCATGAAGGCAGCAACAATAATGACACAAGGAGGAAGGAAAGCCAGGGGGGAGACTGGGAAGTTTTCCTTGATAAGGCTGAGAAGTGGCAATTCTCCAGTAACTACGTGAGTTTTCAGCCCAGTTCCCAGAAAAAAATAGGCTAAACCAGTTAACAAAAAGGCAGGTATGGTAGTTCCCAGCATCTTTATTAGCATTTCCCTGACTTCTACTTCCGCAGAATGGGCGGTAAAAATAGCGATGGAAGAAAGGGGAGAGAATCTGTCACCAAAGTAGGACCCGGAAACAATAGCCCCGGCCACTACAGGCAGCACAAGGAGAGGCTCAGGCCAATGCTGAAAAGTGCCAGACCAACAGTACTGAGAGTTCCAATCCCGGTTCCCATGGCAAAAGAAACTAAAGAACAGAGAAGAAATGAGATGAGGTAAAAGAAACGGGGGCTGATGAGGTTAAGGCCGTAATAGATTATGGTAGGAATGGTTCCTGAGGACATCCAGATGCCAATAAGGCAACCTATTAGCAGCAGTATGATTATTATGGAACTTGCGCGATTGAAACCTTGAACCAGCATTTTTTCTACTTGCTCCCAGGAGAAGCCATTGGCCAGGGCTAGACCAGCAGATATAAAGATCAGGAACAGGAGGGGAAGGTGTAAAGGCAGGCCAAGGAAACCAAAAAAAATGAGAACTAAAAGTCCCATGGTTATTAGAAGTGTTATGGCCTGTGTCCAGGTTACTCTTTTCATGGTTTTCCTCCTGTAATGTTTCCACAGAAGGAAGTATTCAAGAAATGCTGAATATCTTCCTGCTTGAAACTGAAAGTTACTGGTAAAATTTTTCCAGGAGAAATGTTCCTTTAGAAGATGGTTATATTCACCTTATACGGCTTATTCGCAGTGATCATAAATTACCTACAATGGGTATATACGGACTATTTAATATTTTTGGGGAAACTTTCTCGGTGCCTGAAGGTTTAGAGTATGAGTATGTAGTAGTAACAATATGCACTGATAGCCACTTCATCAGGGTACATGATAACCAGTGGAACTCCCTTTTCACCATACCATACCGAATCCCTGTTGACTGTTTG
>PUNT01000116.1 GCA_003551905.1 Halanaerobiales bacterium
GAAAGGGGTGATAAGAATGTATAAAGAGATAATACTAGAGCTCCAAAAAGCGCGGCGCGCACTGTTAGAGGAAGAAATCGGACTGGCAATTGACATACTACTAGAATTAGAGAAAGCTCTTGAATTAGAGCTGGATTTGGAGTAGTTTTTGTTATTTGTTAGCGGGAAGGGTTTTTTAAACCCTTCCCACCAATAAAATTAAAAGAGGGAGAGGAGGAAAAATAATGAGACCTGTTCTCAAGATAATCGGCGAAGATGGAAACGCCTTCGCCATCCTTGGAAAAGCAGAAAAGGCAATGAAAGATGCAGGCTGGGACGAAAAAGGCATAGAAAAGGTTATGAAAGAAGCTATGGCAGGGGATTACGACCATCTCCTGCAGACTATCTGCAAATATTTTGAAGTGAGGTGATATAACATGCAAAAGAAAGTGATGTTTCAACTGTATCTGGAGCTTCGACAGCTGAACTATATCGAAAAGCTGTCGAAAGAAACAGGGCGTTCAAGGGCGTCAATTGTCCGGGAAATGATTGATTATTACAAAAAGGAGGCGAAACACAATGAAAAGAGTTAGCATGGAAATAGACTATGAACAAATAGGCGCATTGGTAGACGCAGGGCTACGCCCAACCCGTGAGGAAGGCGACATGGGCGAATGCGGCGAATGTCGTCACCTGAGGGTCAGGGAAAGTGAAACATTCACTCTATATGACCCAGTAACGGATATAGAAGTCAATCTTGTGTATTATATTCATTATGGAGATTGTCTATGTTCCGATAAAATTTAAGCCCCTCAAATGAGGGGCTTTATTTTTTTTTTGAAAATTCCCGCCCTTTTAACGCCACTGCTCTCCATAGAATAACTTCAGCCGCTTCAATACTGCTTCAATCATGCCACTTATTTGTTTGCGGGTAACTTTTATCCCTCTCTCATTCAGCCCATCCACTATATACTGAATGGCCGCTTCCTTCTTTTCTTCGCCGCTCGCGTGCTTGTACACCTGTTGGGCGAACAGAATCCCATCTTCAACTATATCCTGAATTAACTGCCATCTCTCTTCCCCAAACTTACCCCTAATATACTGAATAACGTACAGTAAAGCGACTGCTATCACTAGAAACATAACTTCCTGAACGGCATTTAAAGCCAGCTCCACCACCTAAATCACCCCTTCATTATTTATTTATCAATCATACACGCCAGCATTGTCATTGATGACAAAAATTCTAATCATGTCTAGCGATAAATCCAAACCTTCTCCTGTACCCCTAAGTATTCCTTTATCAATCAGTTTTTGTATCGTAGGTTGCGCCCATTCTGGCATATCTTCTACATTGTCATATCTCACTTCTTCCACCTCCCTAAAGGGTTTATTAAACCATGCACAAAAGGCCCTGACAAGGATTTCTGCACTTTGCCTCCTAAACCCATCATCAAGTAACATTCTTATCTCGTTAGGGTTTGTCATAAAGGCATGTTCTGCCAGGATTGACGGAAATCTATGTGTTCGATTTGTACTCGGCACTCGGCAAATGTGGAAATTGCTCCAATGGTTTGGCCTGCTAGGATGTACCCCTCTATCCCTATGCGAGTATATTTTATTTGCCTCTCTGCTCCAGGTTTCCGCAAGTGCTTTAGCTGTATTATCATCATGCCAATAAAAAACAGAAAAACCACTTGCCGTAGAATTACTGTGGGCGTCTGCGTGAATGGATATTAAAGCTTCCACACGCTCCGATATTGCTAAATCAGTCCTTTCTCTCAAAGGTCTATCATTACCATCTAAAGGCTGAGTCAAAACAACTTGAAAATCGTTTGTCTCTGCCAGTTCTTTGGCATAGCCAGCAACTACACTGTTAAACTCAAATTCTGCCATCTGCGGCACACCTTTGCTGGGCGGGTAGGTATCTTTCCCATGCCCAGCATCTATTGCAATTTTAATCATTTATATCCCTCCTTGTTAAATTGTTTTTGTTCCACAACAGGTTCAATCTCCTTGCCTTTCCACTCCCTGATGGCGCCTTGCCCGAAATACCCACCCAAAATAATTGATATTAAAGGCACATATACTCGTAATATTTCCATGTCTTTTTCGCCGAACAAAACTAAAATGGTAAATATTAAGAACGGGATAACAACAATAAGAGCAAGCATTTCTTGAAATCTTATTTTGACGCGGTACTTTAACCATGAAGTCATATTTTTGCCTCCTTTTTTAAAATCCATCCACTATCAATCCGACCACCAGACTGCACAAGACTGTTATTATAATTGCAACTGTCCATGTAGGGCGCTTTACTGATTCCTCGATTGCACCTTTTATCTCGTCCAGCTTCTTTTCTATAGATTGGATTTTCTGCTGGTCTCGCACGTCTGCGGTTTCCACAGCCCTCAACCTTTTTTCCAGGTGTTGTATTGTCCTTTCCTGCCTGCATTCGTGTTGGGACATATCACAGTCCCCCCTTTATATTGGCAATTTTCTTGCCACCGATTGAACGGGTATTGTCCTTGCTTTAGATGCTTGCGGTTTTGTTCTTATATAAACCTTATCGGGTTCTGGAGGTTCTGGTTCTTCATCTTCCCCGATTTCCACCTGTAAGCCGTAGTTGGTTAGGCGGGCTTCGGGGGGTTGGAGGATTTCGGATTGTAAGCCGATGTTGGTTAGATATGCCCTTACTATTCCCACCTCTACATTTTCTACCACATCCTGGTCAACTACTGTGACAGTTCCCTCGGTTTCGAACACATGCTGGTAAGGGGAGTTTAATTTGTAAGTGTAAACTTTGTAAGGCAAATCTTCCCCCGGTTCCACGCCCTCAAACTCCACTTCCCCGCTACTATTGACCACCTTAAACCTGTCATCAAATTCAACATAGCAAAAAGCGTAAGGGCTTCCATCATCCTCAAATATTGAAAGCCAGTCGAGTTCCGGAGTCGCCATTCCATCACTCGTCATTTTAACTCTTGTATAAAGATACTTCCCTGTAAGGTCGGCAGGTAATCCTGTTATTAGTTCCCCATTGGTTTGCTCTACCCAGTCGCCTTCACCTGGATTTTCGGTATCGCTATCTGTTACAGCAGTTTCAATGGTTAGAGTTGTGTTTTCGGGGACAGTTGCTTTCCATTTTATGCGGAGGTCGGGTTCGGTTGTAGTGTAGGTGGAAAGGTCGGTTGGTGGGGAAGTGC
>PUNT01000138.1 GCA_003551905.1 Halanaerobiales bacterium
CTACTGCTTTGAACAACAGGGCCACCGATCTGGGATGGATCAACTTTCTCATGTTTGGCTTTTTCCTGTCGCCGGCCATCAATTCGTCCTTGTATTGCTCCGCAACCAGTACCAGTGCCTTTGTCGTCATCGGCTCCCTGTCCAGCGGGTCAACTGATTTTTGTCTTAATCTTTTCTGAACCCGCTCTACTTTTAGCAGATCGGTCATGTCAATAAACATCCTGCCGGCCAGGTTATGGAACCACCACAGGTCAAGCTCTTCTTTTGGCTTGCTCCGGCTGAGCTTTGCCACCAGGTCCCTGGTCAGATCTTCAAAAAGATCGATCCCCAGCGGGGTAAAGGGATCCTTGACCGCCTGCCAGGCCATGTTGATGTTGGCATAGATACGCAATTCATCTTCATCACCGGGTGGATCGGGGATGGGAAAAAGAGAGGTAATGGGCCTTGTCTGGACCAGGTAAAACCGGCCTCCCTCAAAAGCCCACTCCATATCCTGGGGAAAGCCAAAGTATTCTTCAACGTCCAGGGCGAGCTTAAGCAGCTCATTTCTTTCTTCTTCATTTAAAGTAACCTCTGTTTGCCTGTGCTCTTCAACACCGGCAAGCTCGCTGCCACCTTCTTTCCTTACCGTCATCACTTTCTTAACGGCAATATATTCGCTTATTACCCGGCCGCTTTTCTTGTGGATTACCCACTGGTCAGGCTCGACTTCGCCGGAGACAACCGCTTCGCCAAGACCCCAGGATGAACTGAGAGAAACCTGGTCCCTGCGGCCGTTAACCGGGTTGGCTGTAAATAATATCCCCGATTTCTCCGAGTCAATTAGCTTCTGGACCACCACTCCGTGAGCCAAATCCTTACTGCCAATACCCTGACGGGCCCGATAAGAGACGGCTCTTTCATTCCACAGGGAAGCCCAGCAGTTTTTTACAGCTTCATAGAGCTCTTCTTCCCCTTTGATATTTAAATAAGTGCTATACTGACCGGCAAAAGAAACCCCCGGCAGATCTTCTGCGGTGGCCGAGGAACGGACCGCCACATGCGGTGCGCCCAATTCTTCATAAGCTGCAACGATTTCTTCTCTAATTTCTTCGGGTATCTCTCCCTTCTGGAAGAGTTCTTTCAGTTCTTCGGTAACTTTTTTGATATCCCCGGCCCCATTTTCTTTTACCTTTTGCAGCAGGTTTTTAATATCTTTAGGCAGATTGTTTTCCGCCACGAATTTTTGATATGCACCGGTCAGCAGTACAAATCCGTCGGGAACGGAGAGATTTTTCCCGAGCATCTCGCCAAGGTTTGCCCCCTTGCCACCCACCAGTTGAAAATCATCCTTCGTAACATCCTCCAGCAGCTTGATGAATCTAAATTTTTGCATGGCAGCCTCCTTTGTAATAACAGTCCATACCTACCGAAGGTATGCGCGCCTGAAAAAATAATCCCTACTTACGCCTGAATCTTTTCAAATAAGAAGATCGCAAATCGATGGAACCTTTCTGCAGCTGCAGGAGTCGGGCCAGCATTATCTCGTAAAACCACACTTTTTCCTCCAGCTTTTGCATAAACTCCCGGTAATCAAGGTTGTTATCCCCGGCATAAAAGGCATCAACCAGTTCATGGACGGAGGAATTTAAAACATTGATGGTATTAATGAGTAAATCGGCCATTTCCCGGGAATCGACAGGGTCGCCAAAGGTTCCTTCCCTTACGCCGGTATTGATAAGCCCTTCAAATAAAACCTGCGCCTCCTGTTTGATGGAGGTAAATATTTTCTGTTGTAGTTTCAGATTTTGATCGTTGTCGAATACACCCTTTATTTTTGCCCGCTGTTTCTCTTCTCTCACCTTGTATTCGTTGATGGTTTCCACCGCTTTATTAAGCTTTTCCACCGCAGGCAGATCCGTCCGGTCAAAAATATTCTTGATGATCTTAAAGGTCCTGTTTGCGAGGTTTTTAGATATGGTTATGATGATATCGTCCTTCGATTCAAAATAGTGGTAGAAGGCTCCTTTGGTCACCCCCATTGTATCGCAGATGTCCTGGATGGCCGTATTCTCGTATCCTCTCTCGTAAAAGAGGTCCAGGGCTGTTTCCATGAAATCCCGCTTCCTGTTGTCACTGGTACCTTTCATATCCAGGCCTCCAATCTATTTACAAACCTACCGTAGGTATGTTAATTGTAAAACAGGTAAACAGATTTGTCAATGGCTCATTTAAAATCTTCTGTGATTTTCTTATGCAACTGAGAAAAGCTTTATGTGAAATGGTTGGAATAATTGACGTCAGTAGCATTCCCTCAGTGTTATTCTGGAGATGGTAGACTGGAGAATACTCGTCAATTTAAAAGTTTGGTTTTGAGAAAATATTTGCCCACTGGTACTTGACACATATGGTATAAAATATCATATTTAATTCCTTCTTATTGAGTAGTATAATCATTGTCCATACTTCGGGGAGGTGTTTTTATGCATTCTAAAGTCCAGAAATGGGGAAATAGCCTGGCTATTAGAATACCTAAGGCTTATGCTGAAGAAGCATTATTGGAAGAAGACTCAAATGTTAATATCAGGGTTGAAAAAGGAAAAATTATTTTTGAACCTCTAATAGATAAGTATAATTTAGACAATCTCCTTTCCCAGGTAAAGGAAGAGAACATTCATAAAGAATATAACTGGGGAAAACCAACTGGAAAGGAATTATGGAATGAAAGCCAGTTATGTTCCGGAAAAAGGGGATGTGGTCTGGTTAGAATGTACCCCCAAACCGGGCATGGGCAATCAGGACGAAGACCTGCCTTGTGTATTTCTCCAATAAAACATAAATAAAAGGTTAAATTAGTCATTTTCTGCCCCATTACCTCCAGGCAAAAAGGTTATCCTTTCGAGGTCGTAATCCCCTCAAAATTCCCAATTAGCGGTGTAACCCTTTTTTCCAGGTCCAGGCCTGTTAGTTCTTTAGGCCATTGGTCGCCTCGAAGGCACTTGATATACATGGTTGTGGGTTTACCCACCTTTTTCAGCCTCCTCTATAGGGGGATTTGGTTGTCCTCGTGTTGCGTAAGGATAACTTTGCTGAACGAGGTGGGTATTCCTTTGGTAGAAGCGAATAATTATCTAAAGCTAAAAGTATCCCTCCTCCCGCACCTCTTCCCTGCTGCTGATTCACCTAGTTATCCACA
>PUNT01000199.1 GCA_003551905.1 Halanaerobiales bacterium
ACACTGTGGGCAAAGAGGTCACTCAGTGAATTAACATCACCAATTACCCTGGCCAGTATCTTCCCTACCGGCCGGCTATTGAAGAAAGAAAGGGGCAGTTTTTGGATATGGGAAAAAAGTTCATGCCGTATATTCAGAAGTATTCTGTTGGTTACTGCAGACATGGTCTTGATTCGTTTGCGAAAACACAGAAAGGAAACAAGCTTTAAGACCATCATTACCAGGCCCAGCAGCAAAAGCCCAGGAAAATCCCCACTGGCAATATGCTGGTCAATGGCTACCTTGAGGAAGTAAGGATTCAACAACTCAACAAAGGTGACCACCCCTATCAAAAGTATTACAATTATTACCTGCTTTTTGTAGGGTTTCAGGTAGGACAATAACCTCCTAATAGTCTCCTTCTTCAGAAACTCTTTTATCTGTTCATCATTTCTTATCCGGCTGGACATCTTCTATCCCTCCTATCCTTAATTACTAAATTTTTTTGTTAACTTATCAGCTCCTGGAACTGTTCCTGGTAGATATCATAGTAACGTCCTCCCCTGTTCATGAGCTGCTGATGTGTTCCCCGTTCAACTATCCGTCCTTCTTCGATGATCAGTACTTCATCGGCATCCTTTACTGCAGATATCCTGTGGGCAATGATAAATTTGGTTATGCCCTTTTTTCGCTTCAATGCTCTCTGAATCTCGTACTCTGTTTCCATATCCAGGTTGGAGGTAGCATCATCAAGGATTAAGATCTTGCATTCCCGCAGCAGAGCTCGAGCAATAGCCAGGCGTTGCTTTTGCCCTCCTGAGAGGCCTATGCCCCGCTCGCCAATTTCAGTTGTCAGACCCACTGGCAGTTCAGCAATAAATTCATCTATGGCTGCATCCTTAAGGGCAATCTCTATATCCTTTCTTGAACCTTTTCTTGAACCAAAAAGGACATTGGCCTCAATGGTATCAGAAAACAGGAAAGTTTCCTGCATGACAACAGAAATATGCCTGCGGAGTTCATTCAGGGACCAGTCTTTAACATCAACACCGTCTATATAGATATTTCCGCCAGTGCAATCATAGTAGCGGCCCATGAGATTAATTATGGAGCTCTTGCCGGAACCGGTCATGCCCATTATGGCTATTGTGTTTCCGGGGCTGGCTTCCAGGTTAATGCTATCCAGTATTGTTACCCCGTTACAGACAAATGAAACATTGGCAAATACCACCCGGCCGGATATTTTGCTGGGGGTTACCGGGTTTTCAGGATCTTTTATGGTTGGCTCTACCTTAAACAACCTCTCCACCTTCTTTACCGAGGCCCGGCATTCTGCCAGTATGTTGGTAAGCCAACCCAGCATCCGCATTGGCCATATCAACATCATTACATAATTAGCAAAGGCTACCAGGTTGCCTATTGAAAGCTCCTCCCTGATCACCAGATAACCGCCAGCAGTTGTTGTCATAACTATTACAACATTAGTTAATAACTCCACTGTTGGGAAGTACTTACGCCACACACCTGCCTGCTGTAGCTTCAGCCGGTAGCTCTTTTCATTGCGATCTAAAAATTTCTTGATTTCATGTTTCTCCCGGCCAAAAGCTTTTACCAGGCGCGCTCCTACCAGATTTTCCTGGGCAGTAGTATTTATTCTGGCAGCCTCATCACTTATTTTGCCGAATACTGCTCCTATCTCTTTTTCCAACCTGATGGCAATAAAGGCGATGAGGGGCATAATACTCATGGCCAGGAGAGCCAGTTTCCAGTTGATCAAAAAGAGAATAATAGCAGCTACTAGAAAGTACAGACATTCTTCCACAAACAGCCTGATCCCATAGGAAATAGCCTGCCAGATATTATCAACGTCCTCCCGCATCCGGGACATCAATTCCCCTGTGTTTACACCATCATAGAAACTGAAAGAGAGTTTTTGTAAGTGATTGAAAAGGTCATGACGCAGGTCTTCAATAACTTTCTGGCTGCCATAATCACAGAGGTATTCCTTGGTATACCCCAGAACACATCGGCTTATGGTAATAAGACCAATAGATAGTAAAGCTATATTTAAAAGGTGCAACTGTCCAGCAATTATAACGTCATCAATCAATATTTTGAGAATCTGGGGAATTAGCATATCCAGACCGATGCCCATGAGCATGGCCAGTATGCTAACTATAAAAAACCATTTAAATTTTTTGAGATATGTATATATGCGTTTCATAACCATCACTCCGATAAAATAATAAAAACCATGAATAGAATCTCCATGGCTTTTAAAAATTGATTAACATAAAAACCGTGGAGGTGATATCCTCCACGGTTGGATTACTTTAGAATTGAATGAATTTCTGCTTGAGAACTCTCTCAAGAGGTGGGGATATCATTATTAATGGGCATACCAATCCCTTGGTGGTAAAAAATTTCTCTGCGCTAATTGGCATCTTACGAAGTCTCATAAAGTTCTCCTCCTGAGATTATTCTTGAAAGACCTTTATAATTATATATCCATTCTTCAAAAATTGTCAAGAACTATTTGACACTATCAGATAACACAAAAAAGGTGATCCTCCTTCATCTCTATGGTATAATAGAGATATGCCCCGAAAAACAAAAGGAGGACCACCTATGGCTGTTATACTGCAGTAAAAGTTGTTTGATTATCCCGAAATCAAAGAACTAGATGATTTAGAACGATTTTTTCTGCAAATGGAGTACATACCGGATGAGGAACTGATGAGAAAACTGTAATACAAACGAGGCAATGGCCGGGATGATTATCCTGTCCGGGCCATGTGTAATTCAATACTAGCACTACAACGCAAAGGCCAGAACACACTTACCTAGAAACCCCGAGTTTGTCATCAGGCCAACAGTTCTCTGCCAAAAACACGGTGAACACTCAGAAGAACGCCCGGGGAAAGAGGTGTATGTGGGCTCCGTCTATCGCTCTACTAAAGGGATCAAAGAACATGTTCGTTTTTCTTCAAAGTGATCAAACGAACCATCACAGCCGATGGTCAACGTCTTCTCTTCCCCTCCCTTGAAGTAGAAACATACCGGACTTCATTGGAAGTCGATGAGAAAACCGTGATAGAGTTATACCATGACCATGGAACATGTGAACAATTCCATTCTGAAATCAAGTCGGATATGGGTTTAGAGCGT
>PUNT01000235.1 GCA_003551905.1 Halanaerobiales bacterium
TACCCGGGGACCGGTTTTATTGGGTGCGCTCAGGCAAGGAAAGGTAAAAGGTGTTTTTGAACCAGATCCCCAGCGTTTTGTTCTCATACCCGGTCATGCCAGAATACGGCATGAGAAGCTTTTAGAGAGGTTGCAAAAAGCACAAGCCATAGCAGAAAAGAGCGTTTACAATACTATTGTTCCCGGCAACTGTAAAACTGGAATAATTGCCAGCAGTGTAGGTGCAGCTTATGCCCGGGAAGTGCAGGAGAGGTGTGAAGACAAACCCCATCTCCTGAACCTTGGTTTCAGTTTTCCCCTGCCGGAGGAACTCATAATCAGATTTGCCCGTGACCTGGACCGGATTCTCATCGTGGAGGAACTGGAACCGTTGATGGAAAATGAGATTACAGCTCTCTTAGCCAGAAGAGGTGTGAAGTCGGAGATTTTGGGCAAGAATGATGGGTACTTACCGCGGCTATATGAATATCATATCAGCATGGTCCGGGAAGCTGTGGAAAAGGCCCTAGGTTGTAAAGAAAAGGGGAGAGAAAAACCTCCTGCTCTCAAGGAAGGACAGCTGAATATTCCAGTTCGGCCCCCTGTTCTATGTCCCGGCTGTGCCCACCGGCACACCTATTATGCTGTGGGCCGGGCCCTGCGATCATTTACCAGAGGTAAGGTGAAGCCTGTATATTCCAGTGATATAGGCTGTTACAGTCTGGGCTGTGGCCCTCCATTTTTTGCTGCCGATTACCTCTTGAGCATGGGAGCCAGCATTGGTGCTGCTGGAGGATTTGCCCAGGCTACAGAACAGCCGGTCGTAGCTTTCATAGGTGATTCAACCTTTTTTCATGGCGGCATGACCGGCCTCATAAATGCAGTTCACCATCAGCACAACGTTACCCTTATCATCATGGATAACAGCACTACAGCCATGACTGGCCACCAACCCCACCCAGGCATTTCCCTGCCCGGAAATTATAAAACGGTGGCAGTTGAAGAAGTGGTTCGGGGAATGGGCGTGGATTATTTAGAAGTAATTGATCCTGGCCATTTAAAGAAAGCCCAGGAGGTTGTTAAGAAAGCCCTGGAATTTGCAGGACCGGCTGTTGTGATTGCCAGGAGTCCCTGTATACTCATGCTTAACCGGCAGAAGAAGAAAGAGGGGACCCCTATAAATGTTTGCCGAATACAGGAAGAAGAGTGTACACAGTGCTATGTATGTCTCAAGAATTTTGCTTGTCCGGCTTTTTACCGGGTAGGGGAAAGTGTGCATATCGACTCCGGGCTTTGCAACGGTTGTGGCGTGTGCATTCAGGTCTGTCCTGCAGGTGCTATAGAGGAGGTGGATTAGGTGGTTCATAATATAGTAATCACCGGTGTTGGTGGCCAGGGAACACTTCTGGTAGCTCATATTCTGGCCCAGGCAGCAAATGAGGTAGGGCATACCGTACATGTAGGCGAGGTACACGGTATGGCTCAACGGGGTGGCAATGTTATAAGTTATGTGAGGATTGGTCAGGTTTATTCTTCCCTCATTTCTCCTGGGGAAGCTTCACTGCTTCTGGGCCTGGAGCTGGGAGAAACCTATAGAGCTTTAAGATATGCCTCCGAAGAAACCTGGATTGTGAGCAGCATCAGGAGAATAATGCCCATTACAGTCAGCACTATGGATGTTGAGTACCCTGATCAGAAGGAAATAATTAAGGCCATAGAGGATCTGACAGCAAATTTCCTTTATGTTGATGCTCTTGAGCTGGCTAGGGAGAGTGGCGCAGCAATTGCAGAAAATATAGTTCTTCTGGGTGCTTTGTTGGCTACCGGCATTCTACCTATTAATCTGGAGCAGGTAGAGAAAATAATCCAGCAGCGGGTTCCAGCTCAATGGCAGGAGGCTAATGAAAAAGCTTTACACAAAGGTTTTGGGGAAGGGGAGAAATTCAGCAAAATAATTGACCAGAGGCGATGACTATGGGTAAAAGGTCCGGGATTCTCGTACTGGTATTGCTGTTTCTTTTGACACTAGAGGTGTGTGCTGTTTCCTTCCTGGAAAGGGTGGGGCGACAGGAAATTCAGTTTTTACGTCAGAATATGATGGTCCTGGAACTGGAAGATGATGAGCTTGATTTTCATCTCACCACAGAAGAACTGGAGCAGCATCATATTTTCCTGATTGGGGAAGGTCACGGGGTTGCCATAAATGGAGCTATTGATCTGGCCTTCTTAAAATCCTTCCATGAGAAGGCCCAGGTTAGGTATTATCTGGTTGAAGGTGGTTATGCCCTGGGGAGGTATCTCAATAAATTCGTGCAGGAAGGTGACAGGGAAATCCTGGATATGGTTTTCACTCACCTGCAGGGGACCTCCTGGTGGACCGTTGATCAATATGAGAAGTGGTTATCAATACGGGAATTTAACAGGAATCTGCCTCAGGAGGACCGGATTGAAATAATTGGCATAGATATGGAAGTCCCTTTTACCTTGCCTCTTATGTACCTTCATGAGCTACTGCCAAAAGAAGATCCGCCCATGCAGATATCCGCCAGTATTCGCAGGTTAAAAAATCTGTACACAGAATTTAAAGATCTGCAGGGAGATGATATTTACAGCAGGGAGGTCAGGGTTTTGGTGAGTCTCCTCTTTACAACCATCAAGGAGGAGATGAAAGTACATCCTCACCTTTACAACCGCTTCCTGGGAGAAAACTCTGAAGAATTTGCCCTGATTGTAGATAATATTGTCAATGCTTTTTCTATCTGGAGCAAAGCTGGTGTTCAGCAAAACATTTTGCGGGAGCGGATTAGCTATGAAAATTTTCTTCGCATATCTTCTCAATTGCACCGGGGGAAAGTTCTTGCCCAGTGGGGGAGCAGCCATGTATTGCAGCGACAGTGGCGGCAGGTAAACTGGCTTGCTTCTCTCCTGGCTGGCCCTGATTCTCCCTGGGAAGATAGGGTTTTAACATTTTTGCTCATATATGAGAACTGTGAGCGACTGGAATTTCCCTCCTACCAAACACTGAGTTATAGCACAGAATGGATTGAAAATAGGGAGGCCTTTTACAGTTTAACACCGCATGAAGTTACCCTTTTTCGCCTTACAAGTGAAGAATCACCCTTCCAGGAGGAACTGTTTTTCCTTCAGTACCACACTAGAGGGGTGACTACCGATTATTTTCAAAATATTATCCTGGTGCAAAATTCACCGGCCAGCAAGCCATTGAAACAATAAAAAAAACCCCGGAAGAGGGCGGGGTTTTCTAGATTAAAGGTGTGTACTCGTCAGGGAAGGAACTGTAATTTTCCAGAATTTCCTTGAGAATTGCAGTTCCTTCTCTTATTCTTGGACAGTTGATGCCAGCAAAACTTAGCCGGAAAAAGGGATTTGGTTTGCTGTAGGAGGTAAAATGGGCACCGGAGGCAATCTTAACTCCTCGGATTCTGGCCTGTTCTGCCAGTTGATCAGAACTCATATTTACTTTGAGCCTGGCCCAGAAGGATAGTCCTCCACAGGGATCATAAAAGTCCAGGTACTCTTCTTGAGATTTGAGAAAATCTCTCAGGATTTCATAGCGTTGAAAGTACTCTTTTTTAATTTTGTTCAGGTGATTTTTCCATCTGCCGCTGTCCAGGTACAGCTTAAGGGTTCTCTGTATGAGACCGGAAGTTGAAATATCCGCAGCATGTTTGGCATTCAGCACCCCAGCTTTTAAAGGTTCAGGGAGAACCAGAAAACCTATGCGCAGGCCAGGCATCAATATCTTGGAAAAGCTCTTAAGGTAGATAACCCGTTCTTGCCGGTCCATGCTCTTAAGAGATGGGCTGACCGGAGTTTTATTTCCCAGAAAGGGAGAATAATCAAGTTCTTCCAGGTACGAATCCTCCAGTATATAGAAGTTGTGTTTTTGAGCCAGTTCCAGAAGCTGTTTTTTCTTTTCTGATGAATAGGTACAGCCGGTAGGGTTCTGGAAATTAGTCATGGCATAGAAAAACCGGGGCTTAAATTTTTTCAACTTTTCTTCCAGCTCATCCATGTTAACCCCATCTTTTTCCATGGAAATACTCATTACCTGAGCTCCCCGGCCCTGAAAAACTGCCAGAGCGCCAGGGTAGGTAGGTTCTTCCACCAGAACACAATGGCCAAATTCTAAGAGCACCCGGGCAATGATGTCTATGCCCTGCTGACCACCACTTATGATTTGTATTTTGTCTTCACTGGTATGAATGCCATTCTCCTGCAGTGGTTTTAAAAGAGTCTTCCGCAGGGGCAGATAGCCCTGACTCTCCTGATAGCTGAAGGCCAGGCCCCGGTCTTTTTCCAGGACTCTGTTCATGTATTCTTTGATTTCAGCCACAGGGAATAATTCCGGCGATGGAGAAAGGCTGGCAAAGTTATAGGTTTTTGCTTGATCAGGTCTGTCTTCCAGGCCTGGCACATCCTGTTCTACCTCCAGGGCTTCTTCAAAAGACGTGCCCGGACTGACATAGGTTCCCTGCCCCACATGTTTTTTGACCAGGTTTTCCCTTTCCAGGAGGTCATAAGCCTTTATGACTGTAACTGTGTTTACCTGAAGATTTTTAGCCATGGTTCTTATAGAGGGAAGCTTGCTTCCTGATTCCAGCTGGCCATTTTCTATGAGGTCTTTGAGTTGACCATACAGATTCAGGTAAAGGGGTATGGGAGCATTGCTAGGCAATTGTATCGATTCAATGGGATTTTTACTCATTTTATCGCCCTTTCATTGACAATAATGCCCTTATAAGCTAAAATTGTACGTAAACAACCGGGTGTTCCCTAGTATTGTACCCATACAATATTATAGCACAGAAACATTATTTTGCCAATACAAGGAGGAATGAAAGTTATGAAAAATCCCCAGATCAATGAGAAGTTGCAGGGTGGTGTCATAATGGATGTCACCACGCCAGAAGAAGCCCAAATTGCCCAGGAAGCAGGTGCTGTGGCAGTAATGGCCTTAGAAAGGGTGCCTGCGGATATCCGCAAGGATGGCGGGGTAGCCAGGATGAGCGATCCCACCATCATAAAAGAAATTAAAAGTGTTATTTCCATTCCCATAATGGCCAAGATCAGAATCGGCCATTTTGTGGAAGCCCAGATTTTAGAGGCCCTGGAAGTGGATTATATTGATGAGAGTGAGGTTTTAACACCGGCTGATGAAAGCTATCATGTGGCCAAGAGGGAATTTCAGACTCCTTTCGTCTGTGGTGCCCGGGATCTGGGGGAAGCTCTGAGGAGAATTGGTGAAGGAGCAAAGATGATTAGAACCAAGGGAGAACCTGGTACTGGCAATGTTGTTGAGGCAGTTCGTCACATAAGAATGGTTAATTCTCAAATCAGAGAACTGACAACTATGCGACAGGATGAACTGGCAACAAAAGCGAAAGAGCTGCAGGCCCCCCTGCATCTGGTTGAGATGGTTGCCCAGGAGGGACAGTTGCCGGTTCTCAACTTTGCTGCTGGGGGAATTGCCACACCAGCAGATGCAGCAATGATGATGCAGCTGGGTTGTGATGGGGTATTTGTAGGATCAGGAATTTTTAAATCAGCCGAGCCTAAAATCAGGGCTGAAGCCATTGTGGAGGCCGTAAGGAATTATGACAAACCAGATGTTCTAGCCCGGATATCTGAAGGTTTGGGTATGGCCATGGCCGGTATTGAACTGGGAGAACTGGCCCCGGAAGAGAGGATGGCTGAGAGAGGCTGGTAGTTACATTTATGATTGGGTCCAAATAGAATTCTTTAATAAGGAGTAAAGAAACCAGCAGCTTTGCTGGTTTCTTTGCCTAAAAATATTATTTACTTGCTCTCCCTGCTCTCAAGAATTGGGCTCAACCTCCTCTTGTACGTGGCCAGGCATTTTAAGCATTCATGGTACATCTGCAGCCGGTACTGGAAGCCGTGGACAAAGCCAAATTTTTGCTCTTTTGTCCAGTGCGTAATGTTGTAGAGGGGAACCCATTCTATCCCTTCTCCTATCATCTGAGCATAGCGGGTCAGGAGTATTTCCACACCAAAGCGGGCCCAGGTAAGGTCTGGCAGTTTTCTTGCAAGTTCATAGCTTATAGCTCTCTGCCCGTTGAGTATGGAGAATATGTTCTGAGCCAGGTGCACGTGCATTTGTGAACCCTGGAAGAGACCTATGGACATACTGACTTTATTATTTTCTCTTAATGGGTTCAGGAGGGTTGAAAGGTGTTCTTCTCGGAGGTTGATGAGGTCAGCATCCAGAAAAAGATAATAATCAGCATCTCCAGTCTCTCTTAGCCCGGTTTCCAGGGCTGCTCCTTTGCCTAGATTTTTATCATGACGGATGACCTGTACAGGGTATCTTTCTGCGACTTTACCGGTTTCATCATCAGACCCATCATCTACCACAATAATTTTATGGAGATATTGAACTTCAGTCACCACGTCCATAACTGCAGAAATTCTCGGTTCTTCGTTATAAGCTGGTATTATTGCACAGATTTTTTCCACCAAGTCACCTCATAATCTTTTCTTTTTTGTTGGCAAAGATAGGTTTTTTCTCTCTTCCCTGCCATATTTCATCAGCTAGCTTTCCCCAGTTCTGGGCAGCTTCCTGACATTTGTCAGTCAGTTCTTGTACCGATTCTCTGTCCTTCAACTGGGTAGAACAGGCTCCAGAGCGCATAACCATCCCTTTCAGCATATCCGGATTGTCCAGCAGGGGGCAGGGACGCAGGTGATTGTCATTGAAAGGCATGTTCTGGTAATATTCCATAAACAATGGTGACTGCAGTGCTTCAACCAGGCTTGTTTCTTTGATGTTGACGTTAGAATAATGAATAAAAGCACAGGGTTCAACGTCTCCCCGGGCATTGATATGCAGAAAATGCCTGCCGGCAGCAATACAACCCTGGGTCAGGTCTCCATCATTCCAGAAATCGATGGTGAAGATTGGTTTATGGTTGCGGCTTTCCTTTACGAAGTTGCGCATATGCTTACGCTGTTCTGGGGAGACCAGGAGGCTCAGGTCAGCATTTTTACCCAGGGGCATGTAGGTAAAGTACCAGCCGAAGATGCAACCTTTTTCAATCATATAGTCCAGATATTCAGGAGAACCCACCTCATAGACATTTTTACTGTGATAGCAGGTGGAAAATCCGTAAATAACGCCATGTTTTTTCAGATACTCCATGCCTTCAAGAATTTTTTTGAAGGTTCCCTGACCTCTGCGCAGATCATTCTTTTCTTCAAACCCTTCAATGCTAATGGCCAGTGCGAAGTTACCAACCCTGGCCAGTTCCTCTGCCAGTTTCTCATCTATGAGAGTCCCGTTGGTGAAAGCCAGGAACATGCATTCAGGGTGCTTTTCTGCCAGGTCAAGCAAGTCACCCTTTCTCAGCAGGGGTTCGCCACCTGAATAGATGTACATGTAGGTGCCCAGTTCCTTGCCCTCATTTATTATCCTGTCCAGTGTCTCCTTAGACAGCTCATCAGAAGAATTGTATTGCTCTGCCCAGCAACCCAGACAATTCAGATTGCAGGCAGCTGTGGGATCCATGAGCACAGCCCAGGGGATATGACAGCTGTGCTTTTCTTCCATTTTATCTGCCAGAGGTATGCCTTGTAAAGATGTATTTACCAGGAAATTGATGAGGGTTTTTTTCTGGACGTTAGGGTTGACCTCTTTTATAAGTCTCTGCATGAAACCATGCCAGTTGCTCTCTGTGTCCTCCCAGATTTCCCGGACAGCCTTGACGTAGTTTTTGTGTCTTTCCTTCACGGCAATCTTATCTGCCCAGTTGATCAGCCGGGGTATGTTTTTTTCTGGATCCTTTTCAACATACCGCAAGCCTTCCCTTAAGAGAGTTGAAGCTATTAACTGTTTCGCCTTCACGAGTGTAACCTCCTTTCTGATATTTTTCATTGCTTGAGAAAAATACGGGACAATTAAAAGTAGTACATATATATAAAACCTACCAGTTATGGGACCGCCAGTATTCCAGGGTCCAGGAAGTTGGAGGTTTTAAGAACATATCCCTTTAAAAACAGGCCGATTTGGATTTACTTTAGCCCATAATCCGGCCTAATTAATTATATTAACTTATTCATTTTCCCATGCTAATAATTGTTTATAAAGTCGACTTAGTTGCAGCCATGGATACTGATTATTCAGACAATTTCCTGCCACTGGGAAAAGAGGTGACAATTTCTAGACCAATTATAACAAAAAATGACGAAAATTTCAATAATAGGCCGGTAATTCGTCATTTTTCAAATTTATATTAAATTTATTGATTCTTGAAGTTTTCTTGCAGGTATTCTAAGAGCTCTTCCCGGTTGTTGCGCCGGGGATCTTCCAGAACCCAGTCCATAACTTCCTCCAGTATTTCTCCTACCTGGGGGCCAGGAGATATTTGCAGCTGTTTTTGCACGTCATGGCCATCAATAGCCAGATCCTTCAGGGAGAATACTCTTTCTTCTGCCAGGATATCTTTGATGCGCTCACGGAACAGGGAGAAATTTTTCCAGGCCAGGTCAAAACGTTCAGTACTGGCTATAATGTCAGCCCGACGCAGTTCTAAAAGATCTTCAATGTTTTCGGGGCCAACCTTCTTGATAAGACGCCTTAAAGCTGAATAACTAAATCTAGGATCGCATTCAAACATATGCCAGTTGATAAGATGGAGAATTTTTTCCTTTCTGGACCTGGGCATGCCCAGTCTCTTTAATATTTCCCTGGCCATCTCAACGCTGACCTTATGGTGACCGTGGAATTGCACTCCTTTTGCAGTTCTTTTCATAGTAGCACCTTTGCCCAGGTCATGGAGAAAGGCAGCCCAGCGCAGGTGCAAATCAGGTTTTACAGCCTGGGTGCTTTTTATGAGGTGCTCCAGCACTTTGGGGACATCCTCCAGAGTTTTGAATTCCGGAGCTATGGTTTCCAGGAGTCCAGTTTTTGCCATACCCTGTAAGCCCCGATCTGGCCGGGGGCCCAGCAGCAGTTCATTGAATTCAAACTGTATGCGCTGCGGACTAACAACTTTTATTAGGCCAGGTTCAACAGCTGCAAAAGTTTGCCGGTGGCCTCGGAAATCAAGGGCTGATTGAAAGCGGAAGAACCTGAGCATGCGCAGAGGATCTTCTGCAAACCTTTCCCGGGGGATCCCCACGGCCCGAACTATTCTCTTGCCCAGATCCTTTCGCCCATTGAAGGGATCGACTAGCCTTTTACTGATGGGATCCAGGGCTATAGAGTTTATGGTAAAATCCCGTCGGGCCAGATCTTCTTCAATTCGAGGAATGAAGTCAACTTCATCGGGATGACGTCCATCAGAATAAGCTCCTTCCCGGCGAAAAGTGGTTACTTCAATGTGCCATTCTTCCAGGTGTACAAGAATAGTGCCAAATTCTTTACCCAGAGGAGTAGTGCGATGAAAAAGGTTCTCAATGCATTCAGGAAGAGCATCTGTGGCCACGTCCCAGTCTTGAGGATTTTGACCCAGGAGCAAATTCCGGGGGCTTCCGCCAACCAGGTAAGCCTGGTAATTATGACTTTTCAGTTTTTTGATGACCTGCAGCACTGCTGGTGGGATTTTTTCTAATATGTCTTTCCACCTGGGGGAGGTTAATAACATGAACATCACCTTTTAATACTTTATCAAAAAAAGAAGGGGAAGTCCACAACCGGGAAAAAACCTCAATAAAAAGAGGAACTCAGGCAATATTTGAGAAATTATTATTAATGCATGAGATAAGGAGGAGAAGTTATGATAAGATATCTTATTTACTGGTTACGCTGTTTACTTAGAGGTTTTAACAACGTTTCCTGTGGTATGCGCCGGGTGCCGGATTATATTATTTTTACCCTGCAGGGTGAATATCCGGAAATTGCTCCACCACCAGCAAGTTTTCTGGACAGATATTTTTCCCGGCCCAAGCCCAGTCTCAAGGAAATTTCCCAGAATTTTCGGACCATAGGACAGGATTCCCGGGTTAAGGGTGTAATACTCCATCTCTGCTATTTGAAGATGTCCTTTGCTCAGCTGCAATCTCTTCGGGATATGGTTCAGGAATTAAGGGCGAATGGCAAAGAAGTTATTGCCTGGACCAGTAATTTTGACAATGCTAATCTTTATCTGGCCAGTGCTGCTGATAGGATACTCCTGCAGGAAGGAGGGTCAGTTAATCCCCTTGGTTTGGTGCAGAGTTTTGTTTTCATGGCCCAGGCTCTCAGGAAATGGGGTATTCAGTTTGACCTTTTGCAGATCAGTCCTTATAAGTCAGCCGGGGATCGCTTTACCCGGGAGGACATGTCAGAAGAGGTAAAGGAGATGACCAACTGGCTTTTAGATAGCAATTATCAGCAGTTCAAGGAGGCTATAGCTTTAAGCAGAGGTGTTGATGAAGAAGGTGCAGAAAGACTGATAGACGGGAGTCCATACACGGATTTAGAGGCCTCTGAAGCAGGCCTTATCGATGATATTGTGAGCCGGGAGGATCTACCGGTTTATCTGGGGACAGAAGAAAAACCAGTTGTAATCAATGGCTGGAGTGAAGGGAGAAAGAAAATTAAAAAACTCCCCCTGCCCAGGCCAGGTTCGTACGTGGCTCTGCTGCGAGTTGAAGGGTCAATTGTAGATGGGGAGAGCAAGAGAACACCTTTTAGACCTCCTTTTCCCATCCCTTTTCTCACCGATAACACAGCCGGTGATTTAACAATTACAACCCAGGCCAGAAAAATACTAAAAGATCGGCGGGCAGCGGCTGTAGTTGTTTTTATTGATTCAGGAGGTGGATCTGCCACTGCTTCTGAGGCCATGGCCCAGGCTTTTGGCAAAGTTGCTGAAAAGAAACCACTCATTGTTTCCATGGGCTCGGTGGCGGCTTCCGGCGGTTATTATATAGCTACACCTGCCAGCACCATTATGGCCCAACCGGGAACCATCACCGGTTCCATAGGTGTTCTGGGAGGTAAACTGGTGAATGCCGGTCTTCTGGATAAGCTCCTTTTCAACCGGGAGGTCTTAAGCCGGGGAGAAAATGCTCTCTATAACTATCCCGGACGTCCATATACTGAAGAGGAAAGACAGAAGGCCTGGGACAGGATACAGAGAACTTATGACGTTTTCCTGGAGCGGGTGGCTAAGAGCAGGGATATGGAGCGAGAAGAAGTTGATAGAATTGGTGGTGGTCGGGTTTGGACCGGTCAGCAGGCCTTAGAGCATGGGCTGGTAACTGAGCTGGGTGGACTGGAAAAGGCAATCAACCGGGCCCGGGAAATGGCCCAGCTACCTCCTTCAACACCAGTCAGAGAAGTGGGGCCGGTGAAGCAGAAATCTATATATTCCTGGGAACCGGCAGCAGCATTCAATGAAGTTCTGGACAGGATGAGACTTTTCAACCGTGCAGGTGCCATGTATCTGTGTCCCATTCAGCCAGAGGAAAATGGTGATTTTTGAAGAATGAGCCCCGGTTCACGGGGCTTTTCTTTTTAACAACCTGAAAGATGTCTGAATCCTCCTCATTTTTGCAGGAATAAAGGTCAGCCATGTAGATAAAAGAGGAAGATCATATTAGGGCATAAATACTATTAATGGTAGTAACTGTCAGCAGGGTGGTGGACACCTTGAGGTAAGACAACTGTTTTTTGCCAGTTAACTGGAGGAATATGGTATGAACTGGCGAAGTTATACTAAAAGGTGGAAATTGCTGTTAGGGGAGGGAGGTGTTTAGTTGCGGATCAATGCCAATCTTGCGCTGGTGAAATTAATGCTCTGGTTTGTAATTATTTTTTTGTTCTTATTTAAACCTGCATATCCCGGGGAGGGCCTGCCATCCATAACTGCATTCAAATACAATGTTTTTTTTATATGCATAATGCTTTTGTTATTATTCTTTCCCCGAATCATTTGCCGGGCTGGCAATAACCAGGAAGATATAATCAAACAGGTAGAGAATATTTACCGTGAAGTCCGGGCCAGGGTGCACGATTATCACAATCACCTGCAGGTGCTTTATGTTTTTTTGAACACCGGCGAATACGATGAAGCCAAGAGATATATTAGCACTCTTATTCAGGATACCAGGGTTACTTCCTGGTTTGCCAAAACCCAGGTGCCAGCTATAAATGCCCTCCTTTACTACAAATGCAACCTGGCGGCAGTGAATAATATCAAAATGCAGGTTGAGCTCAAAACAAGCCTGCCGAAATTTAAAATGCCGGTCATTGAATTTTGCTGCATTTTAGGCAATGTGCTGGATAACGCCATTGAAGCCCTGCAATCAACCCGGGGAGAAAGGAGAATAATAGTAAAGATCAGGGAGGAAGAGAGGCATTATATTTTTGAGGTGGGTAATAACGGACCACCTATCGGTGCTTTCACAGCCAGAAGACTCTTTGAATCCGGTTACTCCACCAAGGGGAAAAGAAATAGAGGTATAGGTCTTTATATCACCAGAAATATGCTGAAAAAAAATGGCGGTACAATAGAGGTTGACACCAGTTCAGACCACCTTACTATTTTCCGTATAGCCATAAAAAGGGGTGAACAAAATAATCTGGAAGGCTCTGATCTGTGATGATGATGAATATATGAGAAAGGCTGTGCGGGTGCTCCTGGATGAACACCCATCTTTCCAGGTGGCAGGCGAAGCAGCTACCGGCAGCGAACTTCTGGAAAAGCACTGCCGGTTAAAGGTTCACGTGTTGTTTCTGGATATCAAGCTTCCGGACATGGAAGGCACGGAAGTTGCCCGTTCAATTCGTCTCATTGACGAGGATGTAAAAATAGTCTTCTTCACTGCTTTTTCTGATCACATGCAGGAAGCTTTCCAGGTATATGCTGATGATTATCTGGTAAAACCGGTGAATAAGGAGCGGATTTTCCAAACCCTTAAACGGATTAATAGAACTCTCTGGGAGAAATATCATGTGCAGCGCTTGATGCTCAGCAGGAAAAAAGGTAAAGTTTTTGTGGACCTGGATAGCATAATACTCATAGAGGTTACCAGAAGGAAGGTTAAAGTCATTACTGAAAATGGTCAGTATAGCTGTACTTCAAGTTTACGCAGAATGGAGGAGAGGTTACCGGGTTACTTCCAACGAATTAATAAAAACCAGGTGATAGATATCAGGAGGGTTTGTAAAGTGGAAGCCTGCCTTGAAGGGAAATATTACCTTATTACACTAAAAGGTTATGATGGAAGCCTGGAAGTAACACCAACTTATTGCAAAGATTTTATGAACAGTATGAGCAGTCTGGGGTTGTAAGCATGGCAAGAAAAGACCTGCAGTTGAGAATAGAACTTTAGAAGGAGAATATAATTTTAAGAAGAATTGAATTATTGAGCGCACCTTTATCTCTATTAAAGTTATTTTAGACAGGAGGTGTTTTTGCCGCAGATTAGGAAAGGCTTTCAATGGAGATGTTCTAGTACCAGTAACTATAAAAGGAGGAACTGAAATGTTTAGCGTTAATCAGGATGGGACCAGGATAGTGAAGGAGCAAATCATCCCCAATGCAGAAAAGCTCAACTGCAAAGTTATGACCATGGATAACGGAACAGTTCTTGTGGATATGGGAGTCCATGCACCTGGCAGTTATACGGCTGGGAAACTCTTTGTAGAAGCAACCCTGGGAGATCTGGGTTATGTAACCTTTGGTCGCTTCAAGGAAGGAAGAATTGATCTGCCTTCCATAGATGTTTATGTGGACAAGCCCCGGGAGGGAGCCCTTTCGGCCCAGTTTTCCGGCTGGACACTTAAGGATTTTGCTGATGACTTTGACATGGTACCTATAGGTTCAGGTCCAGCCCGGGCCATACCCCGGGATGATATTTGCCAGGCCGTTGATTATAAAGATGTGCATCATGAGGCCACCTTTGCCATTCAGGCTCCTAATTTACCCAATGAAAAACTGGCCAATCACGTGGCAGAAAAATGCAATATTGAACCACAAAACCTCTCCATAATCGTAGCCAGTTCCGGCAGCCTGGTGGGAACAATTCAGGTTTGCTCCCGAAGTGTAGAGGCTTCCATGTGGGCTTTTGTCCGAAAAGGTTTTGATA
>PUNT01000110.1 GCA_003551905.1 Halanaerobiales bacterium
ATAATCCCCACCAAAGTTCCAAATTTCCTCACACCAGTCTTCATACATGAGATCACCATGTTCGTATTCTTCACCATCTTCATCAAGGGTGTCTCCTGGAGTTCCTGCCTGCATCTGGGCACTTGTTCTGCCTTTCCCACCGTCGGATTCAGTAGTTTCAGATGTCTCCGTATCCCAGTAGCTGGCTTGAACAAAGCCAAGTGAATTATCTCCTAGAAGGCCACCCCAATCAGTAGTTCCTGTAACCATCCCTGTAGAATAACAATTTATGACGTCTCCCTCATTATGTCCTACAAGTCCGCCAACCTTGTTATTTCCCTCAACATTGCCAGTTGCATAGCAATCAGTAATTTCATCTTCGTTAAGGCCTGCAAATCCACCAACGTCGTCCTCTCCCTGAACATTGCCAGTTGTATAGGATTTTTCAACTTTGCCCCGATTGTCTCCGATAAGGCCGCCAACCCTGTTATTTCCCTCAACTTTGCCAGTGGCATAGCTGTTAGATATAAAACCTCTACTTCCACCTAACAGTCCACCAACTTCATCATTTCCGGTAACGTTCCCTGTGGCATAGCTGTCAGAAATTTCACTGTCACTCCATCCTACCAGCCCACCGACTTCATCTACACCTGTTACTTCCCCTTCAGCATAACAGGATTTAATTATCCCAGAACCTTCGTCTAATCCAATCAGGCCGCCTACATTGATTTCTCCTTCAACTTTACCGGTTGAATAAGAATATTTAACTGTGCCGTTTTCAAGATAGCCAATAAGCCCTCCTACGTCATCTCTACCAAATACATCGCCGGTAGTATAACAATTTTTAACCTGGGTGTTATCAAAAGATCCGATGAGCCCACCAACCTCATCTTCCCCTTCAACATTTGCTTTTACAGAGCTGTTCTCTACATTTCCATTTTCTAGATAGCCAATAAGCCCACCAACATATCTTCTACCCTGGACACTGCCTGTTACCTGTACATTTTCCACTGTGCCATTTTCCAGGTATCCAATAAGTCCGCCAACATAATCATACCCTTCTATATCAACATCAATTAAAAGAATGTCCTGGAATTCAGCGTTCACACCACAGCCAAAAAGACCTATATCATCCTCTTCAGGATCTTTTATATATAGGGCGGTAATTTCGTATCCTTTACCGAAATAGCTGCCTTCGAAGGGATTATCATCATCTCCTATTGGTTCCCAGCCTTCGTTTTTCTGATAACCGCTTAGATCAATATGAGCTATCTGGTCAAAGTCGGCAGCAAGGAAAATTCGTACATTGTCCAGTTGTTCAGCGGTTCTTACCTGATAGGGATTTCTCCCGGTACCGATACCCCCGGCAAATCCATCCTTATGCTCTATTTTTGCAGCAATTTCTTTATTTTCGTCCATGATGATGGTGGTGCTTTCTTCCTCTATGAGCTGTTGTCCATCTTCCTGCCATTCACGAAAGTCAGTGCCTTCTAAAACAGAAGCTTCTATTGCTACTTCCTGCTCTTTTGTAAAAAGAAGTGTTCTCTCTTCCCCGTACCCCAGTTCATATTCTTCCCAATCTATGGTTATCGTTACTTCTCCTTCACCAACTCTCCCCACCTGCAGGGAATGTTTTACCAGCCCTGAGGAAGGGTTAGAGGCTTCTCCAGCAAGAATATATTCTTCATCTCCCATTGCCTGGACTGTAACTGTGTACTCTCCTGTTCCTGCTGTGAGTATTTCTTGGGAGAAATCATGTTCTTCAACCCCTGGGTCTACAGTCTCACTGGTTATAAGGTCATTATCCAGGTACAGGCTTACTTCATAGCTTATTGCACCATCTACATCATCCCAGGTAATTTTATCGTCATTGTCATCCCATTCTGGTTTACCCACCTGATCCAGGGTTTGCACAACAGTAACATCTACTTCTTCTTCTGCATCATGATAGTCTTCCTTGGTTGCAGTGACGGTTATGGTGGCATTGCCCAGGGCCAGGGCTGTTATTTCTCCATCTCCATCAACTTCTGCTATGGTTTCATCACTGGAGGCAAAGCTTAAATCTGCATCATCAGGATCTACAGTTACCTGTAATTCTTCACTTTCTCCTACTTCAATCTGGAGTGAAGCTGGTACCGACAGAATAATTGGCTCAATATCTGAAAACACAGCGGTAATTTCCTTGTCTTCATCCATGAGAATCTTCCATTCTCCCTCATCTTCTGCAACATCATCCCCGTGTTCTCCAGCCCATTCCAGGAAGTAAAATTCTTCTTCTACTGTAACCTCCAGGGTAACAGAAGCATTCTCCTCAAACTCACCACCGTCCGGTTCCACTTCCCCTGCTCCTTCTGGCTCAACTGTGACAGTTAAGGTGAATGTCTGTGTTCTATCGCATCCTAGGAAGAAAATTACTGCAATGGAAAGGAGCACAATTCCTAAAAGTGTTATCCTCCTGCTGTTCATATTCAAGACCTCCTGTTTTTGCTCAAAACTGATAAATCCTTACAAGTAAAACGTATGGTAAAATCAGGTTTTGAGCATTAATCATATTTACTCAAAACTATCATATTTAAATATGTGACCACAGGTCAACACTTTCCCGACCAAAGGTCATATAGGAGGATGAACGGCTACATAAGAAGAAAAAAGGTTTTTATGGATTTTTCAGGAATTAATAATATAGCCTTAGGAGAGGAGAATGGATATGCCGGGCCTCAAGAAGGCAGTTTTAATTTTCTACATATCTGTTTCTCTTTGTCTGCTGACCTTTATTCCAGCAAGGGCCTATTCTGAAATGGAGCCGGTGCTGGAGCATTTTTCAGTAGGGGATGGCCTTTCCCAGGCCCATATTAACCATATTTTGCAGGACAGGCAGGGATTTATCTGGCTGGCCACACTGGATGGTCTTAACCGGTATGATGGTTATTCTTTCCAGGTATACCGGCATGATGCTGATGATCCTTATAGTTTGAGCAGTAATAGCATTCAAACATTATATGAGGATAGTTCTGGTTTGATTTGGGTGGGGACAGATGGCGGGGGGATAAATGTTTTTGATCCAGCTGTTGAGCGATTTACCAGTTACAAAAAGAGTCCCCATGAGGAGGACTCTCTTAGCCATAATAATGTTTTGAGCATTTTTGAGGATAGGCAAGGGAATTTCTGGGTGGGCACAGCCAGGGGTTTAAACAAATTTCTCCCTGAATCTGAAACTTTTCAGCTATACCTGCCGGAAGCATCAATCACAGCCATTGCTGAAGATATTAGTGGCAGTTTGTGGATTGGCACCCAGGGATCAGGTTTATTTAAGTTTGATCAGGAAACAGGTCATTTTAAAAACATTGAACCTGATCCGGGAATTCCCGGGGGCATGACCAGCTATGAAATATACTGTTTTCATCTTGATAATTCAGGTAATCTCTGGGCTGGCACCCGGGGGCAGGGTGTTTTGAAAATTGACCTTGAGAAAGAAAGTGTGGATAATATACGAGCTGAACATGAACACGACAATTATATCTTCAGTATTTTTGCAGACTCCAGGGATAGACTGTGGATGGCTACCCTGGGAGGGCTTTATGTCTTTAACACTGATAATAATGCTTTTGAGGAACCCTTTATTTCGCCTGAACTGTCCCTGTTACATGAACTGGAAACCAGGTCAGTTTTTGAAGATAATTCTCATATCATCTGGGTGGGAAGTAGAACCGGTGTCTTTAAAATAAATCCTAACAAGTCCAAATTTAAAACTTATTCCCTAGCTCAAGAAAAAGTTCCCCCAGGGTATACTGTTATTACATCCATATATGAAGCTGGGGAAGATATTTTTTGGGTGGGAACTGAGAAAGGATTATATACTTTTAATCAAGGCAGCCGGAAATTTGAACTATACTCCTCATCAGATGATACTGCCGGTTTTTTGAGCACAGGACAGATAGGTTCTATTTCCCAGGGACTGAACAATACTATCTGGGTTCCTACTGTTGGGGGTGGCCTTTATCAACTGGACGAGAATCACAAACTTATAAATCATTTTGAAGCAAACTCTGGTGGAGAGCATTCTTTAGAGTCTGATTTTGTCAGCGACATACTCATAGATTCCCGGGGCATCCACTGGGTAGGCACTCTCCTTGGAGGCCTGCATGTCCTGGATCCTGCTACTGGTGAATTCCATGTCCACAGAGCTCACGCAGAAGACCCAGAAACCATAAGCAGCAATGATATAATATTTATCTATGAAGATGCAGGGGAAGATTTATGGGTAGGAACCTACTATGGATTAAACCGCTTTGACCGTGAAGAGAACCGTTTCTATCAATATTTGGCTGACCCTGCAATTGAAGACTCCATAAGCAATAATACTGTTTTCTCCATGTTCCAGGATTCAAGGGGAATTATCTGGGTAGGAACCATGGATGGCCTGAATCGTTATGATCCGGGTACAGATTCATTTAAAACATATACCATAAGCCATGGTCTGCCTAATAATGTTATTCTGTCCATACTGGAAGATGATAAAGGATATTTATGGATGAGCACCAATTTGGGTCTCAGTCGTTTTAACGTGGAAACTGAGGATTTTGCAAACTTTGATATACAGGATGGTCTGGCCAGCAATGATTTTAGTATTGGTGCTGGTTTAAAGAGAGAAGATGGGGAGATAATTTTTGCTGGCACCAGGGGGCTTAATTTTTTTCATCCTCAGGCAATTGAGAAAAACCCCCATCTGCCGGAAGTAGTCATTACTGATTTTAAAGTTATGAATGACCCGGTACCAATAAAGGATGATGAAAGAGCCCATCTGAATACTTCCATCACCAGGGCTCAGAAAGTTCATCTATATCCTGGGGATCATTTCTTCTCATTTGAATTTGCAGGCCTGGAATTTACTGATCCAGACAGGAATAAGTATGCCTTTATGCTGGAAGGTTTTGACCAGGACTGGAACTATTCCGGCAACAGAAGGTTCGCCTCTTATACCAATATCCCCCCAGGCCAGTACCGCTTTAAAGTTAAAGCTGCCAATAATGATGGTGTGTGGAATGAAGTTCCCACAGTGCTAAATGTTATGGTTCATCCTCCTTTCTGGCAGACCTGGTGGTTTCAGGCACTGGTAGGGATAATGCTCCTAATACTCATTATCAGGCAGTACCGTCGCATACAGAATCGCAGCCGATATCTGGAAAACCTGGTGGCACAGCGGACTGAAAGTTTGGCTTTAGCCAAACAGGAAGCGGAAGAAGCCAGACAGGTAGCAGAAACAACCAGCAAAGCCAAATCTCGTTTACTGGCCATTACCAGTCATGAGTTGCGTAATCCCCTGACCGGTATTGTCAATCTGGCTAATCGTCTTACCCAGGACAACTTTGATCCAGAACAAAGTGAATATGCCAATATTATTAAGACTTCCGGTAATTTTATGCTCACTATTGTTAATGATCTACTGGATCTCTCCAAAATAGAGTCAGGTAATATGGAAATGGTAAAAGAGCCTTTTGACCTCAAAACCTTATTGGAGGAAATTGTGAAGTCTTTTTCTCTCATGAGCCAGGAGAAAAACATTGAATTGCATTACTACATTGATCCTGCCATACCTGAAAACCTTATAGGTGATAGTGGTAAAATTAATCGCATTGTTATGAATCTGCTGGACAATGCTATTAAATATACAACTGAGGGGAGAGTAACATTCCGGACAAATCTCCTCACTTTAAAATCAAAAACAGCTGAGATTTCTTTGCAGATAGAGGACACAGGGATGGGTATCCCTGAAGAAAAACTGGGTCTCATCTTTAAGGATTTTGAACAGATCAATAGTAACATTGAAAACCCCAAAGGAACCGGTTTGGGTTTGTCCATAGCTGATAAACTGGCAAGAATGATGGGAGGTAGTATTACTGTAAAAAGCCAGGAGGGTGAAGGGAGCTGCTTTGAATGTCGCCTGGAATTAGAGATTTCTGACCAGGCCAGTTCCCAGGATCAGATTGCAGAAAAGCCATGGGAATCAGAGTATTCCCCACCTCAAGACAGGGTATTAAAAATCCTGGTAGCTGAAGATGAACCTGTTGTGCAAAATTACTTGCAAATTCTCTTAGGTGAACTCAATCATCAAGTATTTTTGGCTTCTTCTGGCAGAGAAGCTCTGGAGCTATTTAGATCTGAATTTTTTGATTGTATACTCATGGATATATATATGCCGGATATAAGTGGGTTGGAGGTAACCAAAATTATTAGGAAGGAGGAACGAAAAATAAAAAGCCACACCCCCATAATTGCTATTACCGCTTCTACTCTCCCTGAGGAAAAAGAAGCTTTCTGGGCAGCAGGTGTGGACTACTTTGTTTCCAAACCTATAAATGAAAGAAATCTAAAGGAAATTTTGCATAAGATCGGTTACCCTTTTTAGTTTTGTTTAGGAATTGTCAAAACTATCTCGAGACTGGATTCTTTCTCCTGGATTTGTGTATTTAGAGACCCATATTCCTCTAGTTGCTCCTGAAGATTATCCTTAAGGTTATCACCTTGGGTTTTCCCATGGAGATTGTAAATAACCATTAATCCTTCCTCATATTCCTTGATGTTAATTTGCAGTTTTCCCTGAACCAATGTTTTAATAGCCCATTCACATATGAGCTGCAGAACATGAGGGGGTATAAGATAATAACCTGGTTCAATTTCCGTTTCATATACAAATTCCAGGTTTTTTTGAAAACGAACTTCTTGAATTTTCACAAAAAGTTTTAGATGTTCTAATTCTTCAGAAACAGGCACCAGTTCTCCCTTGTCAAAAATACTTTTATCCAGGTACTCCCCCAGGATGACAGTCAATTCTGCTGCTTTTGTTGGATTTATCCGGCAGAGTGCAACTATTGAGTTGAGGGTATTGAAAAGAAAATGTGAACTGACCCCGTGTAAAGTAAGGCTATTTTCTCGGGAAGAAAAACTGTCTTTTTCCATGTACATGAGAAAACCTTCTTTCCAGAAGACTAGAGGGAGAGCAGCTTCTTGAGCACCTTCATTTTAGTTCTGCTTACCGGGATATCCATGTCCATAATTTTCAACTTTATTACTCCAGTATATTTAAAGTGAGGACAAATATTCTTCACATAATCCAGGTTAACCAGAAAGCTCTTATGACATCGGAAAAAACCTCTTTCCTGTAAGTTTTCTGTGAGCTTTGTCAGGGATAGCCCGGATTCATAAGTGTTTTCTCTGGTTTTTACCAGGGTTTTTTTGTTTTCTGTGGAGCAATAGATTATATCATCAGTTTTTAAAAGAACTATTTGTTCGTTATAGCGAACAGCAATTTTGTTTTCAAATTCAGGATATTCCGTCTCCTCTGGTTTGTTTATAGAAGCTTTCTTTCTTTTATTAATGCGATCTATGGTTAATCTCAGGCGATCTTCAGAAAAAGGCTTCTTTATATAATCAACTGCTTCCAGTTCAAATGCTTTTAATGCATGTTCTGGTGAAACCGTAGCAAAAACTAGTGAAGAATCAAAATTCATCCCCTTAATATGTTCTGCCATGGTCATGCCATCAAGCCCGGGCATATCAATGTCCAGGAAAATAATATCCGGTGTCAATTGAGCGAGTTCTGCCAGTGCTTTAACCGGATCTGTGTACTTTCCAATAACCTTTACACCGTCCAGGTTACCTATGAGATATTCCAGTTCTTTGATAGCCAGGTCCTCATCATCGATTAATACTACAGAAAGCATGTGCTTTCCTCCTCTGAGGTTATTTTCCCAAGGCTTAAGATTTTCCTGGCAGTTAATATATAAGCAATTGCCCTTATAAAAAATTTTTACTATCTAATTAGTTGTACAAATATTGGGAAAAACCTTCCAAGTTATTGCAAGTTAAAATAAACATGGAAAAACTGAAACCCCACAATAATAATATGTGAGGTTTTCTGCATAGGGTTTTTTGATTCAATTATTCAGTTGCTCCTGAACCCATCTGGCTAGTTTTAAGAGGGTGTGAGTTCCATCGGGATTGTGAATTACCATTCCTGGGTTGCTCCCCCAGGACCATAGGTAGATAGCACAAAAGCCTGTATCAAGGAGTTTCTGCGAAATATCCATTACTGCCAGATAGTTCTGTGCTTCATCATATAGTTCTTTGTGACCAGCCTTGGGATGAATAATCATCTCCGGGTCGTAATAGTTCAGATGACCTATTTCTGTAGCCCACTTGGGCTTGTCAGTTAAATCACTGAAATCATAAAGATAAGAGGCGTTTGGCCGGTAAAAGTGCATGGAATAGACATCGGTGCAGTCATCTGCATATCTTTTCCTGTTTTCCGGGTTGGAAAAGAACTGGTATTTTTCTTGTTCTTGCTCTTCCAGTTCTGAGAAGCCAACATATATATCCGTTAAGGTTTTTGCGTTATCGTAAGACTGCTTGAGGAAATTATGAACCTGATCTTTGGTGATGCCCAGCTGGATAGCAGCCTGGCTCCAGGTAAGCTCTCCGTAAGGCTCATTGGCAATCTCAAACATGAGTATGTCATATTCTTTAAATTCGTTGATATAAAGGGTTTGGGCTGCCAGGTATTTGTCTAGACCCTCTTGGGTGGTAATCAGGTCCCAGCGGAACTTTCCGTCCAGACTCTCATGAATTCCATCATGGTGGCCGGCGGACATAATGGTAATAACGCTCAAATCTTTGCTCCTGCATCTTCTGAAGAAGTCGTGGAGATTTTCTCTTGCTTCTTCATTCCAGAAGAATTTTTCTCCGTCATATTCCATTACGCTTTCCAGCATTAGAAAGACTCTTATTTTCTTTACTCCCAGAGAACTGATACCTGCCAGGTCCGCCTCTATCTTTTCCGGATTGTAATCCGTATTCAGCCAGTTAGTGGATTCAGTGCCATCGTGATTGTTTAACCAGGGAAGATTCATGCCTAAATTCTCTGAATTGAATGATGGTATTTGATCTTTGATCCATCTGGCAACCCGAAGAAGTGTATAGGTACCGTCGGGGTTGTGCCTTACCATTCCTGGGTTGCTCCCCCAGGACCAGAGATATACAGTGGAAAAACCTGTATTCAAAAGTCTTTGGGAAATATCTCTGACAGCATAGAAGTTTTCGTGTTGATCATAAAGCTCATAGTTTCCGGGTATGGGGTGCTGGGAGCCACAGGGATCATAGTAATCCAGATGACCTATTTCTGTAGCCCATTTAGGTTTGTCAGTTAAGTCGCTGAAGTCGTAAATATAAGTGGCATCTGGGCGGTAGAAATGCATGGAATAAACATCTGTACAGTCCTCAACATATCTTGCCCTTTTTTCTGGATCGGAAAAAAACTGGTACTTTTCCTGTTGTTTTTCCTCTATTTCCGAAAAGCCTATGTAAATATCCGTTAAGGTTTTTGCATTGTCATAGGATTGTTTGAGATAATTGTGCACATGGTTTTTTTTGACTCCGGACTCAATAGCTGCTCTGTTCCAGGTTAGTTCTCCATAAGGTTCATTGGCAATTTCAAACATGAGTATGTCATATTTTTTATATTCGTTGATATAAAGGGTTTGAGCTGCAACATATTTATCTATTCCCTCCTGTGTCTTGATTAAATCCCATCTGAATTTGCCGTCCAAACTGTAGTGGATGCCGTCATGATTACCAAAACGCATAATAGCAATAACACTTATCTGTTTGCTTGCACACCTTTTAAAGAAGTCGTGGAGGTTTTTCCTTGCTTCTTTATTCCAGAAAAACTTTTCCCCATCATATTCCATGACGCTCTCTAGCGGTAAAAATGCTCTTAGTTTTCTTATGCCTAGAGAATGGATAGCCTCCAGGTCAACTTCAACCTTCTCCGGGTCGTAATCAACATTTAGCCAGTTTTTCGTTTCAGTTCCATCAAAGGTTCTAAGCCAGGCATAATTCATCCCCAGGTTAGAAGAAGTGAAAAATGGCTGGCATTCTTCCTCAGCATTTGTCATTCCAATATTAAGAAAAACTATAAACAGCAGGGCAATTAAAAGGCATTGGTTTTTAGGAACGCTTAAAAAGTTGGCGAACTTTGTTTCCAGGGAAGCTTTAAATTGTTTTTCTATTCCCATTGCTTTTATAAGCCTCCTATGACTGGTCCCCGGGTGAATACAAAAAATATGCTCTCAATTTTCAAGCCAATGTGAGTTATCTAGAGTCTGTTTAAAATATCATTGAATATTTTTTTTACTGGTAATATTTCTTTGATTTTATCAACCCGTTCACCAGCAAAAATAAGTGCTTTATCAAACTTTTCTCCTATCAGGGCATTATTCAGTGCTTCCACTATACAATATTTTTTTGAACACTGCTTCAAACATTCATTACACTTGGAGATTTTTCTCTCTTTATCACCAGCAATGGAATCGGTAAATTCACTGTGTATAGCCCGTCCCAGCAATCCCACAGGGCTTTTTACCAATATCACGTCATCTATATCAGCTTTTACATAGAGATCCTTAAATTCCTGGCAAGCATTGGATTCCTGGCTGGCAGCGAACCGGGTTCCCATCTGGACTCCATCTGCGCCCAGGGCCAGCATCTCCTTAATATCAAGGGCATCAATAATTCCACCGGCAGCAATTACCGGGATATTTACACTGCCCACGACTTCAGGGAGAATTTCCCTCAGTGGTCGATCAGTACCCAGGTGGCCACCTGCTTCTTTTCCCTCTACTACCACTGCAGCAGCACCAAATTTCTCAGATATTTTTGCCAGTCTTGCTGAAGATACTATGGATACAATGGCTACGCCTGCATTTTTTCCCCAGGCATACATGTCCCTGGATATTCCGGCCCCGGAAATTACCAGGTCTATTTTTTCAGCAATGGCTGCTTTTACCAGGCTGGCAAACTGGGAAACTGCATAGAGAACATTTACACCGATAATACCATTGGTTAAATTCCGAGCTTTACGGATCTCATTACGCAGTTCTTCAACAGACATACCTGTTCCAGCTATTATGCCAATACCGCCTTCATTGGCTACTGCTGCTGCTAAGGGAGCAGTAGATATGCGAATAGCCATGCCCCCCTGGATTATAGGAAAGCATTCAGGTAAAGAACCTATTTTAAGTTTCTTAAGCATTGGTATCCCATCCCTTAATAGTATTTCATGAATTATATCACAAAAGAGGGTGTGAGTAAAATTATTCGAGAATCAAGTTGGTCCGGGTTTATGAAAAAATCTATTTTTTTGCCGAAACATACAGCAAGGGAAATTTTTTTACCAACATGTTCACTTGGAACATGCAGTTATTTTATTGAAGAAACTTTTAGCAATTTCGACGGGCAGCTCGACTTAAATTGATCTTAACCAGTTCTTATGCCATGAGGAGGGAAAAGCTTATGCTGCTCAACACAAGAACCCGATTGCTCCTGCTGTTTGTTTTTTTAGTGTTTCTCCTGACTACTGCCAACAGCTTTTACTCCTATTACATATCCAAAGAAAAAATCATTGAAGCTGAAGCCAGTAATTTACAGGACCTGATTCAATCTGTTGCCACCGCTGGGATAGACTCCTGGATTAATACCCGCCTGAGCTACCTGGAAATGCTGGCTGCTGACCCATTATTGGAGTCTCTTGATCAGGAAGAACCTGTTACGCTTCTTCTGAGCAGCTGGCAGGTTATTCTTGACGTTACTGAGGATGTGTTTTTTCTATATGCTGGTGATTTAGATGATAATATTCAGTTTCTACCTCCTGGGGAACTGCCTTCAGATTACACTGTCTTTGACCGCCCCTGGTACATGGCTGGCATGGATAATGCAGGAGTTCCCACCTGGATTGGCCCGTATACAGAGGCAGTAACCGGTGAACAGGTGGTAAGTATTGTAAAAACTTTCCCCCCAGCTGAGGATAATCCCCAGGGTGTCATGGCCGTTGATGTCAGCCTGGAATGTCTGCAGAATATTCTGGCCAGTATTGCCTTGCCTCCAGGTGCTGAATTGAGTCTTTTTGATCAAGAGAACAACCTCATTGCTGCTTCGGTTAAAAACCCCGCTTATGAGGAAATCTGGATGGAGATGGATCAGTACAAAGGTGGGTTCATGGAAGTTGAGGGTATGGATGCTCTTTTTGTTGCTTCTAAGTCCATTAATGAAACTCCCTGGACCCTGGCTCTTTTTGTGCCAAGGCAGCACTTTTTCTCCAGCATCCTTCCCTTGCGTTTTAGTGGTATGGTGGTAGGGATGATAGCTCTCCTCCTGGCAATATTGATAATTTATTTCATGTTTCGGAATGTGGCAGGAAAAACAGAAAAACTGGTAAGCTATTTTCAGGAGGCAGTAGGTGAAAAATTCTCTCCCCGCATGGTTATTGAAGATCAGGATGAATTTATGGTCCTAAATAAAGGGTTCAATCAGGTTATAAATGATCGGGAAACAGCTGAATCTCGTTTTGCGTTTCTTTTTGCCAATGCGCCGGTGGGGATTTTTTACAGCAATCCTGCCGGTGAGATAGAAACTGTAAATGACGAATTTGCAAGAATATACGGGTACCAGGATGCAGAGGAGTTTAATAAAGAAATTTCCAGTATGTATCAGTTGTATGTGGATAGAAATGACCGGGAGATTCTCATAAGAATTCTCCGCAAAGAAGAAGTTGTCAAAGATTTTGTTGTAGAGCACAAAAATAAAGATGGAAATAATTTATGGATTTCCATCAATGCCCTCTTGAAATCAGGGAAAAATGGGAAAATTGCAATTGAAGGTTTTGTGCTGGATGTCACCAGGCGAGTTGAGGGAGAGAAGGAATTGCGAACCACTGCCAATACGGATGAGCTTACTGGACTTTGGAATCGTCGGGGCTGGCAGCTATTTGTCCATAAGGTGGTTTCCCAGGAAAAAGAATATGGAAAGTACCATCTCCTCATATGTGACCTGGATAGATTTAAGAGGGTTAATGACGCTTATGGCCATGGGATAGGTGATATGGTGCTTAAGAATGTTGCCACTCTAATGAGACAGTCCTTGCGCCAAAGTGATATCATTGCCCGTATTGGTGGAGAGGAGTTTGCAGTTTTGCTTTCTACAGAAAACTTACAGCAGGCCTGTAAGCTGGCGGAGCGTGTGCGACAGACTATAGCTAATACCCCTACCATTATTGAAAATCAGGCAGTAGAGGTTACTATAAGTATTGGCGTGTCCGCTGTTAGCAATGGTGATGATATGAAAGCAGCATTTCAGCGGGCGGATCGAGCCCTTTATAAAGCTAAAAAGAAGGGTAGAAATGTGGTTTGTGTAGCTGAATCTCCTGAAGCTGATCATAGAGTAGAAGCAAATGATGATTAAGAACTGTAAACTACCTGCAGAAAGTTAAGCAGTTATTCAAGCTTGCAGGTTTGGGTTCCTTCTAAAAGAAAGTTGAAGCTAGTGGTTATGGCCAATAGCTTCAACTTTTGTGGTTTTCCATGGATACTAATGGGTAGAACAAGCAATAATAATGATGAAAACCTGAAGAGGAGGAGCAATCCATGAAGAAAAAACTGCAGGAGGTATGGGGATGGGTTTTTTAAAGTGGTGGAATAATTTCCTTTCCCGGCTTTCCAGGAACAATCTACCTGGCCCACCTATAAGGAGTCGTCATGTAAATCCTGAGGTTGTTGGGAAAAGAGTAAAACGGAAAGAGTCAGGGGAGAATAGTAATGAGAGTTAACTTTTTTTCCTCAGAAGTTCTTCTATTGGTTTATATTCTTCTGTGTTGGTGAGTTCTTCCTTAATAATTTCTCCCTTCCAGCTATATATCTTATATGCCCTGGCATCTACTTTAGCCCGACAGATCAGGAAGTAATTGTTCTTAAAAACAACTGCGCAGAAATTATCTATGGCGATGCCAATTTCATCTTGTTTTAGGCGAGGATACTCCCGCTTCTAAGCGATAGCGTAAGCGGGAGAGGAATCGCCTTTCCTCCTTTCTATAAGCAAAGTATTAGCTTGCTCTAAGAGTTTTAACTTCTTA
>PUNT01000032.1 GCA_003551905.1 Halanaerobiales bacterium
GAACCCAGTATGCACAATTTCTATAAAGGTCATAGGGGAAATTAACAAATCGCTTCAAATCCTTTTTGTCCCTCACCTCTTGCACCTGGATCAAAAATTACACCTCATTTCTGTATTGTGTGTTTTTAAAAAACTGACATGAAGGCAACGTTTAGAGCTGGTCAATTACTCGCAAACAAGAGCAAAGTTAAAAGATTAGCTAGCTTATCCAAAAGCCAAATAATATAGTATTCGACAAAGACTCATAATCATCCTTCTGATGAGAGTTGAATCCTCAAAATATAAGCCCACTCCCTCAAAGGAAGTGGGCACAATAAATTTTAGTTAACCATTTATCTAACAATTAAGTACTGCTAACTGTTTTCCGCCAGAGGTTGATCCTCTCCAGAATGTCGTGGGCATAATTAGCCCCCCGCCCAACTATAAATGCCAGAATTACTGTCCCCAGAAATGGCACCGCCGGTTCCAGCCCCAGAATGATAAAGATGTCAAGGTCCAGAAGATAGAGAATTATAAGGCCAACCACATAACCTAAAATCTTTGTCCACATAAATTCAGACCGGGCAATGTCCTTTACCCACTCAACAATGGCCTCCACAAATACAGCAACCAGAATAACCATAGTCAAATTATTGATGACTAACACCCCCAGAAAAGATATTAACTAATTTTACCATTAATTCAGGATTTTAGCAACTTTCCAGGGATGGACTAAGAATTCAATTCATCAATGGTGAGCATAAAGCTGTCCAGGAAAGTATCCAGAAAGTATTTCACCTCCGGTAAAGATATCTCATCCACCCGCTTTTTTACAGCCAGCGTGGCCCGGGAAAATTCTTCATTACCATGCTTTAATTCCTGCAAACACTTGAGATAGGCACAAATTCTGTCTGCTGCCTTGACCAGCTGTACAGCTTCCTGATCTTCTTCACCAGGAAAAATTAGTGGTTCATATAAACCTTTCAATTCTTCAGGAAGCATATGCAATAGTTTTTTCTTGGCTTCTTCTTCTATTTCGGAAAATGCCTGGCGTATGGTAGGATTGAAATTTTTCACCGGTGTTGGCAGATCACCGACTATAACCTCGCCAATTTCATGATAGAGAGCCAGGGCAGCTACTCTGTCCGCATTAACATTACCTCCCATTAGTTCATTGCGTATCAACGCTAAAGCATGGGCAATAATTGCTACCTGCAGGCTATGCTCCTGAATATTTTCCTTCTCCGTATTCCGCATCAAACCCCAGCGCTCTATATATTTCATCTTGGCCAGATAGGCAAAAAAATGGGACATTATTCCACCTTCCTTTCTCTTCAGTTTTCACAAAACCCGGCATAGCATTTCCTCAAAATAACCGGTTCGCACCTTAATGAATCCCTGGAGCATTTCATCTATTTCCTCCCTGCCACTATCCACCCGAAGAAGTTTTGGTTTCAGGGACAGAATTTTACCTCTGGCAGCAACAACTATTATATTTTCCTTACCAACCTTCTCTATAACTTCTGCACTGATCTGTTGATTTCCCCTGCCAAAAATATAACCCTGTCCACCGATAATTGTAACAACAATCCTGGCCGGTCCTCTATCCAGCATCTCCAGGATTTCCTTTTCCCCAACATCATAAGCCAGTAACTCTTTATTCCTGATAATATCCACACCCAGCAAGGTGGCAGATAAATTCAACTGCTCCATTATAGCTGCAGTTGTGGTCCCCGGCCCAATTATGTAGAAAATTCCATCTTCCATGTCATCAATGACTCTCTGGGCAATACTCTTGAGAGCTTCTTCTTCCACTTCTACCCGGCCCGATTTCGCCCCCTGCATCAGCTGTTCTTCTATGGGGACCTGCAAATAACCATAAAGCCTGGCCTCCACCCTGCCCTGCCGAAAAGCCTCTTCATCAATATCCATGACCTCCATCTGCCGGCAATCTAAAACCTTTCCCTCCAGGAAAAGTGCTGTAAGCTGGCCAGCCTTTCTGGGGCTGACAGCAAAAACAGCCGAATGTATTTTAACTCCAGCTGGAATACCCAGGACAGGTATTTTTGTTCCAACAGCATCATAGATATCTCTAGCTGTTCCGTCACCACCGGCAAAAAGGATCAGCTCAACCCTCTCCTCTATCATCACTTCAGCAGCGCGCCGGGTATCCTCAGCTGTAGTATTCTCTTTTCCCTCATCCCATGTGCTGATTATTCGTGGTGAAAAACCAGCTTCTAATGCTACATCCTCCCCCATTGCTCCAGGACAGGTCAAAAGTTCAACCTGATCTTTTGTCTGCCCTATAACTTTTAAGGCCTCCAGTGCTTTCCTGGGGGCCTCGGGTCTGGCTCCTCTACTTCTGGCCTCTGCAAGAGCTTCTTGCCCATCAGTCCCCTTGAGACCAACCTTGCCCCCCATACCAGCAACCGGATTTATTATAAAACCTAGTTTTTTATGCAAGGATGAACCTCCTTCCAGTATACAGCTTCTATTGTATCTCAAAATAACCAGTAAATAAACCTCCAGCCCGGAGGTTTATTTGAAACTACTTTGATTTACCTGCACAGCAAGAAAGGCTATATCTCTATATCAGGAAAACAGGCTGGGTTACTTCTGTTTCAGTAGCTGGCTGGCCTGAAAAACCAGGCTCTGTATAAATTCTTCCCGGTTGGCATTTTCTCTGCCATCATAATAGATTGTAATTACCGGAATACCCAGCTCTTCCTGAAGAACTCCTTGTTGGGCTTCCACCACAGAACCAGGCATGCAGGTAAAGGGAGCCACAAATACTGCCCCAGTAACCCTTTCCCGGCCCGCAAAACAGGCAGTTCGACCTATGGTCATGGGAGGTTCTCCTCCGTAGTGTTTAGAAACATACTTTCTAGCCCTACTCATAATCTGTGCAGGAGTTGGTTCTTCAAGACCTGCCAGAAGCTGAGAAGCAGCTTTATCCAGGCGAGCTTCATCCCTATGGAAAATCTTGTTTGCCCAACCGTAACCAATCTGGAGAAAATAATCAGGTAGTTTCTTCCGGAGCTGGAAAGCTTCCCGGGCTTCCTCATAATATATGTGGGCAGTATAGGCAAAGATCTCAGAAGCTGGAGCCATGGACACTTCCCCGCCTGCTTTCTCTATCTTTCTAACAATATCCTGATTGCAGCGTTCATCCAGCCGCACATAAAATTCTCCAGCTACAAGGATCCGAGGCCTTATCTCCTCATATTTAGGAATCTGTGAAAACTCATCTGCCCCTCGACTTAAAAGATCCTCCAGGGGTAAGAGGTGTTTACCTCGCAGAGCCCGTCCCAGGCTGAAATTGCTTTTCTCCAGGATTTCCAGGAGTTCACTGGAGTATTTCTGGAACAACCCATCAGCACTCCCTTTATCTTTTTCATAAGGTCGGGTGGAATATAGCATCTTGTAGAGGAGATCCATGGCAAAAATCCCTGCAAAAGCACCAAAAGCAAAACCCAGACCAAAACGCTGCAGTGCATCCTGGAGTTTAACAGAACACACCCTCTCATGCAAATAACCTGCCCGGTTGATCAAAAGCGACTGGGTAGGAGCATACATGCCGTAGCGGCACGGTCCACAGGCCCATCCCTGAAAGAAGAGAGTCCCTTCATCAACTCTATCTTGAGGATTATTTTCCAGGTATTCCAGGTAATCCTGCAGGTTCTGTATAAAGGGTAAGCACTCTTCCCCGTTAACATAACGCCTGGCCAGGCTGAAGTCAGCATCATAACTTCTGGGCAAGATATCAGCCTGAACTCCATAGTTTCGGAACATGGAAGCAAAAACAGCAGCATGTCGGGTTGGCTCAGGAATTAAAACCCTTTTCCAGCGCTTATCTGCCAGAGAACGAGTACGGGAAGAGTAAAAGGGAGGGGAAGCATAATTTTTGCGAGAACGACAGGTATTCCTGAAAGCCTCCAGGCGGGTAATCATACCTGCCGCTGCAGTGTGTTCATCAATGGTTAGGCGTAAAAAACCGGCCAGATTGCCTAGGTGATGCCTGAGCATGGCATTAGGGCCGCATTTAAATGGATCCTGCAGGACCAGGAAAAACGGTGGCAGTTCACTGCCCCTGGCTTTTTCGCTGAGAAACTTGACCATCAGGGCTGCTGACATCATTCTCTGTAACTGGGCCGGGTATATATTTTCCACATGGGGAAGGACTTCATCCATGAACTCTATAAACTCTTCCCTGGTTGACTGCAAAAAAGATGGCTCAATTCGCCCTTCATACCAGCCCCGCATGTACTCCACCAAAAAATCATGAGGCAGAGCCAGAAGGCCCCTGTTTCGGGCATGTTCTAAAGAACCCTTGGCAACAAAGTTGTCATAGAGGGTATAGGAACGGCCCAAGAACAGAGCTACAATAGCAGAATGCCCCCTGATCTCATCCATTATTTCCACACTGGCTTCTTCTATCCCCTGTCGATATTTTTCCTGGGCCTGGAAGGCAGTCTCTACTGCTTTTTTGTGTCTTTCTTTATCGAATTTTTCACCCAAAACCTTCCTGGCCACCGGCTCCAGCTGCTTTATTATAGTTTCTTCCCCTTCCCGGTAATTAAGCTGGGCATAGAGATGCTTCTCATCCTTGATATTCAAGGAATTCATCAGGACACCGTTTTTTGTCTGCAAAAGAGGGCAGGTAAATGAACGGGGCCAGTGTTCTGCCCAGGGAAGTGGCTTAAGATTAACCACTTCCGGCACAAAAATATAGTCCGGATCCAGCTCCACCAGTTCCTGATAATGACCCACAATTACTTCCATGGGATAGCACATCTCTGAATCCAGTTCTCTCTTGCCCTTTTCCAGGGTATCTTCACCAGTCTCCCTGGAGAGAACCACTTTTAAGCCCAGTTCCCGGAAAAAGGCAGACCAGAAAGGAAAAAGTTCGTAATACAGCCCTGCCCTGGCAATTCCCACAGTAGGAGCGTTTTCCAGAGGTTCTCCTGCTGCTTCTAAGAATATCTCTTCCCGGCGCCGGGCAAAATCCGGCAAATCTTCCCCTCTCTTAACCTTTTCCAGTCCAGAATAACGTCCGCATCTATCTCCATAAATAAAGCTGCTGCCATCAGCAAAACTGATTACATCCAGGGTGCAGTTATGATCATGCTGGCATTCAGCCCTACAGTCTTGCTGCTTGCGTTGAAAAGAATTGAGATCCTGCAAACTCCTGAAAGAGTAAAGAGGTTCCTCGCCGTTTTCATGGAATATCCTGGCCACTATGGCACTACCAATAGCTCCGGATAATTCCGGGTAAGGAGGCACATGCACTGTCTCCTTGCATTCAGCAGCAAAAGCACTGGCCAGGGCATGGTTTTTTGCCGTGGCCCCGGTAAATATGAGCTTGCCATCCAAGGGCCTTTTTTCCACGGTTCGGCTCAGATAATTGCGGGCAGAGGAATATGCCAGGCTGGCCAGCTGGGATTCCAGGGGTAATCCTCGGGAAGCCAGGGATACCAGTGTAGACTGGGAGAGCAGTGTGCAAATGTCCCCCAGATCCACAGCATATTCAGCAGCAAAAGCTTTCTGGGAAAATTCTCCTTCAATCTTTACCCCCAAAAGCTCAGCCAGATTCTCAAGGAAGGTACCGGTACCTGCAGCACACACTGGGTTCATGTTGTAATCGAAGAGAATACCATCTTTTATCTGCAGAAACTTGGAGTCTTCACCACCAATTTCAATAATGGCCAGGTTCTCCTGTTCCGGGAATAGATATTTTACCCCTTCAGCCTGGCAGGTAATTTCATCTGCAGCGTACTGGGCATTGAGTATTTTTTGTGATAGAAAACGGCCGGAACCGGTTGTACAGGCTATGATTTCCACACCCTCCAACAGATGTCCATAACGAGCTTCCACCTGTTTTAAAAGCTCCAGCACCTGAAGGGCAGGTCGGCCAGCTGTTGGCAGGTAAACTCCACCCAGCAATCTCCCTTTCTGGTCCAGGAGTGCACACTTGGTGGAAACTGAGCCACAATCAACACCCAGATAGACCCGGGAGAGATCATGTTCCTCATCAACCTGTTCCCACTCCAGATAGTTAACTTTTTCCGGCTCTAAAGGCGGTAGAGGGTGATCAGGAACAAAATCTTGAGCAAGCAATTCCCTAAAACCAATCTGGGATATAGTAACCTCCTTACCCTTACAGGAAGCACCCAGAGCATTTATGTACTCATGAGCTTCCGGTACTCTCACCTCTACTCCCTGTTCAGAACAGTACTCCTTCAGGTACTTCAGCACTGCCTTATTATTGGCAACACCACCAGCTACCAGGAGTTGAGCAGGTCCTTGAATCCTGTTACGGGCAACATTGGTAATAACAAGGTCTACCAGAGCTTTGGCCAGTCCTGCAGAAACAGCACTGTATGTAGCTCCTTCATTGATGGCATGGGTCATATCCGATTTGGCAAACACAGCGCAACGACCGGAAATCTTCACTGGAGATTTGGCCTCCAGGGCAACCTCTGCCAGCTCCCTATCGTTATAACCCATTCTGGTAGCCTGCTGGTACCAAAAAGATCCGCTGCCAGCAGCACACTGTCCATTGCGGTTGAAATATGTTACCAGGCCATTTTCCCGCTCCATGTAGTACATATTTTCATGCCCCAGGGAGAGCACATATTTACCAGGTATTTTTTTGTAGTTGAGTCCTGTTTCCAGAGCTTCTATTTCCAGGATAGGCTCCAGGTCCAGCATACGGGCTATGAGCTTGGCATTACAGCCGGTAATTCCCAGTTCAACTTTTTCATACTTATTTTCTCCTAAGAGTCCAGTAATGCATTTCCGGACCGCCTCTATAGGGCGACCGGTATTGGCAAAAGTCTCCTTATAAAGCTGGCCATTTATAACCAGAACTCCTTTAACACTATATATTCCCATATCCAGACCAATACGGGGGATTGAATCCTTTAAATCTTTCTTTTCTTCCATTGCATACCCTCCCTGCTAACTCAACAAATTTTCTCCTGTTCCATTTATTCATTCGCTATGGGGAGAAAAAACCCTACAAAAATTTCCCATCAGTACTTGGGTTTATTGTATCCTTATCTGTTAATTTTTTATTTGCAGTTCTCTTCCAGCCAGCGGAAAGCCACTTCAGCAAAGAGTCCGCTGCCAATCCAGAGCACTTCCTCATCAATATTGAAGCGGGGGTTGTGATGGGGATAGGCAGTTCCCTTTTCCTCTGTTCCACTTCCCAGGGCAAAAAATGTCCCGGGCACTTCCCGGAGAAAATAGCCCATGTCCTCAGAACCCATTGTTGGTCCGGGAAGCTCCATAACTCTTTTTTCCCCTAAAACTTCCCTGGCCACTTTAGCAAAATAATGGGTAAACTCTCCATCATTATAGAGAACCGGATAATTAAACTTATATTTTAAGTCATAATCTGCCCCCATTGATTTGCAAACACCGCTGATGATATCTTCAATATGACCGGGCAGGGCTTCCCTAACCTCCTCATCCAGGCTTCTAACAGTGGCTTTCAATAGAGCTTTTTCTGCTATAATGTTGCTCATGGTGCCTGCCTGAAAAATTCCTACTGATATAACTGCAGGTTTCAAGGGATTCACCTTGCGGCTGACCACAGTCTGCAGAGAAGTAACCACCTGGGATGCCACAAGTATAGCATCCACAGTGTTTTCCGGCTTGGCTCCATGGCCTCCTTTCCCCTTGATCTCCACCTGAAAACTATCAGAAGAAGCCATGGTAGGTCCGGCATGATAGCCAATCACTCCTGAAGGAATATCCCACATTACACCCAGGTGCAGCCCAATAATAGCGTCAACCCGGGGATTTTCCAGGGCACCATCCTTGATCATGGGCTCAGCTCCACCAATTCCTTCTTCAGCCGGCTGGAAGAGGATTTTAACATTGCCGGGGAGTGTATCCTTTATGTCGGTGAGCACCCTGGCAACTCCCAAAGCAATAGCTGCATGTCCATCATGACCACAGGCGTGCATGCGTGCAGGGTACTCAGATGCGTAGGGGACACCGGTTTCTTCAGTCATCTCTAAAGCATCGATATCAGCCCTGATGGCGAAAGTTTTATCCCCTTTTCCCCTGATAAGACCAACAACTCCCATTCCACCCACGTTCTCTCTAACTTCAACACCCATCTCTTTTAATGTTTTAACTATATAGGCTGCTGTTTCAGGCACTTCTGCACCAATTTCTGGATAGCGGTGAAAATGTCGCCGCCACTTGACTATCTGATCCTGTATTTTCTGCGCTGCTTTCATTAGTTCTCTCATAATAACACCTCTTTAACTTTATTTTATATATGGAGTATGACCACCCTGTTTCTCCCCTTGAACAATTTTTTCTTTCAACTGCAGTCGGAAATCAGGATGGCAACAATTTTCCACCAGGGTATGAGTCCTTTCCCGGGGTGCTAAGCCTCGCAAATCAGCCACTCCCTGTTCAGTAATGATAACGTCAACATCATGTTCAGTGTGATCAACATGACTTACCCGGGGAACCAGACAGGAAATTTGCCCTCCTCTCAATACTGAAGGGGTTACAAAGATGGTAAGATAGGCATTTCGGGCAAAATCACCAGAACCACCAATTCCATTGAGCATCCTGCTGCCAACATGGGTGGAATTGACATTGCCAAATATATCCACCTCCACTGCTGTATTCACGGATATCACTCCCAACCGCCTTATGACTTCCGGATTATTGCTTATTTCCTGGGGGCGCAGTATTATTTTCTGCCGGTAATTATGCAGGTTGCGGTAAAAGTGTTCCGTGCCCCGGGGGGAGAGGGTCAGAGAGGTGCCGCTGGCAAATGCCAGCACATTAGCATCAATCAGGGATAGAACTGAATCCTGAATTACTTCGGAAAAAAAAGAAAGTCCTTCTGCTCCCAACCCCTGCAATCCCTGCAAAACTCCGTTGGCAACAGTGCCAACTCCCGACTGAAAAGGCAGATAGTTTTCTGGAATTCGTCCGGCTTTTTTCTCCTCCTTGAGAAATTCAGCCAGGTGAGTCCCTATCCCCTTACAAGCCTCATCAGGTTCAGGAAATGGGGGAACTTTATCCACTATGTCAGTGAAGACGACTGCTGACACTTTACCAGGATTCAGGGTGACATAAGGACTGCCTATGCGATCCTGAGGCTTCATAATAGGTATGGGTTCTCTGTTTGGAGGGTCAAAAGGAATATAGATGTCGTGAATTCCTTCCAGCTCCAGGGGCTGACTAGTGTTGATCTCTATCATCACTCGTTCGGCAGCCTGAATGAAAGTTGGGGTGTTGCCAACTGACGTTGATAGTATTAGTTCCCCCTGCTGGGTTATCCCGGCAGCTTCAATTATGGCCAGATCTATTTTACCCAAAAAACCATAGCGAATCATCTGGGCCATGTGGCTGAGATGTAAATCTATGAAATTCACATTTCCCTTATTTATAGCTGCCTGCAGCTCCCGGTTGGCCTGATAGGGAATTCTGCGCCTTATTATTCCAGCCTTTGTCAATTCACCATCCAGCTCCTGGCCAACTGAAGCGCCGGTAAAAAGGTCTATTGTTAGCTCCTCTCTCTCAGCACGTTTGGCTAATGCCAGGGGAATTGCCTTGGGATAACCAGCTGGAGTGAAGCCACTGGTAGCGACTGTCATCCCATCTTCTACCATTGCTGCTGCCTGTTCAGCTGTAGTTATTTTTCCCTGCAATTCTGCATTACCAACTCTATTGCTCATGTATTTATCCTCTTTTCAGCTATAGTCTGTCCTGCTCCATCATATCTACTAAGGGAGTATGAATACCTGCTTTTTGGCATCTATCTTCCAGGATTTCACCTTCCTCCTGCGCCTCCCTTATTGCTTTACCTTCATCTACAGTTAGAAGCTTTCTCCCTTCCATTACCACCTGACCATCTATAATCACTGTATCAACTTCATCTCCCCGGGCAGAATAAACCAGGTTGGGCACAATATTCCGGAATGGCTTTTTTATATGGGGACAGAAGGCAGGAGTGTTCAGATTTAGAATAATAATATCAGCCTTCTTGCCAGGTTGCAGGGAGCCAATTTCATTGCCCAATCCAATGGCCCTAGCCCCTTCAATGGTTGCCAGGCGCATTACCTGCCAGGCTGGCATTATTTGGGGGTCCCTGGCCCGGCACTTGTTCAGTAGAGCTGTTAATTTCATCTCATTGAACATGTTGCTGCAGTTGTTGCCGGGAGTCTGATCCGACCCCAGTCCAGCCCTGCTGCTCACCTGTAAAAATTCTCTCAGCGGTGGCACAATGCCATCAATTATGGCAATGCTGCCGGAACAGAGAATCATGGAAGCTCCCCTTTCGGCCAGGAGGTGAGTTTCAGCTGCAGTGGCCTCTGTTAGATGCACAGCCATGAGCTTTTCATTCAAATAGCCCAGTTCATCCAGAAAAGGTATGCTGCGCTGATTGTACCGTTTTTCCATCTGATTGATTTCCCGGTCACCTTGAGCCACATGCATGTGAATTGAAGTGGAATATCTTTCTGCCAGTTCCCTTACCTCCAGCAAAAGCTCTTTAGAGAGCATATCAGGACCTTGCGGCCCCAGAGTACAGGTAATTCTACCTCTTTCCCTTTCATGCCATTCTTCCAGAAGAGTTATATTGTTCTCCAGCTTTTCCTGGCCTACTGCCGGGTCAAAGGGATAAAGCTCACCAACCTCCAATTCCCTAATCCGGGGGGAAAGCTCATTGATTACATCGGTTACCCGGGCTCTGCTGCCAACCTGAACATGGTTTTTAACAATTGCCTGCATGGGTGATGTGTAATCACAAAAAGTGGTGGTCCCAGCTTTTACCCCCTCTATAATATTTACCAGAGATCCCTTTACCATTCCTTCTTCCTGAAGGCAACTGGCAAAAGGCCACAATCCTTCCTGCATCCAGTTGTCCACATCCTGGGATAAACCCCGAAGAATATTAATGCCAGTGTGAATATGGGCGTCAATTAACCCGGGCATAATAACCTGGCCGGGAGCATCCATGACCCGGTGAGCCCTGTATTTTGATTTTATTTCCCCGGCTCTGCCTACCACTTCAATACCATTTCCCTTTACACCCACCGCCCCATTTTCTATTATACCCAGACCTTCTCCTGTCATGGTAATCACATATTCGCCAGTTATAAGGATATCCAGCATTAAAAAAACTCCCCTTCTGAATTATATTCCCCACAACAAAATCCCCTGGTCTCTAACCATAAATTGAGTTATCATATAAGCAGGATGCCCTGATATTTAATTATTCTCCTTTTCTATTTCATCTCCCCCTAAAAAGAAAGCCCCGCATTATACGAGGCTGCAAGGAATCCCTTTGCTACTCATTTATTAGCCGGGATAAAATTTCCTGGAATATTTTTAAATCTCTCTCACTGAAGAGGACAAAGCGAATCTTCTGCACGTTTTTTAGGTCGGGGATCTTATCCAGAACGGTACGCAGAGCCACTTCTGCTCCCTCTGCCAGTGGATAACCAAAGGCTCCTGTAGATATTGCCGGGAAAGCAATAGACTCCAGCCCCTGTTTTTCTGCCAGTTCTATGGCTTTTTTATAACAGCTGATTAAGAGCTCCTCCTCCGGCTTGTCAACACCATAAACCGGACCCAAACAGTGAATGACATGATCATTGGGCAGATTAAATGCTTCTGTTATTACTGCTTCTCCAGGCTTTATGGGTGCCAGAGGCTGACATGTACGGGCCAGCTCCGGACCGGCAGCCCGGTGTATGGCGCCGGCAACACCACCTCCAGGCAAAAGCTGAGCGTTGGCGGCATTTACCACACAACTCATATCTTCCTGATTGGCAATATCCCCCTGTATCAATTGTAAATCCACACAATCTATTCTTTTCTGCATAATTCTCCCTCCCTCTAACAGTAATTATTTCCCCTTCTATAATAATTATATCCTGAGCTTTTTTCCCCTGCCCTTAAAAGTGAAAGGATGTTTAAGATGAATAATAGCTGTCCTCTATGTCTTCATGAAAAAACAGTTCCCATAGAAACTCTTGACAAAAAAATTTATTACAACTGTTCTTTGTGTGATCTCATTTTCCTGGACCCGGCTTATTTCCTGCCAACCGGGCAGGAAAAAAACAGGTACCAGCAACACAACAATACTCTTGAAAACAAGGGTTATGTGGAAATGCTGGAGGGGTTTTTAAGCAAGGTACTGCCCTATGTGGATTCCTCTATTAGAGCCCTGGATTTTGGTAGCGGTCCCGGACCGGTATTGAAGATGCTCCTGGAAAGAAAGGGAATACCTGCAGATATCTATGACCCCTATTTTGCCCCGGGGAAAATAAAGAAAAAATATCATCTCATAACCTGCACTGAGGTCCTGGAGCATATTCACAAAGCCCGGGCAACCTGGAAAAAACTAACCCATCTTCTTTTAGATGGAGGTTACCTGGCCATTATGACACAATTCCATAATGGCCTTGCTAACTTCCCTGACTGGTGGTACAGGCGAGATCCCACCCACATCACCTTTTACAGTTTAAAAACTCTGTCCTGGATTCATAAAAACCTATCTCTGAATCTTGTGTACAACGATAAGGTTAAGGTAGCAGTCCTGCAAAAACCTCTTGAGCAATAAGGACATTCATTTTATACCGGTAAAATGCTGGCCAGTTGAATTTTCCTGGCAATAGAAGGGCTAAGGGCAATTCTGCGTCCTTCCACTGCCACTATTAATGGCCCATTAAAAATCTCTCGTCCCTGCAGAAAAATCTCTTTGCCCGGTCTAATCCCCAGAGGTGGCAAAATGGGATTTTTGGGTATGGAAATTATCTTCCCCCTCTGACCTGGTTGCAGCTCACAAAGAGATACACTGGATCCAATTCCCTGCTGGTACAAAAGAACTTCCTGTCCAAGTACACTCATTATTTCTCCTGCACCATTATGGATATCAGGATAATAGTTTTTTAATGTGCCCCGGTGGCTACCTATTATGAGGGTGCTTTCTTTTTCTTTCTCTTTGAGAGCTTTTTCTGCCACATTCTGACCAGCAGTGGGAAGAAAAACCCACACCAGGTCATAATCAGCAATTTTTACTTCATTTCTCTGCCCCTTATATATGCTAATATTATCTCCATATCTGGAAACTTCTGCTGCCTTTTTTAGCAGGGGCAAAGCCCTGCTATTAAACTCCACAGCGTCAACTTTACACCCAATGGCCCCCAATCCCAGGACTGTAAACGGCACGACAGCACAACCCAGGCAAAGAATCCTAGAACCTTTTTCCAAGCCAATAAGTCGGGCTTCTCTTCTTACCCGGGCCTGTAAATAAAGGTGTTCATATAATTTGGACAACCACAGGAACATATTGCCAGCTCTCCTGAAAAGTTCTAGAGTTTTTTCTTCCCGGAAATTTCCCATATTCATCCTCCCGGAAATAATGTGACCACTGAATTAAGCATTTCCTGTATACATTAATAATGAAGTCCGGAATGTTTTCATATTCTGCCCAACATACGCGTCTGCTTTGAATTCACTGGGAATACCATCATAATGATTTTTAAAAAGCTGGCTGGGAGATCTGACAACTATTCGCTTATTCCCCTTACAGTTCATAACTTTCTGCAGAATTCTGCCCTTGGGTTCCACCTGCAGGGCAATAACAGCAACGGTATAGTCTGAAGGCAGGTAATGGGCACCATCTCCCAACTCTACTCTAATCTTTTCTCCTAAACCCAGTTTGCCAACACAACACCTGGCCAGCTTAACTGCAGTTGAATCCCTGTCCAAAACTAAAACTCTGGCTCCTGTTAACCTGGCAATATTAATTGCTGTGAAAGGAACTGCTCCCCCACCTATGTTAAAAACCAAATCCGCCGGTCCTATGGAGGCCAGCTCAATCTCTTTTTTAACCGCTTCCTGATA
>PUNT01000208.1 GCA_003551905.1 Halanaerobiales bacterium
ACATTTCTCTGGCTGGCTCTCTACTACATTCTGGGTGTTATGATTTCCATTTTGACAGAAGAACCAGTTCCTGCAGGTGTAATAACTGCTGTAGTAGGAGTTATATTATCAATACCGGGCTGGTTTCAGAGTCTAAGGCATTTCTCAATTTTCTATCAAATGAAAGCCATTGATTACTTCGTGTTTGAGATTTTTCCCGGGTGGAATATTTTTGTGGCATTGGTGCTGACTACAGTTCTTTTCTATGTTGGTTATAGAATATTTCTGTCGCGAGATTATTAGGAGGGAGAATGAGATGAAGAGAAGCCTGGCTTTTCTGTTGATTGTCTTTTTGCTGTTACCTTATCCGGCTCTGGCCTGGTCTGAAAGTCTACTGGATGAGTTGCAGGTAGAGGGTCTGGGATTTGTTGATCTATTGGTTCAAGGGGAGTTTAATAGGGCAGCAGCACAGTTTTCCTCCCCAATGCTGGAGGCTATGCCTCCAGGAGATCCTGGGGAAAAGCTGCAGACGATCTGGAGTAATCTGCTAAGGCAGGTAGGTTCTTTTAAGAGGAAGGTTGGGGTTAGAACAGAGACTGATGATAATTACTGTGCTGTTCTGGTTACCTGTGAATTTGCTGCTACCTATCTGGATGTTAGGGTGGTATATGACCGGCAGAAAGAGGTTTCTGGGCTTTTCTTCCAGCAAGCTCAAACTGTTTATGAATATGAAGTGCCGGATTATGTGGATCAGGAATCTTTTACTGAGAAAGAAGTTTCAGTAGGGGATGGGAAGTGGGCTTTGCCTGGTACTCTGACAATCCCTTGTGGAGAAGGCCCCTTCCCTGCAGTGGTTTTGGTACATGGCTCTGGTCCTAATGACCGCAATCTCAGCCTTGGTCCTAACAGGGCATTTCAGGATCTGGCCTGGGGATTGGCTTCCCGGGGAATTACAGTTTTGCGGTATGACAAGAGGACATTTGTCCATGGGGAGAAAATAGATGCCCTGTCTCTAACAGTGCAAGAAGAGGCCATTGATGATGCTGTTCTAGCAGTAGAATTGCTGCGAGGTTTTGAATTTATTCAGAAAGATAGAATATTTGTCCTGGGTCTCAGCCTGGGAGGTATGCTCATTCCCAGAATTGGTAGGGAGGATACTGAAATTTGTGGTTTTATTGTGATGGCTGGCCCTGCCCGTCCTCTGGAGAAACTGATCCTTGAACAGGTCACCTACCTTTTATCTCTGGATGGAGAGTTGAGACCGGCAGATAAAGAGCAAATAGCAAAAGTAGAAGAACAGGTCAATACCATTCAGGGGCCGGAGCTAAGCCCTGATATTCCACCTGAAGAACTTTTAGGTTTTAGTGCGCATTACTGGCTGGATCTTCGGGAATATAATCCTCCTGAAAAAGCCAAAGAACTTGAACGTCCCCTGCTTGTTCTCCAGGGAGGGCGAGATTATCAGGTTACAGAAGAAGATTTTGATTTATGGAAGGAGGTTCTTGGGGACCGGGAAGAAGTTAGCTTCATCCTCTATCCCCATCTCAACCACATCTTTATTGCCGGTGAGGGGACCAGTATACCTGCAGAATATTATAATCCGGGTAATGTGGCTCTAGAAGTAATAGACGATATTGGAGGCTGGATTAAGTCTTGGTGAAACATAAAATAATATTAGAGAGGAGAGATTTTGATGCTGCTTACCACCACAGATCTAAATGTTGAATATGAGGTTCTGGGGATAGTAAGGGGAAACAGGGTTAAGGCTGCTCACCTGGGGCGAGATATCATGGCTTTTTTTAAGAATCTGGTAGGTGGGGAGGTAAAAGAATATGCAGATCTCCTTACCGGCGTCCGGGACGGTGCTGTTGATGACATGGTGAAAGAGGCACATAACATGGGTGCCAACGCAATTATTGGCATAAGGTTTGCGTCTTCCCAGGTTGCTTCTGGCATGGCAGAAATACTCTGCTATGGAACAGCTGTGAAAATATAGTGAGAATTTGAGGTAAATGCTTATAAAAGAAAGAGGAGAAAAAAGGTGTTAAAAAATGTTCTATTTAGAAGTTTCCTCCTTATAGCTGCCCTGATTTTCCTTTATGGTTCAGCTGTAGCAGCTTTGCCTGGAGCAGAGGAGGGCATTTTTGAGATTTTCGTTGGTGGAAGCAAGGTAGGGGAGCTTTTTTATAAAGTAGAAGCAGTTGAAGAAGAAACCATACATGTTGTAGCTCGTTTGCAACAGGAGGTTGCCACTCCTCAAGGGCTGGTTAGTATGGACTATCGGACCCAGGAGGTAGTATCCCTTCAGGATTTTTCCAGCAAGTCCTATATTCTGGAGGCTAAAACCAATGATTTAGTTCAGAAAGTAACAGCAGAATATAGCCAGGAAAAAGTTGTGTATAAGGTTTTTCAGCAGGATGTAATGTTAACCAAAACAGAACAACCGCTCCATGAACCTGTCTATATTCTGGACAATAACATGTACCATCACCTGATTTACCTAGCGGGAGCTTTGAGCCTTGAACATCAGGAGAGCAAAATATTGCCGGTAACCATCCCCTCTGTATTTGGTAATTTGCCCAGGCCGGTTTCCTTCCAGCCTTCTTTCAGTGAAAAAGAAATTGAATGGCAGGGTAAAGTCAGGGCAGTGGTGCAGTTAAGAGGGGTGTATGCAGGGGTGACTATTTTGGGTAGTTTTAATAGAGAAAATGAAAACCTCTTGCAGGTAGAGATCCCCGCCCAGGGAGTTCTGGTCATCAGGAAATAGCAGATATTGAAGTTTTGCAATTTTGAGCCAAACAGGCAAGAATATGGAAATTTTTGCAGATTAATGGATAGTTGTCTCGGTAAAAAGTTAACAATCTAATGTCAACTACTAAGATCAATTGCATGTTTATAATAGAATGCTGGAGTTGATATACAACCCAATTAAAAGGAACCTACCAGCTTGGAACAATGAGGTAATGGAGCAAGACTTTCTTCAGAAAGCCTTGCTTTTTAATTTAGACGTTCTCATTTGTTTTCAGCAACCGATGCCAGTACGCCTTGCATAAATATAATTATTATTTGTGAATTATAACTTTTGTA
>PUNT01000015.1 GCA_003551905.1 Halanaerobiales bacterium
GTTTTTTAGCCCGAGAATTGCGGGAGAGCACTTTTTTACCTTTCCGGTCCCGGCTGGCCAGTGCTCTTTTGACTTTCTTCCATAGACATGGCCGAAATGGTTGCCTGAATTTCTCCCATCAGGAGCTGGCTGATTTTCTGGGAGTTTCCCGTATTACTGTGACCAGGGGCTTACAGGGATTATCAAAAGCTGGCCTTATAAGTAAGGGAAGAAAGAAGCTATTTTTGGAAAACCATGAAGGGCTGCAGCAGGAAGCCCGGGGGGAGAACTAGAGTGGAGCGGGGAGTTTTGAAGTGGGGAAGTCTGCTGCTCCTGGTTGCCTTTATCTGGGGAACAACTTTTGCAGTGATGAAAGACCTCCTGGAGGGGATTGCCCTCTCCAGTTTTCTTTTCTGGCGTTTTCTTATGGCCAGCATAATATTGCTCTCAGTGGGGGGCAGAAGATTATTCCGACTGACAAGAAAACAGCTGGGTCAGAGTGTTTTTCTGGGACTGCTCCTTTTTGGTGGTTACTATACTCAGGTGGCAGGTCTTAAGTATACTACTGCTTCCCAGGCTGCCTTTATTACCGGTCTTTCAGTTGTTTTGGTGCCTTTTCTGGCCATGTTCTTGAAGCAGGACCGGCTTTTTTTCAGAACCTGGGTGGGTATTTTTGCTGCCGCAATAGGTCTGTACCTTCTCACCTATACTGGTGGCCTGGAACCTGGTCGGGGGGAACTTTTGGTACTTATGTGTACCGCATTTTTTGCCCTCTATATTGTTTTTGTGGGCAGATATGCCTTGAATAATGATCCGGTACCTTTTGTTGGATTGCAGCTTTTGCTCACTGCCCTTTTATTTGGCTTGCTGGCATCTCTAGATTATTCTAACTTTGTTGCCCAGACCATTTCCCTGTCCTTTAGCCAGTGGCTCATAATATTATACATGGGGATGTGGGCTACAGCCCTGGCTTTCTTATGGGAGCATCGAGCCCAGCAGGTGGTTTCTGCTACTTTTACCGCCCTGGCCCTGGCTACCGAACCGGTCTTTGGAGCCATCTTTGCCTTCTTTTATCTGGGAGAATTGTTACCTCTGGCAGGTTATTTTGGTGGGTTCCTGGTGGCTGCTGGTATGTATCTGGCCGGCACTGCTGAAAAAAGGGGAGTAAAATATGTGGCTGGTTAAGAATTGCATTTTGTTGATATGCTTCTGGCAATACAAAAGAGAAATATTATTGACAGTAATAGAACAGGAAAACCCATGGCTGAAGCCATGGGTTTAATTAACAGTAGTGAATAGAGCTGTGAATAAACGTAAGCTTGTTCTTAGTGGGGTTGTTTCTGGTTTAGGTCCATACATTCTCTGGTTCTGGCTGTGAAATTATAGCTTATTCAGTATTTGTTTCTCGGACATGGGCTTCACCTACTTTAAAAATGGCATGCCGGACACAGATTGGACCAACTATTTCGTAAAATGCAATTGCAGCTAACTCTACGGCAATAAGCATAGTTGCAACTTCAACCACACCATACAGTCGATCCTGAACATACATCAACAGACCTAAACTCAAACCTGCTTTGGTCATCATTGCTGTTCCCAGATGTTTTTTTATATTTTTATCTGCCCTGGCTATGATTCCTCCCAGGTAGCAACCACCCCATTTCCCTATCCATCTAAAAACAATATAGACAGCTGCTATATACCAGTTGGAAATTAAAACATCTATGTGTAATCCGGCACCAGCCAGGGTGAAAAATACAATAAAAACCGGAGTATCTATATTATCCATCACCTTGAAAGACGTTTCACTGTACATATTGGCAATTATAACCCCTGCAGTCATGGTGATAAGTAAAGAGGAAAGTTCAAAGATGCTGGCAATTCCCGCATTTATAAATATCATGCCAGACAAAACGGCAAGTTTTTCTAGATTTCCTCGGACAGATCCCAAAAACTTGCTCATGAGCAACCCCACACCAATGCCTCCTATAATAGAAAAAACTACTTCTAGAATAGGAGGGACAAGGTATACTATCTGTAAAGTTTCTGCTTCAACCCCCATGCTTAAAATCAAACCTACAGTTAGGCCAACAGCTAGTATGCAAAATACATCATCCAGGGCGATAACTCCTAGAAGTGTGGTAGTAAAAGGTCCTTTAGCACGGTATTCCCGCAGAACAGCCATGGTGGCCACCGGTGTTGTTACTGTTGCCAGGGAAGCCAGCAGAGCTGCAACAACAAATGGCTGGCCTAAGAGGGAATGGATAGCCCAGCAAACCAGGCCGAAAGTTGTAATTATCTGAACAACAGTTATAATAATAATGCCCTTACCCAGTTTTTTAATTTTCTTCCAGACCAGTTCACCGCCAATAAGTAAAGCAACCATCCCCAGGCCAAGATCTTTTACAGGATCAAGAGCACTTTGCAGAGTGTCAGGAATCAGGTCTAATAAGGAGGGCCCCAGGAAAATACCTGCCAGGACATATCCTGCAACTGCGGGAACTCTTATTAGTTTGGCAGCTTCTCCTCCTAAATAGCCGGCTAAGAGAATGATTCCAAGTCCCAAGGCAACATTTTCAATAGACAATTGTATTCACTCCCTGATGTTTTTTTCCTGCCAGATGGATTCAAAGCAGATAACAACGATCATTGTTAAGAAACCTTATTTTTGAACAAATGAAGGTCAGCCAGTGACTTTTCTCTTTCTGACATGAGGTTCAAAATATTGATGTCATCCTTTTAAAAAGCAAAAAGGCTCCTATCTATCTCAAGGATAGACAGGAGCCATCAGCTCAAAGGCAGTCGGGGTGAGCTCCTTCACCCGTTACTTTTATTATAGCCAGAATAATTATAACCTTATGTGATAATGATTGTCAAGGATTTTTTCTGGTATCCGGGAAAATATGCTATTTTTTCAACCTCCTTTTATGGCTACCAGAGGTCTAATACGGCAGGCTTTCTGGATCAGTTCAATTTCTGAGAGAGTTTCCACCACCAGGTCAATATCTTTGTAGGCAGATGGGGCTTCATCTACAATCTTGCGGAAGTCCCTGATGTTGTAGAGCACTGTGGCCA
>PUNT01000201.1 GCA_003551905.1 Halanaerobiales bacterium
ACCGTCTCCTATACTGAGGCGGTGGAAATACTTAAAAAGGCCAGGGTTGATTTTGAGTTTCCTGTGGATTGGGGACTTGATCTGCAGTCCGAGCATGAAAGGTACCTGACAGAAAAATATTTTAAGGCGCCGGTTATGGTCATTGATTATCCCCGGGATATAAAGGCTTTTTATATGCGGGTAAATGATGATGAGAAGACGGTTCGAGCAGTAGATGTCCTGATGCCGGGAGTTGGTGAAATTATTGGTGGTAGTCAGCGGGAAGAGAGATATGATGTCCTGGAAAACAATATGCGGCAGCATGGACTGGACCTGGAAAGGTACCGCTGGTTTTTGGATATAAGGAGGTACGGGACCGTTCCCCATTCCGGTTTCGGTTTAGGATTTGAACGGATGCTCATGTATCTTTCGGGCATGGAAAATATCCGGGATGTTATACCTTTCCCCAGGACACCCCGGCATGCAAAGTTTTGAGGAGGGAGCTGGAAAAATGCTTAAAGTCCAGAAAGGCCAGGACCTGGGGAAGATGGCCAAGACCTGATTGCAGCTCTCAAAGGTTTGCATATTGAGGCAGGAATGATTTTATGTGGTCTGGGGATGCTCAGGGACATGGAGCTAGGTTATGGTTCACTGTCATGTTTTAGTGCTCACCAGGGATGCTAGGGTTACCGGGGGCCATCTCTTAAAAGCAACGGTTTGTCAAACCAATGAAATATATATAAGAATCCTCGAAGGTATTGAGTTAAAGAGACAGGTTGAAGAAAGTGGCTTGCCCGGTCTCTATCCAGAAGAGGGAAGGGAAGGTAGGTTTGGTCTGGAACCGACTGGCTAAACCCGGAATTTATTCTGGCTTAGAGAGAGGGGGAGAGGAAAATACCTGAGCTGCCAGAAGCTACGGTGTTGGGTAGACAGATGAATCGTGAGTTGGGCGGGTATGATGTTGTATGGTTAGAAGTTGGTCAGGAAAAATGCATAAATCTTCCCTGCCGCAAATTGAAAAACAAGCTGCTGGGTAAAAAGATAAGGGGTGTCCGAAACCGGGGCAAATGGGTGGTAGCTGATCTGGATAGCCATGAGCTTGCTTTTAACCTGGGGATGGGCGGCGAGTTGTTATTGCATAGGGGTGGAACCAGTTTGCCAGAAAGCCATTTTTCTTTTCAACTTTCTGGAGGGCAGGGGATATCCCTTACCTTTTACTGGTTTGGCCATGTCCATCTAATAAATAAGAATGATATTGCTGAACACCCCATAGGGCAATTAGGGCCCCAGCCCCTGGAAGAAGACCTGACCATGAAGAGATTTGTTTCACTATTTGCTGGCAGGCGAGGACGGCTAAAAAATTTCCTTTTAAATCAGAAAAATATTGCTGGTATTGGCAATGCATATATACATGACATATTATTTTTGGCCCGGATTCATCCTCTACAGGATATAAGGTTGCTGCAGGATGAAGATTTATGGCTTCTCTACGGAGCGATTGAAAGAGTTTTGAGGAGCAGTTTGGAGATGGGAGGCCTGGCCTTTGAAAAAGACTTATATGGTCAGCATGGTGGATATGGTCGAGATTTCTTTCGAGTAGCATACAGAGATGGCAGTCCCTGTCCGGCTTGTGGAAATGAAATTAAAAAAATTAAGACTGGCAGGAACTCGTCTTATATCTGTAATAGTTGTCAGAGCTTAAAAAATTGATATATAATATAATGATATAGGTGTTAAGGGTGGTGGGGAAATGCACAATGATCTTTACCTGAATGAAGCCCCAAAAGATGGCCCGGCTGTTTTCATTGTGGCTGGAATTCACGGCAACGAACCAGCCGGTGTTCTGGCTGCCACCCAGCTGGCAGAAGAAATAACCCCTGGCAAAGGAAAACTTCTTATTTTACCCAGAGCTAATGTTCCGGCTATAGAGGCAGAGAGGCGCTATCTTCCCGGAGAAATGGATCTGAACAGAGTTTTCCCTGTTGAAATCCCTGAAAATCCCACAGAAGAACTGGCGCAGGAAATTTACTCCCTTATTCAGGAGCACTCACTGGATGTGATTATTGATTTACATGAATCCAGAGAGTTTTATAGCCTTGACCCCAACCGGGTAGGTCAGACCATAATTTTCAATGAGCACCCTGTTGCCAGGGCAATTGTCCAGCGCCTGTTGGAAGAGATTAATCAGATGTTGCCCGAGAGAGAGCAGTTTACCTGTTTGTTCCCAACCACTGAGGGAAGTTTGACCCGGGCGGCAGCTCAGGAGGGACTTTTAACCTTTATTTTTGAGACTACCAAGAAGCTGCCCTTACAGAATAGGATCTTCCAGCACAAAACACTGGTTATTTTAACCTTAGGATACCTGGGAATGCTGGACAAAAAATGCCCAAAGGTAAAAAAGTTTTCTGGTTAAAGAGGATAATCACTGTGCTGGGAGAAAATACATAAAAGAGGAGACTTATGGGAGGAGGCGTGAGCTTTGTCTTTGGAAAAAGTCAGGGATAGGATTAGCCAGCTCAAAGGTGTCATGGCTGTGGACCTGTCTACAGGCAATGGTGAGTTCATAGATGAGGTTCACGTGGTGGCAAGCGATGAGCGAAGCGCTAAGAGGCTGGTTCGAGATATTGAAACTATAATCCTTATAGAGACAGGCTGCCCTTTTGATCATAAAAAAATCAGCATTGCCCAGGTTGGAAAACAGGATTCTCTTGTCATAGGGGAGCGAATCAAAATAAATGCAGTCTATGTCAGGCCCAACGAACCGGTGTGTAACGTGGAACTGGAATGCAAAGGTGAAGAGCATGTTTACCGCTATCAAGGCGATTCTCTTGATGACCCCAATGAGATGATAATCAAAGGACTTATAAAAGCATTGGAGGAGTTTTTACAGCCTCCTTTTCAGCTCAGAGTTAGGGATATCAGTGAATTTAAAATGAAGGAAAATGTGGTAGCGGTAATTCTGCAGCTAAAATGGACACATGAACAACTGAAAGGAGAGGAGGAATTAGTTGGTTGCAGCCTGGTAAAACAGGATCTGCCTTTAGCCCTGGCAAGAGCTTTTTTCAACGCCATTAATCGTAGACTCATATATGCGCTAGAAGTCTGAGGTTTCCAATGGCCGGGAGGAGCGGAGAAGAAAAATGAGATTAGCCGACCTTCAAAATAAACCCTCATGGGGATGAAGGGAGGCTGTTCAAATGAAGAAACTTTACATCATTTTCACTACTCTGGTATTTGTTCTTCTGTCCACCATGGTTGCTCTTGGTGGCGATTCAGCACAGTGGGATAAGATGCCCTAATTTTATCGCCTAAAATTTGCTAAAGGACATTATTCCCGGCCATTGGCTTTTTCAGGGAGGCAAACATGAATATAAAAACACGTTGGTTGATATTTAAAGTGATACTTATTGGATTAATGTTTATTACCTTTTTTTACTTAGCTACCTATGCCAACTGGGAACAGCAATATATTTTAGGAGGTCTATTGTTTACAGGGCTTTTGCTGGTTTTATCCCATGAAACAACAGTAAGCGGTGGCAGCAATTTAAAGAGTTCTATTACCTTGCCCATGATTATTCCAGCTCTTTATCTCTTTGGTCCATTTTGGGGTTGTTTTGCTGCTTTTATCGGGACGATTCAGCCAAATCAATTGCGAAGAGATTATCAGTTCAGTAATTTTCTGGCTAATAGATCTTTGATGTTTATTTCTACAGCAGTTAGTGCTCTATGGCTTAATTTTGTTGACTATAGGGAATTTGACTGGGGTCAGACCTGGGTTCTGCTGGTCATGGGGGCTACTTTTACCATCGTTAACAGCACGCTTCTCTGGCTGGGTTTAATGGTTGTAGGGAGAGAAAACCCGGAAGATTTTTTACTATTTACCCTGGAACGAGGTAAGAGTGTTCTCATATCCACATTAATTGCTGTGGTCTTTATAATTGTGTACCAGTCTCACGGTATTCCTGGCATACTGATTCTTTTTATCCTGGTATACCTTTTCAAGGATGTGTTACAGGCACGTCTCAAACACATGAATAGTTTTTACGAGGTTATAGAGAGTTTTGCTCGGGTTATAGACACCAAGGATCCCTATACCAGGGGGCACTCGGAAAGAGTGGCCCGTTATGTTTATGATCTGGCCAAATCTATTCACATGTCACCAATTCGAATCGCCCGACTGGTACAGGTGGCCAAGCTTCATGATGTAGGCAAACTGGGCATACCGGACTATATTCTTCTCAAACCTGGCAATCTGGACCCGGCAGAGCTGGAGGAGATAAGGAAACACCCCTACCGGGGAGAAGAGCTTTTAGAAGGGATTGATATGCTCAAAGAATTCTTGCCGGTTATTCGCTATCATCATGAACACTATGATGGCACCGGTTACCCGGAAGGACTCACCGGGGACGAGATTCCCCTGGAAGCCAGGGTTCTAACCCTGGCTGACGCTTTTGATTCCATGACTACAGACAGGGTTTACCGCAAAGCTCTCAGCAAGGAAGAAGTCCTCCAGGAACTAAAAAGTTGTGCTGGTAATCACTTTGACTCTGAACTGGTTAGCATATTTCAGCAATTCATCAATGATGGACGTTATGATGATAGATTCCAGAGTTAGTTGATCTTTCTAAAGGAGGCCTGATTATGGGCCCGGTTTTTTTAAAGGAATATGAGAGCCAGCAGGATTTTTTTAATTTACTACAGGAGAGGACAGGCTGTTTTATAATTACACCTACCAATAAGAGTGCCCGGTCCCTGCGAGAGGGGCAGGAAATGAGACTTGAAGGCCATGAAGTATATACAGTGCCTGAACTGATGCACTATGTGTACAAGGAAGGTGGTGGCAGGAATAAGATCATCTCCCCGGTTCAGCAGGAGGCCATACTGGAAAAAGTGGTACAGAGTGGGGAGGGTTTTTTTAGTTTTTTTGCCGGCAAGCCAGAACAGCCAGGTATTTTCACCAAGTTGAGGCAGTTTTATTCAGATGTGATCCGGGGATGTTCAAAGCTAGAAGAAATGGTGGAATCGGAATCTCTCCGGGGTGATCTTTTATCCATCTACCGAAACTACCTGCTTTTCCTGAAGGAGAAGGGGTTACTGGATCAGGACCGGTTGCTTCTTGCAGGAAAGAGGTTACTGCCTCGAGTATGGCCGGATCAGGCTACTCTCATAATCAATACTCTCCACTACTACACACCTCTGGAAGAATCCATACTCAAGACCCTGGGAGAACTGAGCCAGGAAACCCTGGTTTTTTCTGACCTGCCGGGCATATCTGGTAGGGAGCTGGGGGATTTAGCAAATAGTTTTAGGAACAGAGATTTTGGGGTAGCCATAGCAGAAATGGATAGAAAGAAAGAGTATTTTCTTTTTTTTAACCCCCGGGAAGAAGTGAGAGCTTGTGCCAGGGAAATATGTTTGCTCCTGGAGGAGGGAACCAAAACCGAGGATATACTGATTGTCCTGGCTGATCATGATGAATACAGACCTCTTTTAGCAGAAGTTTTTTCTGAATATAATCTGCCCTTTGATTGCCTGCAGGGATTTCCCCTTATTTCTTCTCCAGTAACAGGACTAATGGTAGCTCTTATCAATCTGGTTGAGAACCCCTACAGCCGGCCCTTATTGTGGCGTTTCTTTTCTTCTGATTTGATGCACATTCCAGGTCTAGAGTTTGTGAGGTTGGATCAACTGGCCAGAACCTTGAATTATGATGATCTGCAGCCACTTTTTCTGGGTGAAGTGAAAGTAGATAAGGAAGAGAGTCGTGGTCTGGAAAAACTCCGGAGCTTTTTAACTGAATATGTAATTCCCCTGGGAGAAGATAAAGAACCTCAGGAATTTTCCCGGGCCATAAGAGAGCTTTTTTCTCAACTCAAGCTTCTGGAGAACCTCCTGGGGGATGATCCTTTAGATCCTGCCAGACAGGAAGGGCTTTTGGTTTTAAACCGTCTGTATGAGATACTGAAAGAGACTGAAGAAACATTGAAAATACTCAAGCCAGAGGAGAAAGTTTCATTCCAGTATTTTCAGCGCCTTTTTTTGAGTTTTTTAAAGAACCGTGAATATTACTGGCCCGGCCATGCAGGTGGTATTCCTGTTGCTTCCCTGCTGAATACAAGGGGCTGGAAAGGTCAGTATATATTCTTTTTAGGGGCCAGGGAAGGTCAGTTTCCTCCTGAAGTACCCCGAAATTTTCTCCAGGATAAGAATATAATCAGGGGTGAGATCCTAAAGGAAGGGGAGAGGGATCTCTATACCATGCTCTGTAATTGTGAAAGACTTTTCATTACCTGTCCCAGTCTGGACATGAAGGGAAAAGAAGTTAAACCTTCGCCAATTTTTAGTCTTTTAAAAGAGGGAACCTGGGAGGACAGGAGTTCAGCCATGTCCAGGCAGGACCTGTGTCGAGAGCTGGCTAGAGAAATGAATGAAGAACTTTGGCAGCAGTATGGAACCAGAGAGGCACTAGATATTTTGCAGATGGAGCTGGCCCGGCAGGATCTCAGCCGGTTAACCAGTTATGACGGCATTTTAGGTGAAGGTCAGGTTTCGGTGCCCGGGGCATTTTCCGCCAGCAGGATACAGGACTATAATCGCTGCCCTATGTACTATTTCTTTAAAGTAGTAATGGGTATAAAGCCCCGGCAGGAAGTTAAAGAAGACCTGGAACAGGTAGATTTTGGCAGTCAGGTTCATGCCATCCTGGAGAGGTTTGGCCGGGAAAAAGGTTTTGAACTTTTAGCCCGGGATTTCCGGGCAGCCCGAAAATTTCTCTACAGAATAATCCAAGAATTTTTGCAGGAAGAGGGACTGGACCTGGAAAAGGACCTGTTCTTAGGCTGCCAGCACGAAAGATGGCTCCGGGGCTTGATAGATGAGAAAAAACCACCGGGTGTTTTTTATTCATTCCTGCGGGAGGAATGGCTTAGAGCAGGGAAAGTTAACCCCCATAAATTTGAGCTTATTTTTGGCCCCGGCCGGGAGGAAGAGTTCAGGCTGGGTTCCTATCCCTTACAGGGGCGAATGGACCGGCTGGATCTGGCAGAAGATGGGGAAATGGTTGTAGTTTATGATTACAAGACCGGTAAAATTCCCGGCGGTCCGGATATTGAAAATATACTTGATGTGCAGCTCCCCCTTTACCTTCTGGCCTTAAAATCATCAGCAACTTATGCTAAGCGTAAAGTTTGTGCCCTCTATTATGGACTTCATCACCGGCGGGGATTAGTGTATTCAATGATCATCGGTGATAGACCGGCAGAGGTTTTTAAAGGCAAAAGAAGCAGGAGCATGGAAGACCTGGGTGGAGAAAGGGCATTCCTTAAACTGCTGGAAGAAGTTGCAGATGGTATCAGGAATGGTTTCTTCCCAACTACCGGGCGCAGTGAAGAAGAAGCCGGCTGCCGGTACTGTGATTACCGCTTTATATGTCGCCACCATTCCCTGCGGCGGAGGGAGGTGGACAAAAGCCATGCTTGAACTCACAGCAGAGCAAAAACAAGCCCTGGCCCTGGATAAGAATTTAGCTGTTACAGCAGGGGCTGGTTCAGGAAAGACTATGGTTCTCACCAGCCGTTACCTTAAGATACTGGAAGAATTTGCTAACCGGGGATATGCTGCTGGCATACCCAGAATACTGGTTCTGACTTTTACAGAAAAAGCTGCTGCTGAAATGAAAGAAAGGATATTCAATGCAATCTGTCAGCGGGATGAACTGGAAAGGGGAGCAATCTGGAAATCTTTCCGTAATACTTTCATGGACAATCAGATTTCTACTTTCCATTCCTTTTGTGCCCGGATATTACGGGCTCATCCAATTGAAGCAGGAGTGGATCCGGAGTTTGAGGTTTTAGAGGGGTATGAACAGCAACTTCTCCTGGGAGAAGCGGTGGAGAAAAAGATCAATTATCTGGCCCGACAAAAAGATGAAGATTTAAGGTCTCTTTTGCGAATCTGGAGCAGGCAGGAGGTCTTGCGAAATCTGGAAAAACTAATAAGCAATAAGAATAAGCTGGCCACCTGGTTTGAGCGTTACCAGAAGCTATCACCGGAGAATTGTCTGGAAGAATGGTTTTCTCCTTCAGTAGATGTGGAGAAGCTTCTTGCAGCTGATAGTGAATTGCTGCAGGAGATAGAGAAACTAAAACCTCTTGGGCAATTACCCATAGATCCCCTGGATTCCGGCATGATACTGGTCCGGGAGCTTATAGAGCTCTATAATTATAGTCTCACACCTCCACCTGAGGATCGCCTCCATGGGTTCTTTGTTCTACGAAATCTCTTGGAAATTTTTTTAGATTCCAGGGGACAGTATAAGAAGATGAAGCATCACAGTCACATTGGTACTAAAGGCAACTGGCAGGGTTATGAAGAAACATGGGAAAATATGAAGGAGAGGGCCCGGACTATCCGGGATATGCTGGCAGAAAAAATACCCGCAAGGGAGATATTCTCCCTGCCTGCAGAGATTGACTATGAATATGCCTCACTCCTGAGCCCTCTGATCCGCCTGTCTCTTGCCTGTCAGGATAATTATGAAGCTTTAAAGGCTGGGAAGGGTTGCCTGGATTTTGCTGACCTGGAAGACCGGGCATCACACCTGATCATGAATAATGAAGAGGTCAGGCAGAAACTGGCTCAAAATTACCATTACATAATGGTGGATGAATTCCAGGATACCAATGAAGCCCAGTGGCAGATGGTAAGGGCCCTCTCCAGTAGTGAAAACGGCGAACTTGAGAAGGACAAATTGTTCCTGGTGGGAGATGTAAAGCAGTCCATCTATTCTTTCCGGGGTGGTGATGTCAAAGTTTTTTCCCGGGCTATCCAGGAGCTGGCTGAGGCAGGTAAGGTGGAGAGGATTACTTTTACAGATAATTTTCGTTCCTGCCCTGAGCCAATAGATTTTTTCAATAGTTTTTTTGCCTCCTTGCTGGGTAAGGAGAATTTAAAAGATTTTGAGGCCCCTTTCCAGGAGCTGAAAAAAGCTGGTGAGGACAGAAAACCTCCGGGTAAAGTGACCATATCGTTTCTCCTGCCTGGCCAAAGTTCCCTGCAGGATCGGGAAAGGGAAGCTAGTCTGGTAGCCCAGAAAGTACTGGAAGGCCTGGAAGGAATTTCAGAAAAGGAAAAGCCCCCCCGGGTTTGCATTCTCCTGCGGCGCCTTACCAATGTTGGCTATTTTGAAGAAGCGCTGGACAGGAAAGGTCTCTCATATACCACGGTGCAAGGACGGGGATTTTTCCAGCGGCAGGAAATCTTTGATCTGGCCAATCTCCTGGCTTTTCTTGATGACCGCAGTCAGGATAGAGAACTAGTGGGTATCCTGCGCTCACCACTTCTGGGTGTTGATGATTGTGAGATATTTTCCCTGCAGGATGAGGTAGGGGAGACCCTTTTTGAGAAGCTACAGAATAGTTCCCGGCACAGGCTCAAAAGGGCAGGAAGTCTCTTGCAGAAGTGGCTCAAATTGAAGAGCTACCAGCAACCTTCAGTGCTAATGCAGACTGTTCTCCGGGAAAGCGGATATTATTATGCCCTTTACAGCAGTAAAAAAGGTGAGCAGCAGGTGCAAAATGTAGAAAAATTGCTGGAAACTGCCCGCAACTTTCAAGCCCGGGGCGGTGGACTGGCTGAATTTGTTGATTTTCTCAAGCAGCAGATTGCCCAGGAATCCCTGGAAGGTGAAGCCTATACCCAGGTTGATACTGATGTTGTGATAATGACCATCCATCAGGCCAAGGGGCTTGAGTTTCCCTGTGTAATTGTGCCGGAGCTGGGTGGGAAGTTCAATACCGGTTTGCGCGAGACCCTGTTAATAAGGGAGGTAGATGGGCAGGAAGAGGTGGCCTTCAATGTTCCTGATCCCAGGTCAGGAATTTACACCAGCCCCATGCTCCGGGAAAAGATCAAAAAGCAGGTGGTGGAGGAGGAGAAGGCTGAAGAGAAAAGGTTGTTATATGTGGCTGCCACCAGGGCCCAGGAACTATTATATCTCATAGGAAACTGGGGTGATAAGGAATCACTGGATGATGATTTATACAATATGGACTCTTTCAGTCAGTGGATCAGGGCAGTATATGATCTCAGGGGAAAATCTCCCAAAGCGGGTCAACTGACCAATAATCTTGACCGGGCCAGTCTGGAGATTTGTAGTGGTGATCTTCTATCACCGGCTCAGGAGAGGGATAAGAATTTAAAGGATTTTATAGATTCATTAAATCCAGAAAAATTCCAGGGTTTAACCCTGCCAAAGCCTGAGTATACTCTACCCTTTCCCCTATCTCCAAGTGCTTTGAGCCTGTACTGGCTCTGTCCACTACAGTACAGATACAGGCATGGTCTTTTTCTCAGGGAAGATATGGTGAAAAGAGACTGTGCCCCAGCCCAAAAAAGAGATATTGATCCCTTAGTTCTGGGAAATATATTGCACCGGCTTCTGGAAAAGGGTGTTTATTCCCCAGAACATAAAGATTTTAATATTATACTAAAACAGCACCTCCTGGCCGAAGACAGGGAGATGTACCAGCAGGTGCTGGAAAAGCACCTGAAAAACCTGGATAAGGGAGGGTGGTTCAGACGCTTGCTGGAGGCAAAATATTTGTATAGGGAATTACCCTTTAGGGTATTTCTGGGTGAGAACAGCAAACAGCAAGTATATTTAAAGGGGGTTATGGATATTCTCCTGCAGGAGGGGGATACCTGGCAGGTGGTTGATTTTAAAACCGGCAGCAATCAGGCCAGTCCTGAGGAAATGGGGCAGTACCAAATTCAAATGCAATGCTATATCCTGGCAGCAGGGAAGCTCCTGGGCAGAGAAGAAGCAATAGAGAAGGGAACCCTGGTTTTTACCGAAAATGGTAGAGAGGAAGAGATTAAGCCCAGGAAAGATGACCAGAAAATATTGTGGTCACTGGCCAGAAGAATACTGGCAGATGAGTATGGGCCTGAGACAGGTAAACACTGTGGTTATTGCCAGTACCGGCCCATATGTCCGGCCATGGCATGAGGAGGCCAGAAAGAAGATGAATTTAACTAGAGAAAGATTAACAGGAATGTTGCCACCATTTGGCCTTAATATTGTTATGGGTTTTGTTTTTGGCGGATTTGCAGCTCTTTTACCCCTGGTCAGGGACGAGTTCAGCCTTAGCAGGACTCAGGTGGGTTTCTATACTACCTGTGTTTTTTTGGCTTCTTTTTCTTTTGCCCTTATTGGCGGTTATCTCATTGACCGGCTGGGAGCTAAAAATGGACTGGTTCTGGGAGGCGTGGTCATGGGGTTTTTCACCGGTATGTATGCCCTGGCTGGCACCTATACCATACTCCTGGCATTTGCTTTTTTAGCTGGGCTGGGACAGAGCCTCATAACACCGGCTGGTAACAAAGCTATAATTTACCTGGCTGGTGGACAAACCAGCAATACTTTCATGGGAATACTGCGGTCCAGTCTGGGTATTGGATCCCTTATGGGGGCTTCTTTGCTGCCGGTCCTGGCTCTTGCATTTGGCTGGCGTCTAACTGTTTTCATGGGAGCAGTTGTTTGTGTGCTGGCAGCTCTATCGGTTTTGCTGGTGGGTAAAAAGATGGATCCAGAACATTCCCAACCCCAGAGTGATCTCTCTTTTCGGGAGAATGTCAGAGCACTTCTTAAGGACCCCAGGTTCAGATTTGTTCTGCTGACCGGTTTTACATTTGCGGCTGTTCTTTCGGCATTGATGGGTTATTTGCCTCTCTGGCTCAACGAGGTAGGTGGATTGTCACTGCAGATGGCTGGATTGGGGTTAGGCCTGGCCCAATTTGGAGGAGTTTTGGGCCGGCCCTTCTGGGGATATCTGGCTGACCACTTTACTTCCCTGCGCCAGGAAAAAATTATTGCCATTGAAGGGGCTATTATGGTATTTATATGTCTTCTGTTTGCCCTGGCAGGGAACATTATGCCTGCTCTGCTACTCCTTGCTTTGTCATTTGTCCTGGGTTTTGCTGGCATGGGTTTTGGAGGCATATATTTTGGGTTCATGGCTACCCTGGTGGGCAGTGCCCGTCTGGGTGTTGCTACCGGTGTTGCCATAACTTTTCTCCGACTGGCAGTCGTGGTCATTCCGCCTATCTTTGGCTTCATAGCTGATAACACCAGTTCCTATGCTTTTTCCTGGTTAATGGTAGCCATCTTTCCCCTTCTAACTGTTATTAGCTTTTGGTTTTTGCAGCGGGGTGAAGGAAAGGAGATTTCTCAAGCAGTAGATGTTTCTTGATATGTTCAATATTGGTTATTTATTTGCCCCTTTCTTGTGAAGAGGGCATTTTTTTTTGGTAATTTGCCGGCTTACAATAAGTGAAATATTTCCGATAATACCGGTACACCCTATTTGTTCTTAGGAGATGGTGCATTTGTTGCCACATAAAAAATTTATACCAGTTGCGCTGGAAAACATAAAGCCCCATGATCACCTCTGTTTCTTGTACGATTCGGTGCAGGAATGGCAGGAGGTTATTGCTTCCTTTTTCGCTGCTGGCCTGAACATGCAGGCCAAGTGCCTTTATATAACTGATTATCCCACAGCTGGTAAAATTAAGAGAGAACTCTATGCTGCTGGTATTGATGCTATTTCAGGCCAGGACAGGGAACAGATAGAATTTATGACTGCCCGGGATGTTTTTAACAGGTTTGGTGCCTTTGTTCCCCAGCAGATGGTGTATTTTTTGAAGTCCGAGACTCAAAAAGCTCAGGCTCAGGGGTTTTCCAGCCTATTTATAACAGTGGAGATGTCCTGGGCCTTGAATGGTTATCCTGGATCGGAAAAGTTTCTGGAATATGAGGCTATATTGAATAGAGACTTTTTTCCCCATTATCCCTGTGCTGCTATCTGTCAGTACAGCCGGAAGAATTTTTCTTCCCGAGAAATTAAAGAGATCATCAAGGCCCACCCCTTAATAACATTCAAAGGTCATACCTGCAAAAACTTCTATTACCTGCCTGGTGAAAAAATATTAGCTCCTGATAGGGAAGAAAAGGAGCTCAGGGAGATGCTTTTAAACCTGGAAAGGGATGCACAGGAGGAACAGCAGGCCAGATTTTTCCGGGAGGTCATAAAAAGGTGCCCCCAGCCCATGCTGGCCTATACTCCGGCCGGGGGATTTCTGGCAGCCAATGAACCTTTTTGTGCCCTGACCGGCTACAGTGCAGCTGAACTTAAAAATATGAACCTGGAGCGGGACATCACCCCTATGGAACTGCACAAGAACGATCGCCAGGCAATCAGGCAGCTACTGGGTGGGGAGGCTTCCATTAAATATGAAAAGGAGTACATGAGAAAAGATGGAAAGAGGATTCCTGTTCAGGTAATGCTCCATCAGTCTTTAAATAGCTGGGGTGATGCTGGCACTTATTATGCATTTGTTACTCCCATAGGAGAACAGAAGAAAATCAAAAGAGAAAATAGTGAAAAGAAAAAACTGATGCAGCTCATAGCTGAGAGGAGCGGAACTGTTTTTTTCTCCTTGCATCTCAAGCCGAATTTTTCCTTAAAAGAGTTAAGTAGCACCGTGGAGAATCTAACCGGCTACAGTGTTCAGGAATTCTTTTCCCATCCCCAGCTCATCTACAGCATAATTCACCCTGAAGACAGGGTATTACTGGATAAGTTCCGGGACATATCACAGGAGGAAGAAAGGTCAGTTGTTCTGCGCATGCAGAAAAAGGATGGCAAAACAGTGCATGTGCAGGTTAAATATTC
>PUNT01000018.1 GCA_003551905.1 Halanaerobiales bacterium
CTGCTTCGTTAGCCAGGCTTTCCAGATGGGCGCCAGAAAACCCAAAGGTTTCACCGGCAATTATTTCAAGGTTAACATCTTCATGAAGCTGTTTGTTTTTCATGTGAATCTCCAGTATATGCTTTCGTCCTTTGCGATCAGGAAGATCTACTTTTACAATACGATCAAAACGTCCCGGTCTGAGTAGTGCAGCATCCAGGCCTTCAATCCTGTTGGTAGCAGCAAGAACCAATAGCTGAATATCATCAACATGGCTCAAACCATCCATTTCTACCAGAAGCTGATTCAAGGTTTGATCATATTCCATATGACTGGATACCTGCCCTCTTTTTGCGCCCAGGACATCTATCTCGTCGATAAAAACTATGCCACTTTTTTTCTTCTGTTGCCTGGCTCGTCTGCGTGTTTCCTGAAACATCTGTCTGACTCTTTTGGCACCAACACCTGCGTACATTTCTATGAATTCACTGCCAGAAGCAGCAAAGAAAATAGAATCAGTGTAACAGGCAGCTGCCCGGGCTAAAAGTGTTTTTCCTGTCCCTGGAGGACCGCTAAGAAGGATACCTTTTAGGGGTCTGATACCAAAGTGAACAATTTCCTTTCTCTTTACAACAAAGTCTAGGGCCTCCAGTAGCTCATTTTTCGCTCGCTCTTGACCTCCAATACTGGCGAAAGTAATAGAATCACTATTAACACTGTTAGCATTGTATTTTATCCCTCCCAGACCTCGATTGTCCAAGAGCACCAATAGAAAGACTGCCAACCCTGCCAGGATAACAACTGGAAAGACATTGAAACCTTGTAATGCCAGAAAGATCAACAGTGCCAGACCCGTACCAATGCTCACTTCTTTTACCATAAGGCATCACTACCTTTTTCTTGGACAGATAACAGCTGTCGAGGTAATATCTGTATGAATTGCTCTTCTCCCTTACTCATCTCCAGGTACAAGTAGTTTTGATCGATGGATAACTGGAAAGAATCAAGAGCATATTCTTTGGCAATGCTTCTTAAGACATTCCTCATGTCCATGAGGTTACCCTTTTCTAACCCTTCAATAATAACGAAACTCATTTCTGAGTAAATTCCTGCCAGGAATGATGCTTCACTGTTAAGGGGTTTTAGAATTACTTCTCCCCGATAAGCTTCTCCAATATTATGTTCAAGATCAGACCAGAAAACTGGCAGGTCCAGTAAAGGAGCAGGCCTTATATATATAACAGCTTTATTGCCCCTGTTTTCCATTTTCCATTCTTCAATATGCAGATTTTCTTCTAAGAGTTGCATAACCATGTTTACTTGATACTGACTATAATAATTGTTACCGAAAAAAAGACCTGCTACCACCAGGACAGTGATAATTGCTAGAACAGGAAGATTTATATGTTGCAGCATTTTGGAGACCTCCTGTTGAGAAGTTACTTATATTATAGCATGAAAAAAACAACCCTTGGAGAGTTGTTAGCATGTAATCTCTGGAAATGAAGCAAAAAAGGAAAATATGTGACTAGTTGCCCTTATCTTCTAAAAGCAATTTACTGCCTTTACGAAAATATTCAAAGCCGGAAAACAATGTTATCAAAACTGCAAGCCATAACAGAATCTTGGGTACATCCAGGGCCAGGTTTAGAGTTTCTTTAGGGATCATGACTGCAATTACAGCTGATATCTGCAAAAGGGTTTTGGCTTTGCCAAGTTTACTGGCAGTTATTATTATTCCTTCATGGGCTGCTAACATGCGCAGTCCTGTAACAGCAAATTCACGTCCAATGATTAATAAAGCAGGCCAGGCTGAAATCCGACCCATACCTACAAAAGAGATCAATGCAGCAGAAATTAGCAATTTATCAGCCAGGGGATCGAACAACTTGCCAAACTTGGTAACCGAACCCTGGCGCCGGGCGATATAACCATCGAGACCATCGGTTATAGCGGCAATAATAAAGATAGCCAGGGCAAAAAAACGAGCATATAGAGAATATTCACCACGGTACTGGTAGAGAAGAAAAACCATCATAAGAGGTATTAGAATAATTCGCAACAAGGTGAGTTTGTTAGGTAGGTTCATGCAAAATCTCTCCTACAAGTTCATGTTCAAAACCCATTAATATTTTAACTTTAACGAACTGCCCGGGTTTAGCTGTTCGTTTCTCATCTGATTCAATATAGACCAGATTATCTATTTCCGGAGCATCCCACTGAGTTCTACCCAGGAGAGTATTCTCTTCAATATTGTCAATGAGGACTTCAATTTTTTCCCCTACAAGGTTCTGAAGTTTTTCCCGGGATATCTCATTTTGCATATTGATCAATCTATTATACCGTTGCTCCTTTATATTATCTGGAACCTGATCACATAAATTTGCTGCATCTGTACCTTCTTCCTGGGAGTACTTAAATATTCCAATGTGGGTGAACCTTACTTTTCTAATCAATTTTTCTAAAAGAGAAAAATTATCTTCAGTTTCCCCTGGAAAGCCAACCATCAAAGTGGTTCTTAGTGCTATATCAGGGAAGTTTTTGTTAATGGTAAGGATAAGTTCTTCAATATCGAGGGAGCTTTCGTTTCTTCTCATTTTTTTCAATATCTTATGACTTGCATGCTGTATGGGCATATCCAGGTAATTGCAGATGTTATCTTTATCTGATATCAGTTGCAGCACATCAGTGGTGATATTATAAGGCTGAGCATACATAAGTCGAACCCACTTAACCGGTAGCTGAGCTGTTTCCTTTAAAAGTTTATAAAGCATTGGTTTCCCATATAGATCAAGTCCATAACTGGTAGTATCCTGAGCTATGAGGATCAATTCTTGGGCACCTTTTGCCACAAGTTCTTCCCCTTCTTTAAGGATATCTTCCATGGGGCGACTTCGCAGGGGGCCACGAATAAGAGGAATTGTGCAGTATGCGCATTGATTGGTACACCCTTCAGCAATTTTCAGGTATTGAAAATGGTTTCCCTTAACTTCTCTAAGATGACTGGCATATTCACCGTAGGCAAAAGGTGGAGAAATTTGTACATAAGGTGTTTTTAAATTTTTGTTCTTATATTTTTTTAGAACAGAGCGAAATCCTTTTTCAATGCCCACTCCCATGATTACATCCAGTTCTGGCAAAGAATCTATAAACTTCTTACCATATCTCTGCGGGAGACAGCCAACTGTTATGATTGTTGTGCCCCTCTTCTTCTTATATTCTATTGCCTCTAGTATTGCATGGATAGATTCTTTGCAAGCATCTTCTATGAAACCACAGGTATTAACTATAATCATATCAGCATCTTGTGGTTCAGGAAGGGAAATAAACCCTTCATCTGCCAGAATTCCTTCCAGATGCTGTCCATCTACTTCATTTTTTGGGCAACCCATATTGACCAGGTAGTAAGTGATCATAATTAACTGCTCCTGTTTCTCTATTTTAAATTCCACGCTGAAAATATTTATCCTTTAAAAAACAAGGGTGGAGCCCCGGTAAATAAAAGAACAAAATGGTATATTTAAAATTACTGAAATATTGCATTGCTGGTATGAATCAGGTTAAGAAAACAAAAAGGATTCTAGCATAATAGCCAGTTGTTCATGCAATTTCACTGTTTTGTGATTATAACATACTGCAAAATAAATTAGAAGCAGAAACAAATGCAAAAGTATTCAAATGGCCTCACTATTTCAAACTGATGAGGCCAGTTTTTTTGTTTGTCTAGGTAATATCTACTCTTCCAACATTTTCTGAGCCAGTTTTCCATTCTATTTCTACTTCAAAGCCATGTTTTACCTCATCTTCAATCTCATATTTAATTTCCAGTTTGGTAGCACCTTCAGGGTGAATTTTAATCTGTTTTTCTCCCTGTGTTAGGCTGAAGAAACCCTGTTCTTTTAATTTTTCTCCAATCTGAATCAAAAAATCTCCAATTTCCTGAACACTACGAGGTTCTTCGCTAGAAAAAATTACTTCTTCATTTTTTGCCATATCCTATCTCTCACCTCCTACATTACTGGTCTACCACCATATTTTGAGTGCCAAGGTCATTATATACTACTTATGGTACTTTTACCACAAGCTATAATTTATTTCCATTCTTTCAAGAAATATGCCATTCTTTGCTCTTCTTTGGCTATCTTGTGAATTGAATAATCCTCTAAACTTAAATAATATTTATAAATTTCTTCCAGGATTAAGCTTGTTTTACTATCAATACCCAAGATAAATAAATATTTCCTCTTAACTAAATATTTTGTTTTAAAAAGGAATTCTTCAAAATAATTTCACCTTATATTTAAATCAATCCATCTCAATCGAATTTTAGTAATTACTCCGAACTAAACAAAGCAATACTAATAAAATAGATGCATAAACCTCACTACAAGGTCAGTAAAATACATTTGAGGAATTCCTGGTACTCTAATCCTATAGTCTACTTGTTGGTATTCAGCCCATAAGTTAGTAATCTCTTGATAGACAACTGTAGCTCGGTCACTATTAGCCAATATAACAATACCTGCACCCCTCTCAGGAATCATGACCATAAATGATTTCCACCCCTGATTAGACCCTCCATGTGAAACTAATTTCTCTCCACTGGGAGTATTATGAATATCGAAACCCAAGCCATATCTTGCTGCAGGTGTAAACATTTCCTCTACAATTTCTTGAGGTAGAAATAAATTATCACTACCTTTGAAATCCTTCATCAAAGTTATCATCATTTTGGCCAGGTCATTTGCACTGGAAAATAAGCCAGCGGCTGCTCTTTCGGCAAACAAATAAGTAGGAAAAGTTGTACCAAAAACAGAGTAACCCGTAGCAGTTTTTTCCTGCAAGTAAACTGGCCAATCATAAGAACTATTTCTCATATCCAGGGGAACAAATACCCTTTCATCCATATATTCGCTAAAGGCCAGATCAGTAACTTCTTCTATAATCAACTCCAGTACACTATACCCCCCGCCTGAATATGAAAACTCTACTCCTGGTTCTTTATGTATCCAAACAGCTTTACCAGGACGTGCTTCTCCAGTAAGTGACTCGTGCAGCGAAGGTATCTCCCTCGAAGGGCGATATCCTATATAACCTCGTGGTGATAAGCCAGCGGTATGATTTAACAAACGGCGTACTGTAACCATTTGTGAGTCATATTTTGAGTCAGGAAAATTCCACTGTGTTAGATACTTTTCTGCTGGAGCATCCAAGTCAATATAACCCTCGGACACTAGTCTCATAACACCTAAAGCTGCTGCTGATTTTGCAATAGATCCTACTTGAAAAACCGTGTCTGCTGTTACCGGCCAACCTTCTTGCTTGTTTCCAACACCAAAGCCACTGGAAAAAATAATTTTATTATTCTCAACTATTGCCACAGCTGCTCCAGGAACTCGATACTTATTGAGCAATTCGTTAGTTGTTTGATCCATAATATCAATAAAGTCCTGTGTGTTGGCAGAATTTGCTACCTGCAAAAGATTAAGATTAGCAATTATCAGGAGTACTACTGCTAAAACAAAAATATATTTTTTTAATTTCATTCTTTCATACCCCCAAGCTATGGTTTATTTCTTATCATTTGCTAACATAAAATCTAAGTCCTTATAATCATAATTATATCCCCCCACAAATATAATTTGCAAATATTGCATAAATAATCAGATATATTTGTCTTGTTAGTAGATTAATACAGAATAGTATTCCTGCTGAAACCTGAACTTCTTTATAGTTGACAAGATAGTTCTTATAACTAATTAGTCACGGAAAATCCGCTCAATCTTCACCACTTGATTCCCCCTGGAACAGATAAATCTAGTGTAAAAAGGATGTGAATCAGCTTGATTGCAGTATAGTGCCGCAGACTAAAAAAAGTCCGGTGCTATAAAAACACCGGAGGTATATTGATACGATAAATACTGAATTGGTGCGAAGGGCGGGACTCGAACCCGCAAGGGATATCATCCCACTAGATCCTAAGTCTAGCGTGTCTGCCAGTTCCACCACCTTCGCTTGTTTTCTGGAAAATAGTAGATAATTGATAGTTTGGTCTATTCAGCCTGTTTTACTTCTATCAAATATTATATACACATTGCCTTTAGTTGACAACACCTATTTTCAGTCAGAATTTTTGAAGTTTGGCTTGCGTTTTTCAAGAAAAGCACTCATCCCTTCTTTTTGATCATGAGAAGAAAATAATTCCGCAAATAGAGTTCTTTCTTTAATTAGGGCTTGAGAAATATCGTCGTCGTTAATAGTGTTTTTTGCAGACCTCAGTGCTAAGAGACTTTTATCCTCCAGGTTTTTAACATGTTTGATAACACTGGAAAGAAAATCTTCTTCCTCCAGGATCATATGAACCAGTCCATATTCCTTTGCTTCTTCTGCTGATAGCAATCTCCCGGTAAAAATTAAATCTTTGGCTAATGCTTCACCAATGATTTTTTTTAGAAAATAAGTTCCCCCAAATCCAGGGATTATGCCGAGAGTAATCTCAGGCTGACCTATTTTAGCTCCTTTTTTCATATAGCGAAAATCACAAAAAAGAGATAGTTCGCACCCTCCACCAAGGGCATATCCATTTATGGCAGCAATGGTAGGAGCTGGCCAGTGATACAAAAGGGAGAATACTCTCTGTCCCAGGCTGGAAAACTGTTCTGCTTCCAGGGGAGTCATATCTTTCATGGCTGCTATATCTGCACCAGCTACAAACGCTTTTTCTCCTTTGCCAGTAATTATTAGAATGCGGCCCTGATCTCTATTTTCTCCCAGCCATTTCCCCATTTCCTGTAAAACTTCCGTATCTAAAGAATTTAATTGCGCAGGCCTGTTTATGGCTAGAATAGTTAGAGAACCTTCCTCTTTAATTTCAAGATTACTGAACAAGATAAACACCTCCTGAAAAATTTGAAGGGAGTAATTTTAATGATAAAACCTTTCTTTCCCCAGCAGGTTTTTGTTGAAGAAAATGCTTTAGAATACCCACTGGGTAGGAGACTTAAAAGTTATTTTGCTAAGAAGGATGTGCCAGTTACAATAATAGAATCCCATAATACCTTCAAAATACCTTCTGCTGCTACAGAAAAAGAATTATTTTCCCTGGTGAAAGAAATGCTGGTTATTGGTGTTAAAAAAGATCTTTCCTTGGTATCTTGCCGGCCTTCCGCCAATTATAGATTGATTTTTGGGACCAGTTGCCCGGGAAAGTGTCAGTATTGTTATCTCGCATCAACATTAGGGCACAGGGTTTATTTGAGAATTTATGTGAATATTGAGGAGATATTAAAGGCGGTGGAAAAGGTCCTCATGAGGAATAAAGACCAGATAATTACTTTTGAAGCTAGCAGTTCCTCCGATCCTATCCCCACTGAACACCTGACTGGCAACCTGGCCAGGACCATAGAGTTCTTTGGCAGGCGAAGCAATGGAATGTTAAGGGTGGTAAGCAAGTTTCACTTTGTTGATAATCTTCTGGATCTACATCATAAGGGCGCTACCCGATTTCGCTTCAGTGTCAATGCTCCTGAAATTGTTAAAGAATTTGAGAAAAACACTTCACCGCTTGAGCTTCGTCTGCAAGCGGCCCAGAAGATATCTAAGGCTGATTATCCATTGGGATTCATAATTGCACCATTGATGATTTTTCCTGGATGGCAGAGATCTTATGAAGATCTCTTCTTTCAATTGCGAAATTATATTGACAGGGATCAACCAGTTTCTTTTGAACTAATAATGTATCGTTTTACACGGAGAGCAAGAGAACTAATCAGGAAGAGGTTTCCCCAAACCAATCTGGAAATGGACTTATCACGACGAAAACATAAAGGTTTTGGCAAATATATTTATCCGGAAAAGGAAGCTGAAAAACTAAAGGGATATCTATCACAGTTGATTATTAAAAATTTTCCTGCTGCTCATATTGAGTATTTCACCTGAGGTTTATACAACAGAGGGTTCAGGGATTAACTCTCCTCTATCAAAGCGGCCTAAATCCAGTTTATCCAGGGGCATACTCAAGTTTTTTCCAAGAATCATCTCAGCCAGGACTTTGCCAGTCATTGGAGCAATCATGAAACCGTGTCCACTAAAACCAATGGCCATATAAAAACCTGGTATTTCTTCTGCCTGACATATAATTGGTTGGGCATCAGGTGTAATATTATAAAGGCCTGACCACTGGCGGACAATGCGAAGCTGGCCTAAGGGTGGGAGAACATGGTTTATCTTTTTGGACAACTCCTGTAGAAATTGCCAGCTATGGCCTATATTATGTCCCTTTGGTTCATTTGGGTCACCCTGTCCCATAATAAAACTACCGTGAGGTACTTGCTGACAGTAAAAGTTATAGTAAAAGGATATTACCATTGGAGTCTGGAATGAATTTACCGGTTCAGTCACCATTATTTGATGACGTTCTGAATAAACTGGTAGTTTCAGTCCCACCATGTCACCTATGAGATCGGAGTAGCCACCAGCAGCATTGATAACAGTTTTTGTTTTTATGCTGCCTTTATCAGTTACAACTTCGGTAATTTTACCTTTCTCTATTATAATATCTTTACACTCGGTGAATGTGTTAATTTCTACCCCCAAACTCTGTGCTGCCTGCGCATAGGCCCTTGTAACCTCAAAGGGGTTGGCATGTCCATCCCTAGCGCAGTAGGAGGCAGCAAGAAGTCCCTTTGTGTTGAGGTGGGGAACAATTTCTTTGGCTTCCTCTGGTGTCAATAATTCAGATTCTATGCCCAAGCTGTTTTGCAGTTCAATATTTTTCTGAAATTGCTTTACTTCCTGTTCCTTATAAGCCAGGATCAGATATCCTCCTTGCTTTAGTTCAATTTCACCTTCATAAGCCAGAATTTGCTCCAGATTTTCAAACATTTCCATGCTGGCTTTGGCCAGCTTACAGTTCATTTCTGTTCCCCATTGTTGCCTTATACCTGCTCCGCATCTTCCCGTTGCACCGCTTGATAGGTAGTTCTTTTCCAAAAGAACGACATCCTTACACCCCATACTGGCCAGATTATACGCTACTGCACATCCAACAACACCACCACCTATAATAACAACTTCAGCTTGTTTTTTCATTATTATCACTCCTGGCAGCATCTGCTAGTAATATGCTTGAGGTGGGAGGCCGGCGGGTAGGAATTAAAATATCTTCCTTTTTTTTGCCTGTGATATCCATGATTTCCCTGCAGATCATTTCTTCGCAGGTTTTCCCCTGGCAAGGTCCCATACCGCACCTTATTATGCGCTTAATTTCATCCAGGGTAGTGGCACCATTTTTGATTGTCTGCCGAACTTCAGCTCTGGTAATGTCTTCACAGAAACATATTATAATTTTGTCATCCATGGTTGGGCCTCCTGAGTTTAAAATGCCGAACCCGCATTACATCTTCCTTTGGAACAACAACTTTTATAACAGCAGTCCGGTCTTGTTTTTTTGTTATCCTCACTTCTTCAATCTTGCCTAATCCTACCGTGTTACCAGACCTATCCAATGTTTGGACAAGGTCTCCTTTTGCTGGTAGGGGGCTCAATTCATATGGCATCATAATGGATGCTTCATCATCAGAATAGTTCTTATCTATGATGAATATTGCCAGGCCTGGACAGCTGGCGATACAGATACCACAGCCATTACATAATTGGAAGTCAACTTCTGGCAGATAATTAATATCCTTAAAGGGTTTTATTGCATCTTTAGGGCAGCTTTAATGGCAGGGGTCGCAGGGAATTTCTTGAAAACACTCCACCATAACTACAGGACCTTCTTCCAATCTTTTCTTTGTTGGTGTTACAGAAGCCAGATCCTTTTCATCAGGCACACCAGTGTTTTTTAACATGGTTAGCTACCTCCTAATAAGTGAAAGACCTTTTCTTATATGCTGGCTTACTGGTCCAGCTCTTAAGGATTCCAGGCCTTTGCGAGCTTTAATAAACTCCTCCTTGGGAACTTCATATCCTACTTTTTTAGCTGCAGCACAACCGGTCAGGTGCCCCTCTATAATTGCACTAGTTGCTTCTTCTATTCCTGATGCATCACCAGCAACATAAATGCCCGGGACTGTAGTTTCCAGGTCTTCATTGAGAATGGGCACATAACCACCTAGTTCCTTACTGTATACTATGTGACAGCCTGACTGCCAGAGTAATTCAATAAGGGGAGAAAGGCCTACAGATAGGCAAATAGTATCCACCTGAAATTCTCTTGCTGTTTCTTTAACAGGTTGCCATTTTTCATCAATCTGGGCCACAACCGCACCCTGGACCTGTTCTTTTCCTAAGGCTTTTATTATGGAGTGATTGGTGAGAATGGGGATCCCCATGCGTCTTACCTTAGAGGCATGAACCCAGTACCCTCCAATCTCTGGCAAAGCTTCAACGATAGCAGCTACATCTACACCGGCCTGAACCAGCTGATAAGATACTATGAGCCCAATATTACCAGCACCAATCATTAAAACATTTTCACCTGGAACAACACCATAAACATTCATGAGAGTTTGTACTGCACCTGCTCCGTAAATCCCCGGAAGGTCGTTGTTCTCAAATGGTATCATCTTTTCCATGGCACCAGTTGCAAATATTAGTGTATTGGGTTTAATCTTTAACATTTTACCCTGAGGAGAGTACGCTGTGAGGATATTATCCTCGTAATAACCGAGGGCAGGAGTTTCCAGCATTATCTGTACATTTTCCATTTTCTCCAGTTCATCAGCAAAAATGTTGGCTATATCTATACCCCGGATACCAGCATATTCATTCTTGGAACCAAAAAAGCTGTGGGTTTGCTTGACCAGCTGCCCACCAAGCCATTTGTCTCTCTCCAGTATGATAACATCGGCTCCAAAGGATGCTGCTTTTATTGCTGCAGAAAGGCCTGCAGGACCTGCTCCAACTATTGCCACATCAGTCTTCAACATCTAAATTCCCCTTCCCTTCCTGATATTCAATTTTCATCCCCTGGGATAGAGGAGTTACACAAACCCGAACATTGGGACGTCCGTTGACAACCATCAGGCAGGAGGAGCAGTTTCCTATAGCACAGAAAAACCCCCGGGGGCGGTTCAGTCGAGGGCTGTGTCGGAGAACTTTAATCCCGGCATTATGCAGAGCAGCTGCAATAGGTTCTCCTTCCTGCCCCTCTAGAGTTCTTCCTTCGAAAGTAAAGGTTACTGTTCGAGCAGGTTGGGAGGATAGAATAGGATGATCTTTGATCCGCATAAGATATTGCCTCCTTCGTTAAAATAGGGTCTCAGTAGAGACCCTATTGGAAGTGAAATTTCACTCCTAACCTAAACCCATGCCTTTCCAGGTCATGGACTCGGTAAGTTCCTGAAAAGCTCAAGAAATTGGTATAATAATACTGAAAACCAGTTTCAAAACCAGGAACAAATAGGAGTTCTTCATCAAGATAATAAAGGCCAAAATGCAAAGATGTATGTGCCCACCAGTTGTCTCTGAAATTCCGAGAAAATAATGCCCCTAAAATGCCTCCACGGAAATGTTCGCCAGTATCAAAGTAACGTAGGTCACTGTAGCCTAACTGAACTGATGTCCAGGTATCTTCTAGAATTGGTTCGGAAAACTGATATTGCATATAAAGGTTATAAACCTGGTATATATCACCTTGTCCTAGGTAATCAAATCCTACAGCAAGGCTATCGTGGAGACCTGCTTTGATACCCAAAGCCTGGATAGGTAAAAAGAATTTATCATTTTCCCTGCCGGTATATGTAAGCAATACACCTAAATCTAATTTCCCCTGTTCTACGTAGGCATTTGACATTGTCAGGCCAGGCTCTACAAATGAAAACAACAAAACAAAAATAAATATCAGGCATTTAACCTTGAACATGCTTTTTCTCCCTCCTATCCTCTCAATCATACTATTTCTGCCCCATATGCCTTCTTTCCTTCTTCCAGGAGGTACTTTTTAAAGTAAAAAAAGCCTCTGCTCAACAGAGGCCTAAAAATCTGGTCGGGATGGGGAGATTTGAACTCCCGACCTCACGCCCCCCAGACGTGCGCGCTTACCAGGCTGCGCTACATCCCGACTTATACGCTTTGTATTTTATCATATGCCATAACAGGTGTCAAACAAAGCCTATTCCCCTATAAGCCCCTTATACCAGCTTTTTCGCCAATTTTCCAGTAAGCTCCACCACCAAAAGAGATAATATCAGCTTTCTGAGGATCAATTCTTCCTTGGTCATTTAATACTGTACTATCTGCATGAATCAGGAGAACTTCCCCCAAAAAAAGGTGGTGTGAACCAGGAAGTTCAATAAGATGATCCAATTTGCATTCTGCGTTCAATGGGGCTTCTTTGATCATAGGTGAAGAGATGTATTCCCCCTGTATTGGGGTTAATGACAGGTCGGAAAACTTATCTACATTGCGGCCGGACTTGATCCCACAATAGTTAACAACCTCTATCATGCTGGTATCTGGGATATTTAATGCGAACTCGCCACTCTTTGCTATTAAGTCATATGAGAAACGATCCGGGCGGATTCCAAGACCTATTCTGGGAGGATCAGAAGAAACTACCCCAGCCCAGGCAAGAGTTATAATGCTTCTTCTCTGCTGATACTGTGCAGATACCAGAACAGCAGGCAGAGGAAGCATAAGTGGTTGTGGTTGAAGTGTTTTTTTCAATTTCATTACCTCCTTCTGATTTCTATATTACTCCTAAGTATTTACCGATATTAGCATTTTTGTCCTCAAATGGCTTTATCTTGCCTTCAGCAGAAGTGAAAATAGTTGTAATTCCCGGGCCATGACCGGCTACTACACAATCGCTGTGGACAACAACCCCTATAGTTACTGCTCCCCTTCTAAAACATCTTCCATATGAATGATCTGTATCTTTAAGGGCAACTAGATCACCAAAACGTAATTCTTCCAAACCTAGCTCACAAATCAAATCCCGGTCTGCAGTAGTAAGGTCATAATCACCACTGTAGGCAGAAAGAGCACCTAATCCAGACCCCATGAGTTCTGGAGGAATGGTTGCTGTAACAGGGACTTGTAGTATATCATTCTTTTGTTCTACTGGTATTTTGCTCAGTAATTCCGGGTCCATATTCATCACTTTTACCGAAGGAACATCAAGTATTTCTAAGCCAAGGCCATAACTTTTAAAGAGGATTTTATCTTCTATAGCCAATTTTTCCAGTACATCTTCTTGAAAATAGACCAGAACATGTTCTATACCACCATGCTTACCTGTTACAAAGCCGGTTTCTCCCTTTGCATCCCCACTGATTACTCTGGCTTGATTTCCAATACAGGTAAGGAAGTTCAGGCCAGCATTTTCTAAAAGCTTATCCTGTTTGCCGGTTACTTTTACACTTACTCCTGGTTCAACATGATCACCTACCCAGCCCATAACCGGGTCACCAATTTTTACATTGTATGTAATACCTCCGACCCCGGGCAGAATCATTGGTTGACCTTGGTGCTGAACAGTATATTGATTTCTTTTTAGTGGTGGAGAAATTTGTCCCTGTACCGAAAGTTTTACCAGCCTGTGGACATTTGTCTGCATTAAAAACACCTCCTTATAATTAAATAAATTTAAACATATCTTTGTATGTTATTATTCTTGAAGCTTCCCTTCTATTATTCCCCTCAGTTTTTCCAGAGGTAAGGCTTTTACCTGTCTGTTGTCTCTGCCAATCATTGTTTCTGCCTGTATAAGGGCGTCAAAAACA
>PUNT01000082.1 GCA_003551905.1 Halanaerobiales bacterium
ATGGCATAAAGAAGGGGCTCACAACTGTCATAGATCATCATTCAAGTCCCCGGGCAGTGGATGGTTCCCTGGATTGTGTGGCCCGGGCCTGCCAGGAAACACATATCAGGGCAGTACTGGCTTATGAGGTTTCTGACCGGGATGGGGAGGAAGTAGGGAGAAAAGGCATGGAAGAGAATATGCGTTTTTACCATCTCTGCCAGAAGTCTGGTTTCTCAAATCTGGCCTCCCTCTTCGGTCTGCATGCTTCCTTTACCCTCTCACAAAAAACCCTGATAAAATGCGCTGAAGCAGCACAAGGAACAGATATCGGTTTTCACATACACACAGCAGAAGGAGTTCTGGACAGGGAGGATGCCCGGCAGAAATACAGCATGTCTCCGGTAGAGAGACTGGAAACTTCAGGCCTATGGAGCCCCAAAAGCATCGCTGCTCACTGTGTACACGTCCATGAAGAGGACATGGACATCCTGAAAAAAAGGGCTGTAAATGTGGTTCACAATCCCCAGTCCAACATGGGCAATGCTGTAGGATATGCACCGGTCCTTACAATGCAAGATAGAGGGCTTCTGGTGGGCATGGGGACAGACGGATTCACAATGGATATGCTGGAAAGCTTGAAGACTGCCAGCCTTTTGCACAAACACGAGCAAAAAGATCCTTCCGCAGGTACTGCTCAGGTCCTGGATATGCTGTTCAGGGGTAACAGGGTAATTGGGGAAAAGATTCTGGGGCAGAAGGTGGGGCAGCTATCAGAAGGATGGGCTGCCGACCTGATTATACTGGATTACAAACCATTCACTCCCCTGCATGAGCATAACTACACAGACCACATTCTCATGGGGATGGCAGGAAATCAGGTGCAAACGGTAATTATTGCCGGGCAAATGGTTATGGAGGACCGGCAAATCAGGGGAATAGATGAGGAAGAAATACGGGCCCGGGGTCAGGAAAAGGCCCGGCAAATCTGGCAACGCATGGAGGAGGTGGGGTGATGGAGAAAAAGGCTCAGTACTTTGCTCCATCTGCCCTGGAGGAGGCGCTAAAACTCCTGCAGAAACATCAGCTAACAGTCATAGCCGGTGGAACAGACCTTCTGGTACAGAATTATGAAAAATTACCTGCCCTGGGAAGCATCCTTGATATGAGTAGAATAGATGCTTTAAAGGGCATTGAGGTGGGGAAAGAAGTGAGCATTTATACCCTGACAACCCATGCCCAGCTGGAGGCACATCCCTGGATAAAGGAAAAGCTGCCATTCCTGGCAGCAGCAGCTGGTGAAGTGGGTTCTCCCCAGGTGCGAAACCGGGGAACTGCCGGGGGAAATATTGTAAATGCCTCGCCGGCAGCTGACCTGGCTCCGCCTCTCATTTCCCTTGATGCCCGGGTTTTCCTTCAGAAAGGTAATGAGGAGCGGATAATAAACCTGGAGGATTTTTTCCTGGGCCCTGGCCAATCAGTCCTGGAAAAGGGGGAGCTCCTGGTTAAAGTAGTTTTCAAACCACCACCTGCCCGGGCTGCCGGCTGCTATATAAAAATAGGGCAGAGGAAAGCCCAGGCCATTGCCATAACCAGTGTTGCTGTTCTGGTGGAAATGGCTGCTGATGGGAAGGAAATAGCTGATATAAGAATATGCCTGGGTTCTGTGGGACCGGTGCCCATCCGGGCCAGAAAAACAGAAGCCCTCCTCCAGGGGGCCAGCCGGGCGAATCTGCCCCTGAAAGAAGCCTGCCGAATTCTGGAGGCAGAGATAGCCCCTATGGATGATATCCGGGGTACTGCCTGGTACCGGCAGCAGGTTAGCAAGACCATATTCCGGCGGGCCCTGATGCAGGCATTAGCCCATGGGGAGGTGAGGTGAAATGGTTCCAATCACTTTACAGGTTAACGGGCAGGAAGTCAAGGCGGAAATTGCTATTCATGAACGCCTCCTGGATTTTCTCCGCAACGAGCTCAAACTTCTGGGGGCCAAGGAGGGCTGCGGTCATGGGGAATGCGGCACCTGCACTGTCATCATGGACGGGCAGGTGGTTAATTCCTGCCTGATTCTGGCAGTTCAGGCCCATGGGGCCAATATAACTACCATTGAAGGTTTGGGAAACACTGAAGAACTTCATCCCCTGCAGGAATCCTTTATTGAACATGGGGCAGTGCAGTGTGGTTACTGCACGCCGGGCATGATCCTATCGGCAAAAAACCTCCTGGACAAGAACCCTCATCCCACCAGGAAAGAGATTCAACGCAGCATATCCGGCAACCTGTGCCGCTGTACCGGGTACCAAAAGATAGTTGAGGCCATAGAAGCTGTGGCGGAGGGGAGGAAAGGCAGATGAGAATGTCCTATATAGGCAGGCCGGTGCCAAGGGTGGATGCTCTAGACAAGGTCACCGGCCGGGCTCTTTACCCTGCAGACTATTATTTTCCGGATATGCTCCATCTAAAAGTTCTCCGGGCACCTCATCCCCATGCCCTTATCAGGAGGATAGACACTTCCCGGGCTGCTTCCCTGCCAGGAGTGGAAAAAATATTAACAGCAGAAGATCTGCCGGCTATGGGCAGGTATGGCTTAATAATCAAGGATCAGGAAGCACTGGTAAGGGAGAAAACCCGTTTCATGGGTGATGCCCTGGCAGTGGTAGCTGCCAGGACCCGGGAGGAAGCCAGAAAGGCTATAAGGTTTATAGAAGTGGAATATGAAGAACTGCCAGTTATGACCTGCCCCCGACAGGCCATGGAAAAAGGGGCAGTGGCCATTCATCCTGAGGGCAATGTAGTCTGTACCCATGGCCTGGACAAGGGGGATGTTGAAAGGGGATTTAAACAGGCAGACAGGATAATGGATGGCAGTTATTCCACACCTCACCTGGAACACATGGCCCTGCAGCCTGAATCAGGTGTGGCCATATATGACCCGGCAGAAGATTTGATAACCATATGGGCCGCTAGCCAGTGGCTCCATGATACGCAGCTGGACGTAGCTGGAGCTCTGGGCCTATCCCCGGCCAGGATAAAACTGATACAACCCACAATCGGTGG
>PUNT01000070.1 GCA_003551905.1 Halanaerobiales bacterium
AGCTACCTGCGGCAGACTCAAGCTGTAGCTTAAGTTTGCAGGAGGGGTCCAGGCATTTTCCTCTGCCGGTCGTGGCCTAAGATGCCATACTGCTGGCATGGCACTTCTATTCTATAAACTCTGGCAGCTGGTAAAAATTTTAGTTTTGGACTTTTCGGTTATTTGGCAGTCCCTCTGACACTGAAACGAATGCTGGTCAGTTTCTCCATAATCACTAAAACAAATAGAGTTTGCAAGCGGGCTTCCTGACAAAAACATGCTAAAGGAGGGGAAAGGCTGGGTCTTACCAGCCTTTTTTCTATTTTGGCCCTTACTACCTGATGAGATTTGGTAATTCCTCAATTAAAGAGATTAGCATTAAATATATCCCCAGGGCTACCCATAAGCTTCATGATTTGCCTACTCTTTTATTTGTAGTAAAGGGATGTTTCCTGTATACTATATTTGGTGCACAAATTGTGTACACTCCTAAATAGCAGTGATTGGAGAAGGAGAGAAAAATATAATGCATCCATTCAAAGAAAATATAAATCCCTGGCTGGGTCAAACCCTCAGCCTATTAAAAATTGACAGGATTTTTGTAAAAGGTCATGGCAGCTGGCTTGTAGGTGAAGACGGAAGGCATTATCTTGATTTTGTCTCTGGATATGGTGCCCTACCTTTTGGCCATAACCCAAAAGAGATCTGGGCAGCTCTGGAAATGGCAAAAGAGGAAGAACAGCCTGGATTTGTTCAGCCCTCTTTCTTGCATTCTGCCAGTTTGCTGGCTCAAAAATTGTCCAAATTCAGTGGCTTGCAGTATTCAACATTTACCAATAGTGGAGCTGAAGCCATTGAAGCAGCTATAAAACTGGCCAGGTCCGCTACTGGCAGAAGGGGGATTATATCCACCAGCAAAGGATTTCATGGTAAAACCATGGGAGCTCTTTCTGCGACTGGCAAGGAGGCTTTTCAAAAGCCCTTTTTTACCCCAGTAGAAGGCTTTTATTTTGTGCCATATGGGGATGTTGATGCACTGGAGGAATTCTTCAAGAAAAAAGAGAATGAAATAGCTGCAGTGATCTTAGAACCTGTTCAGGGGGAAGGAGGAGTAATTGTTCCTCCTCACGGCTACCTGCAAGGGGTTAGGGATGTTTGCAGTAAACATAATGTGTTATTGATAATGGATGAAATCCAGACTGGTCTTGGGCGAACCGGCTATCTCTTTGCATCAGAACCAGAAGGGGTGCAGCCGGATATAATGACCCTGGCCAAGGCTCTTGGTGGTGGTATTTTCCCGGTGGGTGTTTGTTTAGCAGATAAAGATATTTATACTGAAGAATTTGGGATGAAACATTCTTCTACCTTTGCAGGCAGTTCTGCTGCTGCCATGGTTGGTCTGCAGGTCCTGGAAATGTTAACTAAGGACAATGGTGTTTTATTGCAGGAAGTCAGAAGGAAAGGTAATCGCTTTAAAGAGGGTTTAAAAGTAATTGCCAGTGAGTTTCCGCATGTAATTAGCGAAGTTAGAGGTAGAGGGTTGATGCTGGGGCTGGACTTTGCTGTCACCCGACATAAACTGCCTGAAACTCTCCTTGGTATCATTGGAGATCAGGAACAGCTAACAGCTGTGCTATCTGGACATATTCTTAATGAAGAAAGATTACGCCTTGCTCCCACGCTTACCGGAAGCACAACTTTGCGTATACAGCCACCTTTGAATGTTAAAGATGAAGAAATTGATTATGCCCTGGAAGCTCTGGAGCGAACTGCACGCCGTCTGGCTGCAGGAAATACTGCTGCTGTTTTGAGTTTCTTCTTGCAGGATAAAAGAATTATCAGAATGGATGGTCAGCTCAATGCGCCAGCACCCAGAAAAGCATTGAAACCAGGAAAAGATGAAGGCCGCTGGGCATTTATCCTGCATCCCCTGGATATGAAGAGTTATCGTGATTTTGATAGGAGTATGAATATACTAACCGATGAAGAGATAGAGGAAATAACCGGTAATTGGAGTGATGTAATAGATCCCTTTATCGTTTCTGAAACGAGAATTACCTCACCAACAGGGGATACTGCTTTTGGTGAATTTATCGTGGTTCCCAGAACTTCTGAGGAGTTGATGAGCAGTGAAAAAGATAAGGGTTTGCAGGAAATCTACCGTGCTGTTGAGATGGCTTTAGAAAGGGGTGCCAGACTGGTTGGCCTGGGAGCCTATACTGCAGTAATTTCCAAAGGTGGATTGCGACTCAAGAAGATTGGTGTTCCCCTAACAACTGGCAACAGCTATACAGTAGCTTCAGCCATGGAAGCAGTTCTCTATGCATCAAGAAAACTGGGTTTCTGTTTGGAAAAAGCTACAGCTGCTGTGGTAGGGGCTGGAGGAGCTATTGGTAGAGCAATATCTTTTCTGGCAGCTGAAAAGGTTAACAGGCTGTACTTGATAGGAAATCCTGCCCATCCGGAACGTACCTACAATCGCTTACTGGGGCAAGCTGCCCGTATTTATCAATATCTATCGCAAAAAATTGCCCGGGGAACTATCTATCCTGAGGGAACTATAGGAAACTGGTTAGCCGGCAAACAGGATCTGCCGGGGCCGGAAGAACCGCTGACTGTTTTCCAGGAGTTTGCTCAAAATAGCAGGGGCCCCATAAGCATTTCTTCCTCCTGCAGCAAACATTTACCTTCAGCGGATGTGGCTATTGTGGCTACCAGCAGTATTGGTGAATTCATAACTCCAGAGGATTTGAAATTTGGTGCTATACTATGTGACATATCTCGACCTCCCAATGTGAGCAGAAGAGTTTATGAGGAAAGACCTGATGTGCTGGTTATCGATGGTGGAGTTATTGAAGTTGCTGGAAATCCTGATTGGGGTTGGAATTTTGGTTTCAAAAGAGGTCTTGCCTACGGGTGCATGTCAGAAACATTTCTTCTGGCCCTGGAAAAGGACTACAGGGACATAAGCCTGGGCACTGATCTGAATTTGGAAACTATCAACTATCTGCAGAAACTTGAAAAAAAGCA
>PUNT01000243.1 GCA_003551905.1 Halanaerobiales bacterium
ATTATCAGCCCTACCACTTAAGACCACTAATAAGCGAAAAAAGATGGGACTCCTGATAACATCTTCCCGGGCCAGCAAATTGGCAATTTGGGTGGTTGAACTGCCTGGCGATATATGGACAATTTTGCCATCCATGCTGGCCGGCTTGATTAATTCCATGGTATAAAAAGAAAAACCCAGTATAAAAATAACTAGCAAAAGAGCCAGGGACTGGATTGCTTCTGGACGCCTGACTAACTGCAGTATTCTCACTACTGCCACCCCTTCCTCATCCCCAACAGTAATTATACAGAAAAAATTGCAGCTATGCAATAATTAACCCCGGCAGGACCGGGGATAAATTTATTCTTCCTCTTCTTCCTCCTCTTCCATCTCAATAAGGGCTCTTTCCACCCGGGCAAACTCTTCTTCATCTTCTATGGCAACCCAGGTTTCATTTCCATCCTCATCCTCTTCCACTCTGAAAACTACAGCTATGTCTTCTTCCAGTTCCTCCTCCGGAACCAGGACAATATACTGAACCCCATCAATTTCTAGATCACATTCCACGAAAAAACCTGTTTCCTCTCCATTAGCTTCCCGCAAGATCACCTTGCCAGCTTCCGGGTCAAAATCAATTATCCCTTCCTGCTCTCTTTCCCGGTCATTATTCTCATTTGTCATATTAACTGATCTCCCCTTCTCATTTCGTCTTCTCTCCAGGTATGCCTGGAGAATGAGAGCTGCCGCTGTCTTGTCAATGAGGCCTTTTCGTTTCTTGCGCCTCATATCCCCTTCCAGCAAAGTCCGCTCTGCCGCAACTGTTGAAAGCCTTTCATCCCAGAGAAGCACAGGCAGAGACCACTTCTCTTCCAGGAGAACAGCAAACTCTCTGGCCAGTTGCCCCATGGGCCCCAAACTCCCATCCATATTTTTGGGTAACCCCACCACCACTTCACCAACACAGTATTCTTTTTTTATCTTTTCCAGTTCCTTGAGATCTTCCTCCTGGCTGCGGCGGCGTAAAACGGTTACACCCTGAGCTGTCAGGAGCAATTCGTCACTAACAGCAACCCCAATAGTACGCTGCCCCAGATCCAAACCCATTATTCGCAAATTTTATCACCCCACCTCCTGACCATTCAACTCCCATCTAAAAGGGAGGTTGAACATCAACCCGGACTGCCAGGGGAAACCTGGGAATAGCATCCACAGATGCATTTATGGTAAAAGATTGTATCCCCTCCTGTTGGGACAGATGGGTTCGAGCTTCTTCCACCTGCAACCCTGCCAGCTCACCAGCTATTTCCCTGGGGTTGAGAACTGCTGCCAGTGCAGCTCTAACTTCAAATTTCATCAATACTTCATCAGCTTCCCCAGCTGCAACATCTCGCAAATACACTTCCAGCCGGGGCGAGTATATCTGAGTGCCGGGATAATCCTGTAAAAACTTATGGGTCAGGAGTCGGTCCAGGAGGTTATGGGCTATCATCAGGCCCTGTCCCTTTATGCTGCCTTTACTGCTTATGAGAAGTGCCTCTTCTCCCACCTCCTGCTGGAAGCTAATCTCTATATCCTTTATCTCCAGTAGTTCTTCCATGATCCAGTACTGACCGCTCAATTCACGATAGGCAGAGCGGAAAAGTTGATTCTTCAGATGATTTTCCATCTGAGCCCCGGCCCAGTTAATATCCTCCTGGCTCACAGCCCTTACCGTGCTGTTCTTACCTCCCTCCATAGCTTCCGGGTTCACAACAGAGAGGGGTAAATCAGGGACAAAAAAACAAACAGCACCAGCTTCAACATTGCCATCAGTTCCTGCCTTCAGGGCCTCCACAGTCACCTCCACCTGCCCGGCCTTTATGGCTACTGGAAGATCCATGAAAGTTTCCACCGAGCGAGGAGGGACATTGACTCTCTTCATGGTGGTGAACTTTATACTCTCCGGGGTGGACAGCAATGTTCCCTCTGGCACAACAACTTCCTCATCCCTGTCATTAAAGATGAGGGCCCGGCCCCGGGCTTTTTCCACTCCCATATTCTTCGTCCCCCGTACGGGAAATTCCTTCTCTATTCTCTCTAAAATGTCAAAAGAATACAAAGGAAGAACCCCTTCATCCAGGAGAGGGACATCTATATCAGGCCGCCCCAGTAACACTATCTCTTTCTGAACTTCCTTGATGACCGGCCGCACCTCCACCGTTGTTGCCGGGTACCTGGTTAAAAACCATTGATAGGCTGTAAAGGCAAAAACAAATAGAAAGAAAAGAATTAAAACTCGAGCCTTTATGCCAATGCCTGCCAGTTTTTCTTTCTCTTCCCTGTTTTTCTCATCCTCCTGATTTTCCTTATAGCTGTGTTTTTTCATGGCATCAAGGTTGTTGAAAACGGAAAAACCAGCATTTTTGATGATAGCCTGGCTTTCTTTATGGCTGGTAACAAAGGCAACTTCAACCCCATCTCTTTCTGCCTGCCCTTTGAGCACTTGCAGATTAACCCCACCAGTTAATAAAGTTGAACGGGGGTGAATTACAAAGGCCACTTTTCCCCCTTTATTGTTCCCTGTTTTTTGAATAAGAAAATTGATCTGCTCCTCTGGGTCAATATAATAAACCTGAAAACCATTGAGTTTCATTCCTTTGCCCCTCCTTAGCCACCCAGGGAGGCGTTGACATCATCAAAGAGATTCACCTTGCTTCCCAATTTCACACCCTCCCGGGCTAACGCTGCTGGGGTTACATTTTCCGGTCCTGTGATAATCTCTCCATCCCCGGCCAATCCTTTTATATCTTCACCACAAAGAAAGACAATCTCCGGGTTCTCAAAGTAGGGCAGGGTCTGAAAAATTTTTTCCTCCTCCAATCCTTCCATGAGGCCTGCAAGGGAACTTCCTCCCCCACAGAAATAAATGCGCCGGGGCAGAGCTTCTCCTGTGGACAGCCGGGTCAATGCTGTCTCCAGACCCTGATAAAGTATGCTCAAATCTGCCTTTACCACATTCTTTACCACACTCTGTTCC
>PUNT01000222.1 GCA_003551905.1 Halanaerobiales bacterium
ACAGCGTTGTTTGGGCAGAATCCCTTTATGTTTTGCCTGCTTATCGGAAAAGAGGAATTGGTTCTCTTCTGTATGCTAAAGGGGAAGAACTGGCAGAAAAGAAGGGCAATAGCACTGTTTATAACTGGGTTCATCCCAATAATCACTACATAATTAAATTTTTGGCAAAAAGAGGTTATGATGTTCTCAATCTGGTTGAAATCAGGAAAAGACAGCCGGCAGAAAAAGAAGATAAAACGCAGAAGATAAAGGTCGGTCAGCATTCCTTTAACTATCCCGGGATGAGCAGATAAAATGAGAGGACTCCTTTTATAGATGAGGTGGTTAGCCTGGCTGGTAAAGTTTGGGATTCCTACTGGCGGAAAGAAGATAATCTGTCATTCTGGCAGAGACCTGAGGAATCAGTTCTTAAGTTTATGGAAACCCTGGACCGGGATGAATCTAGAAAAATTCCATGTCCTGTCACTTAAGAAGCATGAATATTACTGGGATCAAGGCCAGAAGTTTAGTTCTTTCTGGGAGATTAGAGCCAGGAAAAGTTATATTTAAGTAAGAGCTTGCTAGTTTTCCTCCTATGAAGAGTGACCATCCCTGTCAGCTTTAGACAGGGGGAAAAATGGGGTGATGGAGATAAGAGGCAAGGATTTCTATGATCTAATAGTTGTAGGTGCTGGTCCAGCTGGTTCTATGGCTGGGCGAAAGGCCGGGCAGCTGGGCTTGAGGACCCTTTTGATTGAAAAAGAAGTTTTCCCCCGCTATAAACCGTGTGGAGGAGCTGTTTCTGAGCGCGCCAGATCCTGCCTTGATTTTGAGATTCCCAGGGAATTACAGGAGAGAGAAATATTTGGAGCCAGGGTTCATTTCCAGGATAAGGCTATGAAGGAGCAAAAGGAATACAGGCTGGCCACACTCATTAAGAGAAGTGCCCTGGATCATTATCTGCTTAAAAGAGCTGAAGAAAAGGGAATTGAAGTTATGATGGGAAAAAAGGTGACTCATGTTCAGGAAAAACCTGATCAGGTCGAAGTTATTGCTGGAGATCATGTTTTTAGAAGTCAGTATGTTATCATAGCTGAAGGGTCCCAGGGGAAATTAAAGAGAGTAATTAGAAGGAAAGCATCTCCTGCTGAACAGGGAGTCTGTATGGTCACAGAAATTGACCAAACACAGGAGCACAGAAAGAGATTTGCCCAGGATGCTGTGGATATTCATTTTGGGATAACCAGCATGGGTTATGGCTGGATTTTTCCTCACAGGAACTATTATTCAGTTGGGATAGGAGGGCTGATCAGCAAATTGCCAGAACCAAGAAAGACCATGAGAAACTTTTTGGCTGCCAACGGATTTTATGGTCAGTATAAATTCAAAAGCCATCTGATACCATTAGGTGGTATAGATGGCCAGTTAACCAGTTCCCGTATTGTTCTGGCAGGTGATGCTGCAGGATTTATTGATTCATTTTCCGGCGAGGGCATAACTTATGCTATTAAGTCCGGTCAGATAGCAGCTGAGGTAATCTATAAAATTTTGTCCCGAACTGATGGACATAAACTATTGGAGAGCTATGAGTTTATATGTGCCCAGAAAATTGGCCAGGAACTAAAGCATGCCCTGTTCCTGGCCAGGATGGTTCATAATTCTCCCCAGCTATTAGCTAACTTTATTGTCAGGAATAAAAATATTTTAGGTAAGTACCTGGATATTTTTGCTAACAGGATAACCTATAAGGAATTTCTATACTGGCTTGTGCCTAGAATTCCCAGCAGCCTGTTTAATATACAAGCCTGGGAAAAAATTGAGCAGGACTTATGAATTGGATGTTACTCAATGGGGATGTAAATATCCAGCTCCGAGTCTTCTCGGTGGGGCTGGAAGCGATGATCATAAAGTTCAAAATCATCTTGCTTGGCCGGAACATGGCCGGATTCTACAAACCATGTTCTGTAAATGTAGTTATATGTATCCTGCAGGCTATCCGGATATCCTTCATGGGTAAACACAGCATACCTGCCGGCAGGTATGGTCTTTTTTACCATCCCCCTTGGGATATGGTCAAATGAGCTCACTTCAACAGCTGCCAGGTAATTAAATTTCTTTCCTTCAGCCATGTTTTCTACATATTCACATATTCCCAGATAGACCTGGTTGTCTACCCGGTTATCTATTTCTTCAGCCCGACTTAAAAATTTTCCCCAGAGCTCTGGTATCTCCCTGTTCTTGTTGTTGCTGTAACATGCCAGCCCAACTACCTTGAATTCATCCCTGCTGATAATTTGCGGTTCCATTATTACACCTCCCCTTGTACAAAAAAAATTTTTTTAGGGTCTGTGAAATGTCTTCCATATAGAAAGGGAGAAATCCTGTGATTTCCCCGGAAAATTTCCAGCTTTTCAAGGGGGGTAATGTCAATGGATTTCATGGAGGTAATAAATAAGAGGCGATCCACCAGGGATTTTTTGCCCCGGGAAGTGCCTGATGATGTGATAAAAAAAATTCTCCAGGCAGGGAGACTGTCTCCCTCTGGTGGTAATGCTCAGAATTATTATTTCGGTATAGTGAAGGACAGAAGGAGAAAAAAAGAGCTGGCCAGGGCAGCAGGTCAGCAAAGCTGGATTGCTAGCGCCCCGGTGATCATTGCCTTGTGTGCTCATCTGGGCCCTGATCCTGCTCAGCTTCCTGATGATGATTTTGGTTTGCATGTTAACAGGACCAGATTTGGCCGGCAGCTCATAGATTATTTCAATGAGTTCCCGGATCGTCGGGCAATAAAGATATACTGGAATAATTCCAGCCCCCTCCTGGCCGGTGAGCATATTCTTCTGGCAGCAGTAAATTATGGTTTGCAGGGTTGCTGGATAGGTTATCTTGATATCGATGAAGCCAGCAAAGTTTTGCAGCTTCCTTCTGATGTTGTTTGTCTCTTCTTGTTGCCTATAGGTTATGGTAAAAGCTGTTCAGAAAGACCTGAGAAGAAAGAACTGGCTGAACTGGTTTTTCAGGAAAAATGGGATAAGTAGATAAAAAAAGGGGTTTAAAACCCCCTTTTTTATTGTTCTTCCAGCCACTTGAGAATATCTGCTGTCGAGGGGATGCGTCCTTCAGCCTTCTTTTCTCCATCTATGATCACAGCAGGAGTCATCATGATGCCCCGGTTGCTTATGGTCTTCAGATCGGTGATGTGTTCAATTTCTGCCTGGATATTTCTTTCTTCCAGGACTTTTTTTATATTTTCTTTAGTTTGCTTGCAGCGAGGACAACCTGGACCGAAAACTTCTATCTTCACAACCATGCCACCTCCTTCTCCTTTTATACTACGTGATGATATTTCCATACACCATGCCGGCAAAAGTTGCCACAATTACCACAAGAATAATGAAAGTCAGGGTTTTTCTGGTACCCAGCACACTATGAATTACCAGCATATTGGGTAAACTGAGGGCCGGTCCGGCAAGGAGCATGGCCAGAGCAGGGCCATGTCCCATTCCCAACCCCAGAAGTCCTTGCAGGATAGGAACTTCAGTAAGGGTAGCAAAATACATGAAAGCACCCAGTATGGAGGCAAGAAAGTTGGCCTGCAGGGAATTACCTCCTACAGCTGCAGCCACCCAATCTGAGGGGATGAGACCTGCCTCAGTGCCTGGCCTGCCCATGAGAAATCCAGCAATGAAAACGCCGGCAAAAAGCAAGGGCAGTATTTGCTGGGCAAAGTTCCAGGTTGAATCAATCCAGGATACGATCTCATCTTTTTTAAACCATCGGTAGAGCATAAGAGCGAGGATCAGTAAAAGGATAAAGGTTACAGGCCACTTGTAATTGTAGATGGCAAGCCAGAAACCATCCACTGTTTCTGGTTTTCCCCAGGCAGCGAATATCAGTATGAGTATAAGGGTAAAAAAGTAAAGGATGTTTTGCTGGGGTGAACGTGGCTGTTCTTCTTCACCCATGGCACTGAGGTCCATGGAGCTTATCCTTTCCCGGTCCTCCCTGGCATATATTGCAGACATGATGAGACCAATGATGATGGCAAAAATTATGGCTCCCACAGCCCGGGCAAGACCCATTTCCCAGCCCAGTACCCGGGCTGTAAGGATAATGGCCAGGATATTGATGGCTGGTCCTGAATAGAGAAATGCAGTTGCCGGGCCTATACCAGCTCCCTGTCGGTAAATGCCGGAAAACAGGGGAAGAACGGTACAGGAGCAGACAGCCAGAATGGTGCCAGAAACTGATGCTACCGAGTAGGAAACCCATTTTTTAGCTTTGCCCCCAAAGTATTTGAGAACAGCCTGTTGAGATACAAAATTGGCAATTGCGCCAGCTACGAAAAATGCCGGGATGAGACAGAACAGAACATGTTCTCGGGCATAATACTGCAGCATAAGAAATGCTTCCAGTATAGCGTTCTGAACCTGTGCCCTTTCAAATGGCAAGAAATATATTATGGTGAATGAAACAATAAAGATCATCAGTATTTTAAGTCTGCCCATGGGAAAGCCTCCTGTAAGTTATAAGATATTTCGAATATTATAATATACCAGATAGTTCTTTTCGTCAAGTGTTTTTATAGCTCCTGTCATTCTATTTTAGTAACAATGGAGAAATATTGCCAGGCAGATCAGCTAAAAGAAAGATTTGGTTTGATTAGAAATAAATAATATCTTGAGTTTTCATGAATTGCCTTAAACTAAAACAGGGAGGGGTGAATATTGAATAAGGAAAAGGAATATGAGTTGAGTTTTTTTCACAGGTATCTAACTGTGCGGGTTGCCCTCTGCATATTTTTGGGTATTGGGCTGGGTGCATTATTCTGGCAGAATTTTTGGATTCCATTGCAGTAGCCCAGGTTAACATACCTGTTGCAGTTTTGCTTTTCGGTATGATGTTTCCAATAATGGTGCAAATAGATTTTTCCCAGGTGGTCAATACTGTAAAACGCCCAAAGCTGTTATTATGAACCTGATTATCAACTGGGAATCAAACTCTTTTCCATGTTTTTCTTTGCCTGGCTTTTTATGCGGCATATCTTTGGCCCCATTTCTGGATCCGGTTTTGGCTAATGAGCATGTGGCAGGAATGATTCACCTAGTATTGCCCCATTTACGGCCATGGTCTTGGTGTGGAGCTATTTGGCCATGGGATTCATGGGATTGACTCTGGTCCTGGTAGCCATAAATTCCCTTACCATGCTGGCTCTCTATGCTCCTCTGGGCAATGTGCTTCTGGGTGTGGCTGAGATGGTGGTCCCCTTCATGACCATATTTCTCAGTGTGCTTCTCTATGTGGGGGTTTCACTGATAGCTGGCTATTTAAACAGGATAAGGCTAATAAAAACCCGGGGACTGGATTGGTATGAGAAAGTTTTTTTGAAGAACATGAGTACAATCTCCATGGTATCCCTTCTGGCAACCCTGGTATATCTGTTCATGCTGCAGGGAGGTGTTATACTGCAGGGACCATTGGTGGTGGTGATGATTGCCATCCCTCTTATTATTCAAACGCTTTTCATATTTGGTCTGGATTACTGGACAGCTCGCTGGTTAAAATTATCTTATCAGGAGGCAGCTCCAGCTGCCATGATTGGAGCATCCAATCACTTTGAAGTGGCAATTGCCACTGCCATAACTATATTTGGTCTTGGTTCAGGGGCAGTTCTTTCAACAGTTGTAGGTGTTCTCATAGAAGTGCCTCTGATGTTATTGCTGGTCAGAATCTGTCTGGCAAGCAGGAAATGGTTTACAGCATTTAGGCCAGAAAAATCCTGAAGATCTCCGTTCTGAATTAGCTCCTGCCTTCAGGGCAGGAGCTTTTATGGTTTTTATGAAGCAGGAACAACAGGAGTTTTATCGAATAATTAACTTTACAGTATTTATTAAAAATGCTGTTATTTGTTCTATATACCATGCCTGCCCGGAGAAGATGATCATCATAAAAAAACAGATGGCCGCAATCATCATCTATTTTAATTACTTTTTATGTTACTGGAGATCAAGTTTAGTACAAAAACAATACAAAGGAGGATGATTCTTCGTGGGATCTGGATTTTTTAAACTTCAGGAGCCTGCTAATGAGCCGGTTCTGGATTATCTACCTGGTAGCCCTGAAAGAAAGGAAGTAAAGGAAAAACTGCAGGAGTTGCGCAGTAGAGAGGTTGAAATTCCCCTGATAATTGGGGGTAGAGAGGTAAGAACAAATGATATGGGGCGAATTGCTCCACCCCATGATCACGGACACACTCTGGGTAAATACCATAAGGCTGGAGAGAAGGAAGTACAGGAGGCAGTAGCCGCAGCACTTGAAGGTAAAGATGAATGGGCCCGCACGCCCTGGGAAGACCGAGCAGCAATATTTAAAAAAGCTGCAGAATTACTTACTGGTCCATATCGCAGCTGGATCAATGCTGCAACAATGCTTGGCCAGAGTAAAACCATTCATCAGGCAGAAATTGAAGCATGTTGTGAACTGGCAGATTTTCTCCGTTTCAATACCTATTACATGACTAAGATTTACTCCGATCAACCCTTTTCACCTGAAGGGTTCTGGAACAGAATGGAGTACCGCCCTCTGGAAGGTTTTGTCCTGGCCATAACCCCCTTCAATTTTACTGCTATTGGAGGGAATTTGCCTACTTCAGCTGCCATGATGGGTAATGTGGTTCTCTGGAAACCTGCTTCAACTGCTGTTTATTCCAACTATGTATTGATGCAGATCCTGATGGAAGCTGGTCTGCCACCAGGAGTAATAAATTTTCTGCCGGGTTCTGGAGGTAATGTAGGTAATCCAGCTATGGAAAATCCCCATCTGGCTGGTATCCACTTCACCGGTTCAACAGAAATATTCCACCATGTGTGGAGGACTGTTGGTAACAACATGGAAAAATATAAAGTTTATCCCCGGCTGGTTGGGGAGACTGGTGGAAAAGATTTTGTGGTAGCTCACAGATCAGCCCGAATCGATGAACTTGTGACAGCCTTGATCTGTGGTGCTTTTGAATATCAGGGGCAGAAATGCTCTGCAGCATCCCGGGCCTATATACCCCAGAATCTCTGGCCACAGGTGGAGGAAGAGCTCTTAGAAGAGATAAAAACCATTAAAATGGGACCAGCAGAGGACTTCACCAACTTTGTGAATGCTGTTATTGACAAGAAAGCTTTTGACAAGATTATTCAGTATATAGAAGGGGCCAAAGCTGATCCTAATGCGGAAATACTTATAGGTGGCGGTTATGATGATAGCAAAGGTTATTTTATTGAACCTACAGTGATACTAACCACCGATCCCCACTACCGGACCATGGAGGAGGAAATATTCGGTCCAGTGCTGACAATTTATGTTTATCCTACAGAAGAATACCGGAAAACCCTGGAACTCTGCGACAGGACTTCTCCTTATGGACTGACCGGCAGTATTTTTGCCCGGGACCGGGCTGCTATACGGGATGCTGAAGATATACTCTATCAAGCAGCAGGCAATTTCTATATCAATGACAAACCTACCGCTGCAGTTGTTAATCAACAGCCATTTGGTGGAGCCAGGGCTTCAGGTACCAATGATAAGGCCGGGAGCTATCTCAATCTCCTGCGCTGGGTTTCTCCCCGGGCCATCAAGGAGACATTTGTGCCTCCTGTGGATTATCGGTATCCGTTCATGGAAGAAGAGTAGAGTAGAGGCGCCCGCAGGGCGCCTTGATTTTACTAAAAGGGAAAGCAATCGGGGCTGAGGTTCATTTTTTTACTGCTGCAGCAAGTTTCATCCAGCATACTTTGGTTCAAAGGTTCAGGTATTTTACAGAAGGAGTTGTTGCAAGTGGCTGACCGGGTTTACTACTATCATCTGGGAAATCAATGCTATGGCACTGGTTTCATGGGGGAGAAGGCCCGAGAACTGGCCCAGTTGCTCAGGGGAGAATATACAAGTATTGATATTGAGCAGGTGCCTTGGGAAACAAAGAAGCTCAAGTTATTTTTCCCTGGCACCATTATAGTTAATGATTTCCGAACGGTTTTCCCGGGTACAGCTGAAGAGCTTTTAGCTTCATATGAAAACCGGGGTCCCCTGAAGGGAGTATACCGGTATAAAGAGCTTCCACAAGGTGAAGGAGATGAAATTGGAATTCTCAATGATTACCTGGGCAGAGGGGCAGCTATCTGCCTGGGTGATTGGGTGGGTTGTGAGCATGGTTTAACTGCCAAGGAGAAATGGCTGGAGAAACATTCCCCTTATACCGGGGGAATTAGTGGGTTTTTGGTTTTCAAGAACAGGGTACCGGTAGCAGCAGTTGAGTTCATACAGGAAGCTCGCTGTGCCTACCCGCTGCCCCGGAAAAGAGAAGATGCCCTTTTTATAACCTGTATCTATGGTGGCAGGGGCATTGATTTTGACTACCGGGCAAGCTTGATTGCTAAAATGAAGGAATTTGCCCGGCAGGAAGGTTGCAAAACTATAAGTGTTATTGCTGGGCTGGAAACTCCTTACCCCAACGGTCCGGAATCTTTTTTTACCAGGTTGGGTTTTCTGTCAAAGGAACTACTGGGCCAGGTATTACTCAGGTATCGCTGGGATGAAATAAGGTTTTTGGAGATACCAGTGGTTGGGGATGATTAGATTTTTTTTATCTTGATGCACGATCCACTGTTGGACGAGCATATCTTAAATTCTCAGTGTTACATAGGCCAGGCCAAATCCTATAATTACTGCTCCCAGTGAACCACCTATAGTTGTACGCGCCGGAAACGATAGCTCCTATACCTGCCACAGTGACAGATACTTTATCATTGGAAAAGACAGGGCAAATCAGTACTCATGATGGAGGGATAATAATGACTTATGGATATCATGGTAAAATACTCAGAGTAGATCTAACAGAAAAGAGGATCTGGGTGGAAAAGCAGGATGAAAGTTTTTTCCGCTTTTATATGGGTGGTGGAGCACTGGGAGCCCATTACGTTTGTAAAAATGTCCGGCCGGGAACACATGCTTTTGCACCGGAGAATATTATGGTTTTCTGTGGCAGCGTTATCACCGGGGCCCCGGTTGCCGGGTTTTCCCGACACTCAGTGACCGGAATATCACCACTGACTGGTGGAATTGCCGATAGTGAAGCAGGAGGTTACTGGGGTAGGGCTCTGAAAGAGGCTGGATTCGATGCAGTTGTTATAGAGGGGCGCTCGCCAGAACCTGTGTATCTGCTAATAGATGATGGAGATGTAGAGATAAAGGATGCTGGTCATATCTGGGGCAGGGATACCGGTGAAACTCAGGATATGATCTGGAGAGAAAATGACGATGAGAAAATCCGGGTTCTGGGCATTGGCCCGGCCGGTGAAAATGAGGTCTATTTTGCCTGTATTGTCAGCGAGCTAAAGCATTTTCACGGCCGGGGAGGGCATGGAGCGGTGATGGGCTCAAAAAACTTAAAAGCCATAGCAGTAAAAGGAGATAAGTTCCCACCCCTGGCAGATCAGGAGAAGGTTCAGGAGATTGCCCGGAATTTCGCCGGAAGGTACATGGATTTTGATTATACCAGGGTTCTCAGGGAAATTGGCACAAGTGCCGGCATCAGCTTCCAAAATTATTCCGGCCAGCTCCCCACCCATAACTGGCAGACTGGCTGTTTTCCAGGGGCTCAAGAGATTAGCGGGGAAACAATGATGGAGGAAATAGGGGAAGATAAGGGGGGCTGTTTTGCCTGCCCTGTTCGGTGCAAGGTTTCAGTAAAAGCAAGTAAACCTTATCCCATAAGCAAAAGGTATGGGGGACCGGAATATGAGAGCCTGGCTTCTCTAGGTTCTTACACAGGTGTTTCCAATCTCTATGCAGTGGCAAAAGCTAATGAACTCTGCAACCGGTATGGCTTGGATACAATTTCCACCGGGGGAGTGATAGCTTTTGCCATGGACTGTTATGAGAATGGACTTCTCACAGATGAAGATACTGGAGGGCTTGAACTTAAATTTGGTAGTGGGCGGGTTCTTCTGGACCTGATTGAAATGATAGCCCGGCAGGAGGGCATTGGGCATTTGTTGGCTCAGGGTACCAAAAAGGCAGCTGAAAGTATAGGGGGAGAAGCCAAAAAATTAGCTGTGCACTGCAAGGGGCTAGAATTTCCTGCTCATGAGCCCCGGGTCAAGAAATCCCTGGCCCTGGCATACGGGACCGCTCCTATCGGTGCTGATCATATGGCCAGCGAGCATGATTTTTCCAATACCCCTGAAACACCTGCTCCAATAGTTCAGCGACTCTGGCCCCTGGGCATAAGCAAGCCTCTATCAGCTCAGGACCTGGGTCCGGCCAAAGTCAAGTTCTTTTACTACACCCACATTCTCTATAGCGTGTTCAACAGCCTGGACACCTGTATTTTCTGCATGGCTCCCTTAAAACCTCTGGGGTTGCAGGAGCTGGTAGATGCTGTTAGAGCGGTAACAGGTTGGGACATGAGTCTCTGGGAATTGATGAAAGTAGGGGAGCGCCGCCTGCAGATGATGAGGGTTTTTAATTGCCTGGCAGGTTTGGATGAATCCCAGGATGCTCTGCCTCCCAGAATGTTTGAGCCTTTGCAGGGAGGCGAGACTCATGGAATGGCTATTTCTCCGGAGGAATATGAAAAGGCCTTAAAGCTATACTATGATATGGCCGGCTGGGATTCAGAGGGCATTCCCAGGTACAGTAAACTGGTAGAATTGGACCTGGAGTGGGTGGAAGGTCTGAAGGAGAGGTCAGGGTGAGGGTAAAGGTAAAGTTTTTGCTGCCTTTTGATGATATGAGTAGTAAAGAAACAGTCATGGATCTTGAAAAGGGGGCAGATGTCAGGGCTCTCATAGAAAAGCTGTCCTGTAAATTCCCTGAGAAAGAGGCAAAAAACAAGCTTATGATAGATGAAGAGTTAAAAGTCATGGTGTTGATCAATAAAAGGCCGGGGAATATGAAGACAGAACTGGCCCATGGTGATGAGGTGGTTTTCTGTCCAGTTTTTTCCGGTGGAAATTGCCATGATTAAGATTTATTCTCAATCTTGAAATGAAAGGACCCTTCACTGCTTATGCAGAGAAGGGTTCTTTTCTTTATCCGAGGAAGCAAAAAAGCAATTATTTGGGTTTACATAAAATTTTCTTCTGTTATAATAATAAGTATGTACATTACTTTACTGCGTTAACTAGTTAACGGAGCGCTGTGGGAGGTATAGTCTATGAGAAAGCTGAAGTTAATGGTACCAAAGGGTCGAATCTATGAAGGGGTAGCTTCTCTGTTCCGGGAAGCCGGGATAAAAATGTATTCCGATGAACGGGGATATCGTCCTTATGTTCAGGAGCCTGACCTGGAAATTAAGATAATGAAGCCCCAGAACATTCCGGGACTGGTGGAAATGGGTTCCCATGATGCTGGTTTCACAGGCCACGATTGGGTAGTGGAAACCCAAGCTAAAGTTTTTCAGGTAATGGATCTGGGCCTGGATCCAGTTGAGGTGGTAGCAGCAGTTCCAGCAGGAAGCAGCAAAAGAGAGTTACGTGGGAGAAAGATTGTGGTGGCATCAGAATATCAGCGGATTTCTCGAGGGTATCTGGAGAAAGAAGGTTACAAATACGTCTTGTTGCAAACATTTGGAGCTACAGAAGTTTTCCCTCCTGAAGATGCGGATATGATTATTGATAACACTGCCACGGGGCGGACCCTCAAGGAGAACAACCTGGAAATAGTGGGGTCTATACTAAAATCATCAACCCGCTTCATAGCTAATAACAAGGCCTTGAAAGATTCCTGGAAGAAGAACTACCTGGAAAAATTACGTCTCATATTTCAATCCATACTGGATGCTGAAAGCAGGGTGATGCTGGAAATGAATGTTCCTGAAGATAAGCTGGAACAGGTGGTAAAAATACTGCCCTGCATGAGATCTCCTACAGTTTCCCCCCTTTACCGAGAACAGGGCTATGCGGTGAAAGTAGCAGTCAAAAAAGAAGAAGTTTACCGACTCATCCCCCTTCTAAAGGAGTACGGTGCCGGTGACATTCTGGAATATGAGTTGAGGAAGGTGATGATCTGATGAAGCGGGAGAAAAAAAATCTTGAGGGGCATGAGCCCTATCCAGTGCCTGAGTTCTCCCGGGGGGATTTTATCCGGCTGGATATGAATGAGAACCTTGCTGGCTGTTCGCCCCGGGTGTTGTCAGCTTTGCGGGAGGCCAGTGTAGACGATGTTTCGTTTTATCCCGATTACAGTAAATTTCGGGAAAAGCTGGCTCAGTCATGCAAACTGAAAAAGGAGAACATACTTCTTACCTGTGGTGGAGATGAAGGCATACGCTGCACACTGGAGGCTTTTGTTGAAGATGGAGAGGAGGTAATAATGCCTTTCCCTACCTATGCCATGTTTCCCATTCTGGCTCGACTGCAGGGTGTGCAAATAAAGGAAGTTCCTTTTGCCCGGGACCGGCTTTTTCCCAAAAAAACTATCATCAATGCCATATCGGAAAAGACCAAGGGGATTATAGTTGTGAATCCTGCCAGCCCTACGGGTCTTCTGGTTAAACAGGAGGACCTGGAACAGCTGCTGGCAGATTATCCGGAGATCATGGTTTTTCTGGACGAAACCTATTGCCATTACAGTAAGACTTCTCTCATACACCTTGTTGAGAAGTACCCTCAGCTTGTGGTTATCAGGACTTTTTCCAAAGCCCAGGGTCTGGCTGGTTTACGGCTGGGCTATGTGGCTTCTGCTGGGGAGAATATTGTCAGCATGAGTAAGGTGGCCTTTCCCTACGGTGCTTCCTCTCTGGCAGTAAAGGCCGGCCTTGCAGCCCTTGAAGATGATGATTTTACCAGGAAAGTTGTGGAAGATACGGATAAGGAAAAGGAGCGTTTGCAATCTTCCCTGGAAAAGATAGGTATAAAAGTATTGCCAACAGATACCAATTTCCTGCTGTTGGAGGTGGGGGAAAATGAAGAGAGAATCTATAAAGAATTGTTTCAGCGCAAGATTCTGGTGCGACGCCTGTCAGGCCCCCCACTAGAGGGATTTTTACGGGTGACTGTAGGGATAAGGAAGGAAAACGATGCTTTTCTGCAGGCCATGCAGGAAATAAGGCTTCTGGGAAGGTGAACGTTTTAGTTTAACAAGGAGGTGCTCCATGAGAAAAGCAGAGGTAAGAAGGAAAACCAGGGAGACAGAAATACATTTGAAGTTGAACATAGATGGGGAGGGGAAATGTGAGGTTCATGGCAGTCCCGGATTTTTTATTCACATGCTGGAAACTTTTGCCTGCCATGGCTGTTTTGATATTTGGGGGGAACTGCAGGGTGATACACATGTGGATTTTCACCACCTGGTGGAGGATACAGGACTGGTTCTGGGACAGGTATTTAGAGAAGCACTGGCTGGTAAAAAGGGAATCAAGCGGGCAGGTTTCTTCTACTTTCCCATGGATGAAACTCTGGTGCGGGCAGCTGTTGATCTATCGGCCCGCCCTTATGTTCATTTTAAAGCTGACCTGGGAACTGCAGATGTGGGCCAATTCCC
>PUNT01000017.1 GCA_003551905.1 Halanaerobiales bacterium
CTAACAGGCAAGCCCATGCTTTTTGAGTGGCAGCACAAAAAAAAGGATGGCATCAGGGTGGATTGTGAAATCAACCTTAACACCTTTGAACTGAAAGGAAAGCTTTATATACAAGCTATTGTCCGGGATATTACTCCTAGAAAAACCATAGAGAAGGAGTTACGCAGGAGTAAAGAAAAAATTGAAAAACTGCACAGGGTAGCTCTGGCAATGAGTAAATGTCAGATAGAAGAGGAAGTTTTTCAACTTACTGTGTCTGCTGCAGAAGAGATCCTGGAATTTAGTTTGTGCAGTCTGGACATGGTTGAAGGAGATTATCTGGTTGTTAAGGCTACCTCCTCTGGCTTGCCTGCCGAAGGAACCCGCTCCCTAAAGATTGATGAAGGTATTGCCGGTCGAACTTTATTGACCGGGAAGCCTTATCTTATAGATGATATAAGAAAAGATCAGCAGGCCAGGCCAGCCAGCGGTGAATATAGGTCTGCTATCAGCCTTCCCATCGGTAAGATGGGGGTTTTCCAGGTAGCGGCAAAAAGAGTAGGAGCATTCCATGAAGAAGATCTGGCTCTTCTCGAATTACTTATTTCCCACACCACAGAAGTTTTAAAAAGGATAAAGAGTCAGGAAAAAGTCAATTACATGACCTTTTATGACCCCCTGACTGGCCTATACAACCGGGTCAGGATGGATGAAGAAATTGCTGAAATAGACCATGAAGATAATTTACCTATGAGTGTTATCATGGGCGATATGAATTCTCTGAAGCTGGTAAATGATGTCTTTGGTCACGCAGAAGGAGATCGGATGCTAAGAAATGCTGGTCAGGTTATCAGCAAGATTTGTCGAAAAAAAGATATACTGGGTCGTTGGGGTGGTGATGAATTTCTTATTATTCTGCCCCAAACTACCAGCCAGGAAGCCAGAGAAGTAGTTGCGGGGATAAAAAAAGAAATCAAAAACTTCGGGGATCCAGTACCCCTGGGTATATCCCTTGGTCTGGGATTCAGGGAAAATATGAACAGAAAGATGGCTGATGTTATCTCTGAGGCCGAGGATCTCATGTACCGGGAAAAGCTACTGGAGAGCAGGGAACACCGACAGCGAATTGTTGACTTTATTCATGAAAATCTTTCCAACCGCAGCAATGAGAGTCAGGAGCATTTCAAGAATCTCCATTATCTGGTACAAAGAATTGGGAGAGTTCTGGCCCTTTCTGAAACCGAGATGGAGGCTTTGGAGATGCTGCCATTTCTCCATGACCTGGGGAAAATTGCCATCCCGGAAGAGATATTGAAAAAGCCCGGGCCTCTCAAAGAAAGAGAGTGGGAGGTAATGAAGCGGCATCCGGAAATTGGGTATCGCATAGCAGCTTCAGTTCCAGAATTGGGAATGATTGCTGAAGGGATATTATCTCATCATGAACGCTGGGATGGTAGTGGTTACCCCCTGGGTATTGAAGGGGAGAATATCGTTTTAATAGCCCGGATTTTTGCTATAGCTGATGCTTTTGAAGTTATGACTGCAGGGCGCCCCTGGCAGGAAGCTATTTCCCGGCAGGAGGCCATTGAGAGGATCCGGGCAGGTGCTGGCTCACAGTTTGATCCATGGCTGGTGAAGATGTTTGAAAAAGCCATAACAACCTACTAGGTATTTGGCTTCTTTTTCTTCTAGCAGGATAATGTTGAAGAAGGGAGAAATGAATACTAGCAAGAGCCCTGGTTTCAAAAGGAAACCTGGGAGGGGGAAACTGGTGAAGAAATGGTATGAGGAGGAGTATGAGTTTCAAATATCAGTTCTTAAGGTTGGAGAAGATAACCGGCCAGAGAACTGTAGGATAGGACTGGAGGTTGGCGATGAATTTTCTTGCCAGTATTCCACTCCTGCTGGGTTCTGTCCCACGTCATTTATTAAAATATTCCCCTTGATGGAGGTGCTAAGGTGTAAGGGGGACCTGCGTACTTATGGCAGTAAAAAAGAGCTTGAAACAACCATGATCTGTCCAGATGGAGTTGTTGTTTTTAAGCTCAAAGGCAAGAAAATAGACCATTGTCCTTGATTGTCAGGAGTAATGGATATCTCTGGAGGGATGGAAATGGATTCACCTGCTATTCTAAAGGAAATGGCCGGATTATTTGAAGAAAAAATTGATGAGAACTATAGTTGCAAATTACAATTTGATTTTAAAGATTCACAGGAATCATATGTAATTGAAGTTAAAGATGGCAAGGTAAGTATGCAGGAGGGTGCAGAGGAAGATGTTGATGTTGTTCTCTGCACTACTAATAAAACTTTGACTGATATTTATCAAGGCAAAATTAATGCTTTTACCGCAGCTGGTAAGGCAGAACTGTCTGACACGGCTCCTCTGGACTGGCGTTTCGCCGGGGGATTTATGCCGGAAAAGATGCGAGATCTTTATTTCTTTCTCATGCATTTTTTCAATATTAATGAACCGGAGAAGATAATGCTGGGTGAGGAATATTCCCGCAAGGTTCACGGTGGCAATGCTGTTGCCCTTTATTACAATCCCGGTTTTAGAAGCGCCTGGTACATGGTGAAAAAGGGTGACTCTATAAATGAGCCTGGCCATGTGGACCCCTTCCATCAGGCTATAATAATTATAGCCGGACAGGGATATGCCAAAATTGGCAACAAGGAAGTTGAGATAAAGGCCAACGAATCCTACTATATACCTCCTATGTGGGATCAGGTTATCTGGACCGAGGAAGATGAGCCTCTGGTTTTGATCTGGCTGGCCTGGGGAGAAAGAGCTTGAAAAAAAGACTTTAAGGCACTTAATGTGGAAACACCTGCACCTTACTTCACAGGTGGAGGCCTTTCCATTTATTTGACATACTCCCCATGGCTAAAGCCAGGGGATTCTGGTATCAAGCGAAACTAGCCTACTTATGCAGGTCTTACAGTTTCTACCCCAAGAGTTGATGCCCCAACTCTATGAATATTTACC
>PUNT01000203.1 GCA_003551905.1 Halanaerobiales bacterium
TTGTCTCTGCACAAGAACTCTGCCATCTTCCAGTTCTGAACTAAGGGTGGGTTGAAAGACCCTGGCCAGTAATTCCTTGCCTATTAAATCCATAATAAAAATCCCACCACTTTTTAAGCTTTTATATACATTCCCCAGAACCTGAGCATCATCATCAGGGGTGGCAAAGTAGCCAAAAGAGGAGAATAGATTTACAATCAGGTCATACTCATTTTCTCTGCTGAAACTACGCATATCATCTTGAACCCATTCTACCTGAACCCCCAGCTCCTTTGCCTTATCCCGGGCCATTCCCAGGAGATAAGGGCTCACATCCACTCCGGTAACTGAGAACCCGACTTGGGCAAATTCCACAGTATGCCTGCCTGGTCCACAGGCCAGATCCAGAACATTCCCCTTTTCTATTCCAGCTAGTTTTCTTACTTGCTCCACTTCTTCGGCTGCTGCTGCAAAACGTCTGGCAGGAAATAAGAATGGGTACAGTTCCTGCCAGAAAGTTTCATCTTGAAACCAGTTTTCCATGTTCATCCTCTCCTTCGCTATAAATGCTGGAGAGATTTTGCACCTACTTTAACTGCTCCTCGACAAAATCGCCAATGATGGGGATCTTAAATTTGGTACCACTGAGAACCAAAAGCATTAACAAAAGCCAGATTATTACTGTTACAGGAAAGAGTAAGGTAGTAAGAAGCCAGCCCAGGATAGGTATAGCACTAAAAACCACATGTAGTATAAAAAGCCCCAAAAATAAAACCAGCGATTGCAAAGCATGAAATCTGACAAACTGATTCTCTTTTTCCAGTATTAAAAACAAAAAACCGGTAATCCAGAATCCTGCATAGCATAACAAGGCCTCAAAATTCTCACTTATTCCCAGCACCGTTTTTTTCTCCGCCAATTTTCACCCTCCTTTTGCCCATTATTCTTTCATTTACGGTTATTCCCTCTAATAATCTAAAATCCTTCTTAAGCATAATATTATACTGGAGAAATATTTTACAAGCTAGAAATTCTTTTTTTAGAGGATTAATTATTCTAGCTGAACTTGCCAATATTTACCAGGCCCACATAAGAGCCTACAGATCATCCCTGTTTTTTTCTTCAATTTCTTTCTCTTCAATCCTGGTCCCTATTATTTTGAAAGCTCGAATCTCCTTCACCTCTGACCTTTCCACCCATGCAATCAGATAATATATGTCGTCTCGTAAAGCCTTTTTAATATCAAAGGAAGAGGGATAGGCAGTTTTTCCCGGATGGGAATGAAAAACTGCCCAGACCTTCTCACCACGTTTTTCTATGGTGGTCAAAATTTTAAATAAATCTTGAGGGTGCACACTATATTCTTGAGAACTCTCTTTTTCATTTCTAGCAGGATAATACTCAGAAGGTTCCACTTGTTCGCTGCTGCTTATTATTCCACACGCTTCAAGTGGCCACTCCTGCAAACTGTGCTGGATTATATCGTCCTTTATAGCTGAAGGTAAAATCAAAGAATCTTCTTCTTTACCCATTAGCTCTTCACTCCTCAGCTGGAGCACAAAACTTTCCCTCCAGGATGGTAATACACCGGCCCCCAAGATGAACCCTTTCTCCTTGCAAGGAAACCTTGATCTCACCACCCCGTTCTGATACCTGCAGGGCTTTTAGTTCAGTTTTTCCAAACCTTTCACCCCAGAAAGGACCCAAACAGCAATGGGCAGAACCGGTTACAGGATCCTCTTTCACTCCAGCTGCTGGTGCAAAAAAACGGGAAATGAAATCATACTTTTTCATATTTGACCTGGCAGTCACAATTATTCCCCTGGTCTCAATCCTTTCCAAAAAAGAAAAATTGGGCTTGAGATTTTCCACCTCTCTGGGATCTGCAACTTCCACCAGATAATCAAAACGATTTCTCCCCACATAGAGTGGATTAACCTCCAATCCCCGATTCAAATCTTCCGGGTAGGAATTCAGTTTTGATGGTGGTTCAGCCGGAAAATCAAGGTAGATAAGCTGCCCTTCCTTCCAGGCTGAAAGAGTACCACTTCTGGTATGAAATTGAATGGTGTCCTGTTTGGTGTAATTCTTTTCCCATAATATATGCGCGCTGGCCAGTGTAGCATGCCCGCAAAGATCCACTTCCATGGTGGGAGTAAACCATCGCAAATTATAGGCGCCTTCAATTTTTTGCAGAAATGCAGTTTCAGAAAGGTTCATTTCCTTACCCACCAGCTGCATCCATTCTCTATCTCCATAATCTTCAGGGAGTACGCAAACAGCAGCTGGATTGCCGGTAAATGGTTTATGAGCAAATGCATCCACCTGATATACCGGAATATCCATGACCCTTAACCTCCTTCCTAGATCCTTCTACAGGCTGAACTGCTCCCCCGGTTTCAATATTACCAGTTCTATATCAGCCGGTATTATTGGCTTTAATTCTTGGGGATCCTGTTCTATCAAAGGAAATGTGTCATAGTGAATTGGAATTAGAGTTTTTGGCTTGATCAGGGCGGTAGCCCTTGCTGCATCCTCCAGGCCCATTACGAAGTTATCTCCGATGGGCAGAAAAGCCAGGTCCAGTCCTTCCTCAGGAACATACAATTGCATATCAGAAAAAATGCCAGTGTCTCCAGCATGGTAAATCCATTTTCCTTCAATATTCAGGAGAAAACCGCAGGGTTGACCGGTGTATATTATTTTATCTCCCTCAAATACTGCTGATCCATGCAGGGCGGGAGTTAGCTTAACTCTACCAAAGGGAAACTCATGTGAACCACCAATATGCATAGGATGAACAGTACATCCCTTGCTTTCACAGTATTTTGCCAGCTCGAAGGGAGCTATTATTTGCCCTTGATTGTTACTGGCTATTGTCAGAGCATCGCCAAAATGATCACCATGCCCGTGGGTCAGCAAGATCCAATCCACCTTTATATCCTGGGGCTCTTTAAAGCACAGGGGATTGTCTTTTATAAA
>PUNT01000262.1 GCA_003551905.1 Halanaerobiales bacterium
GCTCCTTTTGCCATGCCCCAACTCATTCAAAAGTTTTATGCTATAAAGGACAGTAGGTCCGTAAAACAGGGTACGGTCGCCTCCACTGTATTTGCCCTCTTGATTACAGGCACTGCTTATTTTACCGGTTCTCTCACCAGACTATTTCTCTCTCCAGACAGTAACCCAAAAGCCTTTACAGCAGCAGGAAAACCAAACTTCGACGCCCTCATGCCGGAAATGCTGGCTACAGTAATTCCCCAGGCTCTATCGGTCATCATCCCTCTCCTGATTCTAGCTGCCTCCATGTCAACTCTGGCGGCCCTGGTCCTTGTATCCAGTTCCACCCTTACTGTGGACTTCTATAAGGGGATTTTAAAGCAGGAGGCTGATGACCGGGCCCTTACAAGTCTCATGAGATTTGGCAGCGCCTTCTTCATCGTCCTTTCAATGGCCCTGGCTCTGCTCCGTCCTGCAGTTATAGTTACCATTCTTTCCATCTCATGGGGAGCAATAGCATCGGTCTTTTTAGGTCCATTCCTGTGGGGGCTCCTGGTAAAAAGAACCAGCAAGGCAGGGGCTATAACTGCATCCATCCTGGGACTGGGCACATGTCTTGGCCTCTTTATTGTTCTCGGACCGGATAGAACACCGGAAGCAGGTTCCATGGGAATGCTTGTTTCTCTAACAGTGCCTCTTCTTTTTCTACCTTTCAGTGGGAATGAATTGACTGAGGGGTAACCTGCAGATTCTAAATAATTCTAAAACAATACTTCACAGGCGAGTTGATTTTACTGATTAACTGAATAAATCCTGATTTGAAATAAAAGTAGCCAGTCATAACACATCAGGTGTGAATCAACTGGCTACTTTATTATGGAAAAAAGAGAAATGTCTTTCCAGAAGAGAATTCTGGAATTTCTTCATTATTGAGTGCCATCATCCCCGGCAAATGTTTCATGAATCTTCTCCAGTTGATGTGATTTAACCCTGCCTATTTCCTCACCATCTTTCCTGATACGCAAGCTGCCCATGGCAACTTCTTTAGCATTTTTTAAAACATCCCCGGGGACCAAGACTTTACTCCGGTTAGCAAAAAAATCAGTTCTCTGAATAATCCCACAGCCCAGATAATCTCCTTCACCATCGAGAAAACCAACAAGGAGGCCTAAAAATTGCTCTTCTCTTCCTATTATGAGTCGCTTTATGCCTTCTTCCTTTAGCAACGGCACCCCAGCTCGATTAAAACCTCCTCTGATAATGGCAAAAAGTCCTTCCGGTATCCTTTCTGCATGAAGCAAAGCGCAATCTAAGCTACTGGCAATTTTATTCTTAGTCTCTTCAGCCACCAATCTGCCGGTTCTGAAATAGGTGCGGCTGGTAACCAGCTGTTCCCAATTAAGCTCAATTTCTTTGGCCTCCTGAAAATATTTATGAAAAGATTGCCTGCGCAGCTCCCGACGTTCTTCCCTTCCCTTTCTTCTTACCTGAGCAGGTACCGGCAGGCGAAATATTTTACATTCCTGTCTCCGGCTCACTGGCTGAACAAGATGTTCTATCTCCCTTCTATTCTGTAAAACCACCAGGGAATCAGGCTTGAGCATGTCCACCTTGCAATACTTCAATATCCGGGCATTCCTGCCAAACACAGCCCCTGTTGGATCAACAATGACCTTCTGTGCACCAAGTTTTAATGCTTCCTGCACCATCTTGAAGGTGCCACTGACACAAGCAATTTCCAGCCCTTCTGGTGAATTAGAGCCCACAAAGTAACCTTTTTCCAATTCTATTTCACCTAGATCAGCCAGTTTTCCTTTTAGAAAACCCATCCCTATAACACCAGGGGGGCCAATATCAGATTGTCCAATATCAGCATCCACTACTGCTACATTCTTAATTTTCTTGAGGCAAAAATTGGCCAGTTCTAAAGCAAAAGTACTCTTTCCTGTATCAGGGGCCCCCAACAAAAGGCACACCTTGCCTTCAGCAGCAATTCTTTCCATAGCATTGTTCCAGTCTCCCATACCATCCTCCATGTTAGTTCAACAATAATTTTTTTTAAGTTTTCAACAACAGAGATCCCTTCTGCTCTCTATACATCCTAATCCTTTCTCTGAAATGCCATAACACTCTTCTCCGGATAAAAGGCAAATACAGCCAGACCAATAAGACTAAAAAGCCCTGCCACTGGACCTGTAAGCTGAATACCCAGGGGGTCACCAAAAAACTGTAAAAGGGCTCCGGAAACAACAGTGGATAAGCCCAGATTCAGTTTGAGTAGCAAGCCATTGGTACCAAAATACATGGCTTCTCTTCTCTGGCCGGAAAGCTTTTCCTCCAGATCGGAAACTGCAGCTACTATAGCATCTGGGAGTATAAAAATTCCTGCCAGAGGAATACCAGTAAGTCCCATGATAATAAGGCCAAAATGCAGGGGCTCCAGCCCAAGGACAGGCTGTCCCAGGAAAAATAAAAGGGGTAAAAGAATGCTGAAGAAAACCAGGGAAACCATTGTCATCACCTTCAGCCCTAACTTCTTAGCCAGTATATTGATCAGGGGGAACATGAGCAGGGCCACACCGAAAGCAATTCCTAAAAATAGTGAAGTTTCCTCTTCTCCCCGTCCTAATAGGGAAGTTACATAAAGAACAATATTTAAAGTCACTATATTAAAACCAAACCAGAAGGCAAAATTCCCTCCCATGAATATTAAGAAGGCTTTGTTCTTCAGTGTAGTCTTTATAGCGTCCATCAGACCCAGGGTAGCAGGCTTGGCTTCCGAATAATCTTTTTCCCTTATTACTGCTGGCAGATAAAGCATGAGCAATCCCATACCTCCCATGGCCCATATCATGCCATGAAAACCCAAAATACCAATCAGCACTCCACCACCTATGAGAGCTATGCCAACACCCAAAAGGCTGAAAACAGCTTTAAAGGTGGAAAGGTCCACCCGGTCCCGGTTTGTTCTTGCCAGTTCAGGCAGAAGGGCCAGGTACGGACAGACATATGCTGTGAAGAGAAAAAAATAAAAGCTCAGAAGAATCAGAAGGTAAAATGCATTCCAGATTGACTTCCCTTCTACAACAGGGTAAAAAAGAGCAATGAATACTGCTACATACAGAATTCCACTAAGGGCCATAAAAGGAATTCTGCGTCCCCACCTGCTACTGTAGTTATCGGAAAACCGGGCTATCACAGGATCAGCAACTGCATCCACAACCCGTCCAAAAAACATTATAAAGCTGAAGACCAAAGGTGCCATCAGCGCATCCACGCCTTCCATGGGACTGGTAATGTAGTAATAATAAAGCCAGGTAATCAGGACCCGATCAACCAGGGAAAATCCGCCGGCACCAACTCCATATATTATCTTCCCCCATATGGGTAGCTTTTTTACCATATGTCTTCTCTCCTTTATCTCACAATTTTCTGGCAAAGAAGCGAAATTTCTTCACCTCCCCTGACTACCTGCTTCTTTGAATTGTCAGGTAGAAAAATAATAAAATCCTAAAATAGCCGGGAAATCTGTGCACAGATTTTCTCAAGCATCTCTCTATCTGCTTCACTAAAAGGATTTAATTCATGCGAATCAATATCCAATTCCCCTACAAATACATCTCCTTTAAAAATAGGCACTACTATTTCCGATTGCACACTTGGACTGCAGGATAGATAGTTATCTTCCTCATTCACATCCTGAATAACAAATGTTTTTTGTTCTTCAGCAACCTGCCCACAGATACCCTGACCATAGGGAATCCTCACATGCTCTGTGGGATCACCTGCATAAGAACTGAGATATAACTCTTCTTTAGAATTATCAGCTAAATAAAAGCCAACCCAATCATAATGAGGTACTTGATCTCGCAAAAGCTTACTGATATCCAGGAGCTTTTCTTCCAGACCACCTTTACCATTAACGATTTTTTCCACCTTCTTGTACAGGTCCATCTAAATTAACCTCCTTACCTATCTGGATAAAGTACACCTGAATTATTTACTCCTTCCCACCTATGGGTAAGTATTTCTTCTCCCCAGGAGAAAATCCTCTACACTTCCTGTGTTTGCCAAATATGTTTGCAATTATAAAAAGACAGAGACTCTTAAAATACTCTGTCCTTTTATCTAAAAATATTACCTACCTCTGAAACTAGCTAAAATAAGCAATAATAACACCAGCAGCAACTGCAGAACCAATAACTCCAGCTACATTTGGTCCCATGGCATGCATCAATAAATGGTTTTCCCCATCTTCCTCAAGACCCACTCGCTGACTCACCCGGGCTGCCATAGGTACGGCAGAAACCCCTGCTGACCCGATAAGGGGGTTGACTTTTCCCCGGGTCAAAATATACATAAGTTTACCCAGCAATAACCCAGCCACTGTGCCTATGCTAAATGCAAAAAGTCCCAGAATAATTATCTTAATAGTCCCCCAGACCAAAAATTCACCTGCAGTAGCGGTAGCCCCTACTGTCAAACCAAGAAATATGGTAATAATATTGACCAGAGAATCCTGAGCAGTCTTTAGAAGCCTATCCACAACTCCGCTTTCCCTGAGAAGGTTGCCAAACATGAGGGCCCCAATCAAAGGAATAGCGCTGGGAACCAGTAAACCACAGAGAAGGGTAACAGCTATGGGGAAGATAATTCTTTCCTGCCGGGATACAGGTCGCAGTTGTTCCATACGAACCTTTCTCTCCTTGCAGGTGGTCAAAAGACGCATGATTGGGGGTTGTATTACAGGAACCAAAGCCATGTAGGAATAGGCAGCCACAGCAATTGGTCCCAGAAGTTCCGGTGCCAGTAAGGCCGAAGTAAATATAGCGGTGGGGCCATCTGCTCCCCCGATAATGCCTATGGCACCCGCCTGGAAAGGTTCAAATCCCAAAAGCAGTGCACCAATAATGGTGGTAAAAATGCCAAATTGAGCTGCAGCACCCAGTAAAATAGTTTTAGGGTTGGCCAAAAGGGGACCAAAATCAGTCCAGGCCCCCACCCCAATAAAGATGAGAGGAGGATAAATACCCAACCTGGTTCCCTGGTACAGATAATACAGTAAACCTCCTACCTGATCTCCAACAGGAGGGGCCATTATAGCGCTGAGAGGAATATTGGTTAGCAAAACACCAAAACCAATGGGTAATAGAAGAAGAGGTTCAAATTTTTTCTTGATGGCCAGATAGAGAAGAACACAACCAATTATCAGCATTGCAATTTGCCGGATATCAATGTGAGCATATCCAGTGCTTTCCCAGATCTTTGCTATCTCTTGCAGCATAGGTTTTCCCCCTACTCCATTTTGATCATAACGTCGCCTGGGGTCACATTCATTTCTTCCTTAACCAAAACTTCTTTTATAGTACCATCTTTAGGGGCATATATTTCATTTTCCATCTTCATGGCCTCCAGTAACAACAGTAACTGCCCTTCCTTTACCTCCTGCCCTTCTTTAGCCTGAATTCTCAATATTTTCCCAGCCATTGGTGCTTTAACTTCGCCAGCACCTGTGATTTTTGGACTAACATTTTTTGTTGTTTGCCTGGGTGAAGGAGCAACATTCTGCTTTTTTTGTTGTTTGGCAGTACTAATCGACGTCTCTTCACCGGCCAATTCTTTTCCCAGTTCTTCTATTTCAACCTCATATTCTTTGCCATCAACTTTAACCCTGTATTTCTTCAAGAAACATCCCTCCTCTAGTACTTCCTGGGCCTGGAATTTGCCAGGGTTGCCCTGGGCATCCGATTCCATTCTCCCTGGCTTCTAACAATGCGAATCAGGCGGAAATCTTTACTTCCCCGATATTCTTCCATAGCTGCGGTTATGACACAAGCCAGGATCTCATTTCTCTCTTCTAAAGAGTCCGGAGCAACCTTTGCTTCTCCTGGTGATTTCCTCCTTTTATAAAAAACCTTTTCCATAAGCATGATTAGAACAGCAAGGGCTCCCAGGGTAACAAATACCGTACCCATTCCCAGATATATTAGGTCAAAACCGCCTTTTAAAGTATCCATGGAATTTCCTCCTATAAAGGTATGTTACCGTGTTTTTTGGGCGGCCTGCTCTCATTTTTTGACGATAAGAGGTCCAGAGAATAGATTAACCTGCTCCTGGTTTCTCCATACTCCAGTATATCATGAACCATACCCCTTCTGGCTGCAACGAAGGGATTGGCAAAAAAGTCTCTGTATTCAGCAACCTTTTCCTGCCTCACTTTTTCTGGCTCCTCTGCTTCTTTTATGGCTTTTCGGTAAATTATATTGGCAGCTCCTTCTGGCCCCATCACAGCTATTTCAGCACCAGGCCAGGCCCATACCAGGTCCGCACCCAGAGATTGGCTACACATGGCTAAAAATGCCCCTCCATAAGCTTTCCGGGCTATAAGGGTTACCTTGGGAACAGTAGCCTCAGAATAAGCATAAAGGAGTTTAGCCCCATGTCTTATAACTCCACCAAACTCCTGTTCTGTGCCTGGCAGGTAACCGGGAACATCCACCAGGCTAACCAGGGGAATATTGAAGGAATCACAAAAACGCACAAAACGGGAGGCTTTATCAGAAGCATCTATATCCAAAACCCCACCTTTAACTTTAGGTTGATTGGCAACTATGCCTACTGCATGCCCTCCCAGTCGGGCAAAACAGGTAATAATATTGGTAGCAAAATGAGGATGAACCTCCAGGTAAACTCCATCATCAACCAGCACGCTGATGATTTCCTTCATGTCGTAAAGCTTCTTAGTGTCAGAAGGGACTATACCGGAAATCTCGCCTACATCTCTGTTATTATCATCTGTAGATTCCTGAAAGGGAGGCTTTTCTAAATAATTAAGTGGCAGATATCCCATGAGATCCCTAATTCCCTGCAAACATGCTCCTTCATCAGTATAGGCAAAATGGGCCACTCCACTGAGCTGACTGTGGGTCATAGCTCCTCCCAGTTCTTCCGGCGTTACTTCCTCAGCAGTAACTGCCTTCACCACTTCCGGGCCGGTTATGAACATCTTGCTTACTCCTTCCACCATAAAAACAAAGTCCATGAGGGCTGGCGAATAAACTGCACCTCCAGCACAAGGCCCCAGTATGGCAGAAATCTGAGGAATTACGCCAGAAGCATGGGTGTTCCGGAAAAAAATATTACCATAACCGGTTAACGCATCTACACCCTCCTGAATCCGGGCACCACCTGAATCATTTAGACCTATAACCGGCATGCCATTATTCAAGGCCAGGTCCATTATCTTGCAAATTTTCTGGGAGTGAGCTTCTCCCAGCGTTCCTCCCATGGCAGTAAAATCCTGAGCAAAAACATATACCGGTCTTCCATTGATGGTACCTGAACCAGTTACTACTCCTTCACCAGGGACTTCTTTATTTGCCATACCCAGGTCGGTACAACGGTGAGAGGTAAACACGTTGATCTCCATGAAACTGCCTTCATCCAAAAGTTTATCTATCCTCTCCCGGGCTGTCAGTTTCCCCTTTTCATGCTGAGCTTTAATCTTTTCTTCGCCGCCTCCTTGGAGAATTTTCTCTTTCTGTTCCTTCAAATTATCTTTATTCTTCATATTTATCCCTCCTCACGAATGCTGGCAGAGTTCATAAAGAACACCTCCAGCACTTTTGGGATGAATAAAAGCTATCTTCGCTCCACCTGCTCCCTGCACAGGAGTCTCATTGATTAGTTTAAACCCCTTGTCCTTCAAGGTGGCAAGGCTTTTTTCTATATCATCCACTTCTAAAGCAACATGGTGAATGCCAGTTCCCTTTTTTTGTATGAATTTGTAGATGGGACTTTCTTCACTCAAGGGTTCTAATAGTTCCAACTTGGTGTGCCCTAAAGGCAACATGGCAACCTTAACGCCCTGGGAAGGAACTTCTTCCTGATGTTTAACTTCTAATCCAATTGTTTTGTAGAAATCCAGCATTACCTGAATATCCTCAACAGCAATACCAATGTGATCAACCTGCAAATTTTTCACCTCCAGATGTTGGGGAAATTCTTTTCCAAAATACTCCGGACAACCTCACCAGGAAAAGCTTCTCTTTCCTGAACCTTTATTATTCCCTGCCTCCAGTCCTCTCCATCCAAAAGGGGTTTTAAGAATAGCTGTTCTAACTCAGCTTTCATATGCGTTTTTAGTGCTAACCCGGCCCTTCTCAACCCCTTTTTCTCCCCCTGATCGGTTTTCTGTAAAAAATCTTTATGTTCCTCTATCTTCCCCAGCAACTCCTCCATCCTGTCAGAGGAGATGGCAACTGTTTTAAGAACAGGTGGGTTCCAGTCTTTCTCTTTCTCTTTCTCCTGCCAGTTCAACATACCTTCGAGAAAAGCCGAGAGTTCTCCTGCACCCTCATGATCTGCCTTGTTTATTACAAACAGGTCACCTATCTCTAGAAGCCCGGCCTTTATGGTCTGTACATCATCGCCTATTCCCGGCATGAGAATTATAAGAACAGTATCAGCGACTCCAGCAATATCGGTTTCCGATTGACCAACTCCCACAGTCTCAATTATTACAGTGTTGCTCCCGTAAGCTTCCATGAGCAATATTGCATCCAGCACTGCTGGACTCAATCCCCCCAGAGCACCCCTGGAAGCCATGCTCCGGATAAAAACGTTCTCCCTTCCCACCAGCTCCCCCATCCTTATGCGATCTCCCAGGAGAGCCCCTCCTGAAAAAGGGCTGGTGGGATCTATGGCTAAAATGCCTACCTTCTGGCCCTTATCAACCATATCTAGAGCCAGCTTGGTTGTAATGGAACTCTTGCCCGCTCCTGGTGGACCGGTAATGCCCAAAATATAGCTCGAGGAACTCCGGGGAAAAAGGTATTCCAGTAAATCCTTATAACCTTCACTTCGGTTCTCAACCAGGGTTAGTCCACGGGCCAGGGCATTTTCATCTCCACCTATTATGCTTTCACCTAGCTCCTGAGTATCCATTAATCCCTGACATTCTCCTTGATAAATTTTATTATATCCTGTGTGGAAGTCCCACTGGTAAAGATTTGCTTGATGCCTTTTTTCTCCAGATCTGATCTGTCTTTCTCCGGGATAACGCCGCCTCCTATTATTAGAATGTCCTGACGCCCTTTTTCTTCTATTAATTCAGCTACCCTGGGAAACAGATGAGAGTGGGCGCCGGAAAGACTGCTCAACCCAATAACGTCCACATCTTCCTGCAGTGCTGTGGAAACAATTTGCTCTGGAGTCTGCCTGAGTCCTGTATATATTACTTCCATTCCCGCATCCCTTAAAGCCTGAGCTACAATTTTAGCCCCTCGATCATGACCATCCAATCCCGGCTTGGCAATCAAAGCTCGAATCCTCTTTTCATCCATTGCTTCACCCCTCCAAAGCTTTAAAATGTTGGTGCCCGATACTCACCATAGATCTCCCGCAATACTCCGCAGATTTCCCCAAGAGTTGCATATACTCTAACAGCATCAATGATATGAGGGATAAGATTTTCATCATTCTTTGCTGCCTCATGCAGGGAGTCAAGTTTTCCCTTTACCTGTTTATTATCTCTTTCTTCCTTAACTCGGACTAATTTTTCCTGCTGTTGCTTCTCTACCTGTGGATCCATGGCCAAAAGATCACCAGGGGTAGGTTCATCTAATTTATGCTTGTTAACTCCTATTATTATTTCCTCTTCCTCTTCAATCCTCTTTTGCATCTCATATGCAGATTTCTGAATTTCCTTTTGCACATAACCACTCTCAATAGCTTTTTCCATACCACCCATATTTTCTATTTTGTCCAGATACTCAAAAACCTGCTTCTCAATATCATCTGTGAGATTTTCAATATAATAGGAACCTCCTATGGGATCAGCTGTTGCCCCAACCCCACTCTCATGGGCCAGAATCTGCTGTGTTCTCAAAGCAATACGGACTGATTCTTCACTGGGTAAAGCTAGTGCTTCATCATAGGAATTGGTGTGCAGAGACTGAGTTCCACCCAGAACTGCAGCCAGGGCCTGCAGGGTTACCCTGGTAACATTATTTAGTGGCTGTTGTGCTGTTAGTGCTGCTCCTGCAGTCTGGGTATGAAAACGCAGCATCCTGCTCTTGGGATTCTTAGCATTGAACTGTTCTGCCATAATTTTTGCCCATATGCGTCGGGCTGCCCGGAACTTGGCTACTTCTTCCAGCACATTCATCTGAGAATTAAAAAAGAAAGAAAGACGTGGAGCAAAATCATCAACATCCAGTCCCGCTTCCAGGGCAGCTTTTACATAAGCTATGCCATCAGCCAGGGTGAAAGCCACCTCCTGAACCGCATTGGCTCCTGCTTCCCGGATGTGGTAACCGGAAATGCTTATGGTATTCCACCTGGGCATTTTCTCAGAACAATAAGCAAATATATCGGTAATTAGCTTGATGGAAGGTTCAGGAGGAAAGATATACGTTCCCCGGGCAAAGTACTCTTTTAAAATATCGTTCTGAATTGTCCCCCGCAGCTCTTCTGGCTTAACTCCTTGCTTTTCTGCTACTACCACATACATGGCCATTAGTATAGCTGCCGGAGAGTTGATAGTCATGGAAGTGCTTACCTCTTCCAGGGGGATACCATCGAAAAGAATCTCCATGTCCGCCAGTGAATCTATGGCCACCCCAACCTTACCAACTTCACCTGAGGCCATGGGGTGGTCAGAATCCAGCCCTATCTGCGTGGGCAGGTCAAAGGCTATAGATAGACCTGTTTGCCCCTGCTCCAAAAGATATCGATAGCGGCGATTTGATTCCTCTGCACTGGCAAAGCCTGCATACTGGCGCATGGTCCAAAGTCTTCCCCGGTACATGGTAGGGTAAACTCCCCGGGTGAAGGGATATTCACCGGGAAAACCCATGTCTTCCAGGTAATCTGTTTCCCCATCCAATGGTGTGTAAAGATTTTTTACCTCCTCACGGTAAGATGTGAATGCTTTTTGCCATTTCTTTGCCTGTGCCCTGGCAAAGGGACCTTCCAACCACTGGGAAAGCTTTTCTTCCAGCTCTTTTTTCCTTCCTTCGCCAGTTTCAGTCATTTTTCTTCTTCCTCCTCCTCGGTTTGGATTTCATATTTCTCAAGGTCCTCCAGCAATTCCAGCCCAGTGTATATAGCTTTACGGTTGGTTTCTTCTGTTCCTCTGGGAACCCTTTCAATTACCACCTTTTCAACATCCGCTGGTGATACCAGATCCACCAGGCCAACCACAATTCCCAGAGAAATCATGCTGCCAAAAATATCCCTGCCAAACTTTTCCCGGGCAGTTTTTAGTATGGGAAAGGAATAGGTAGGACCACTGCGGGGAGCAATATAGACGTTTTCATCAACAATTATTATACCGTACTCTTTCAATTCCCGGTTATATTTGTTGTATGCTTCCTGTGTTAATGCCAGGAGCAAATCGGGCTTTCTCACCTTGGGATAATCAATCTCCCCTGATGATACTATAACCTCAGACTTGCTGGCCCCACCCCGAGCTTCCGGGCCGTACGATTGCGTCTGTATGGCATTTTTTGTTGTGAACCTTATTATTGACTCTGCCAGAATAATTCCTGAAAGTATTAACCCCTGACCGCCAGCACCGCTTAACCGTATTTCATATCGCTCCATCAATTGGAACCCTCCTGAAACTGTTCTACCAGCTGCCTGTATTTTTCCGTATATTCTTTATCTTCCCTGTCACAAAATATACCGGTAATAAACTTGCCTTTTAATTCTTCAGCAGACATTGTCTGTGCTTTTTTGAAATCCACACTATTATCCCGCTGCCATTTCATCATCTCCAGGCCGGTCCTTTGTTTATTGCGTCGGCCAAAATTGGTGGGACACTGGCTTATAGCTTCAATAAAGGAAAAGCCTGGATTCTCAAAACCTTGGCTAATATAATCAATTAACTTATGGATATGATAAGCAGTTCCCCGGGCTACAAAATTAGCACCAGAACCCATGGCCAAATTACAGAGATCGAAAGCCGGGTCTATATTACCGTAGGGTGATGTGGTAGCTAACGCACCTTCAGGGGTTAGAGGAGAATACTGTCCACTGGTCATACCGTAAATACTGTTGTTGAGCAGGACAATATTTAGCCCCACATTTCTTCGGCAGGCATGAATCAAGTGATTCCCACCTATTGCAGCGCCATCACCATCGCCGGTTATAACTATGACATGCAACTCTGGATTGGCCATCTTGACCCCTGCTGCAAAAGGAATTGCCCGCCCATGCAAAGTATGCAGTGTATCAAAATCCATGTAGCCGGGGGCTCGGGAAGAACATCCTATACCAGAAACCACAACCACTTTATTCTTATCCCAACCATTTTTCTCTATTGCTCTAGTTATAGCACCCATTACAATTCCATGCCCGCATCCCGGGCACCAAATATGGGGTAGCTTTTCCATCCTTAGATAATCTTCTACAGCCATTTAACACACCCCCTCCAGCCTGTTAAGAATTTCTTCCGGAGTATTCAACTCTCCGTCAGCCCTGAAAGAACCACACACATTTGCTTTTCCGGCAACTGCTCTTTCAACTTCACCAATCATCTGTCCCATATTCATTTCCGCAACAATGACATTTTTCATCCTGCTACCCAGTTCGGCAACAATTTCCCGAGGAAAAGGCCATATTGTTTTTAAAATCAAAAGTCCTGCTTTTATGCCCTTTTGACGGGCCATCCGGCAGGCTGCTCGAGCAGATCTGGCTGTAGCCCCAAAACTGATAAAAAGGTGTTCGGCATCGTTGGTTTCCATTTCCTCGTATATATAGAGAATCTGACGGTATTTTTCTATTTTTCCCATCAATCGATTGATGAGTTCAGCTGTCTGACCAGGTTTGTTGGTAGGGAACCCGGTTTCGTCATGAAATAACCCGGTGGTATGAAAACGATACCCGGTCCCGTAATCAGGTAGAGGCGGAACCAAATCCTCATCAAGGACTTCATAGGGCTTGTAATTTCCCGGTGCAACATGGGGTCTTTTCCTCTCAAAGAGATCTTCCTTCTTTATCTCCGGGAGAACCAATCCCTCCCGCATATGCCCCACAACTTCATCTAGCAGTAAAACCACTGGTGTTCTGAACCTCTCGGCCCAGTTAACAGCCTTTACAGTTAAATCAAAAGTTTCAGAAACTGAAGTAGGATAGAGCGCAAGAGCTGGTCTGTCCCCATGGGAACCCCACCTGGCCTGCATCATATCTCCCTGGGCTGGCGAAGTAGGCAAACCGGTACTGGGGCCAGTTCTTTGCACATTCACAATAACACAGGGAGCTTCAATCATGGCTGCAAACCCAATACATTCCTGTTTCAAGGAAAAGCCGGGGCCACTTGTGGCTGTTAAAGCTTTTCGGCCGGCCATGGCACCTCCTATAACTGCAGCCATGCTGGCAATTTCA
>PUNT01000150.1 GCA_003551905.1 Halanaerobiales bacterium
ATGGGGAAAAGCAGCCCTTCCAGCCAGCCCGGCGTCGCCAAAAGGTCGCTGTTCATCAAAACAATATAATCCCCTATACCATTTTCAATGCCCCGGTTACAGGCATATGCATAACCCATGTTCCGGGGCAAAACAATGAGATTAACTCCTGATTTTTGCCTCAACCAAAAAGTACTGCCATCTGTGCTGTTATTATCCACCACATATAGCTCATAACTGATTTGGGTATTCTCTTCTATGCTCTCAATCAATGGCTTGAGGAGTTTACAGGTATTGTAATTGACAATAACAATGTCCACCATAATAAACACCCTTTCAGAAAAGAACCGGGTTATAGCGGTAAAGACAAGGGCCTTTAATATCCGGGTTTTCTTTTAATTCCTCCCATCTCAGCAAAGGCCGGCCAAAATCGGATTTAGTATGGATGGCTTTCCCTCTTCTTTCCCTCCACTTTTCTGCTAGCCCCCGAATCTGGCTGTAGTAAGCTACTTTTCTCTCCCACTGTTCTACAGAAATAGCCTTACCAAAATGCAGTACTTTTTCCTGGCAAAAAACGACCCGACTGGGTTCAAAACCCCAGGGCTCCCGGCAGCGGAGCAAGGGGTTTTCTGGAAAAAAAACTCCAGGCAGATTGCGAAAAACCATCAAAGTATGCCGGTATTCCGGTCCACAAAAATTACGAAATTCTTTTAGCGAACCGCCTCCATATGGTTTTTCCATCTCCCAGGGAGTCAGGTAGAAATCATAGAGCTCAAATACCAGGGCATCAACGTTATCCTGCAGGAGATGAGCAAAACTTCGGTCAAAGCGTTCATCTGCATCCACATATAAAAACCATTCAGGGTTTACTTCCTGCCGGGCCAGGTTAAGGAGAGTTTGCTTGTGGGCTCCATCTTTTATGGATACTCCTCCTACAGGCCGCATCTCCCATTCTCTGCCCTGAATCAACCGGGGGTTGGAGGGATGTCTCTTACAAATCTCCACAGTTTGATCCTGGGAAGCATCATCATAAATATAGATGAAATCTGCTAGCTCATGCAGGTGATCAAGGGTATCTTTGATTATAAGCGATTCATTGCGTATGCGCATCAAAGCCACAATCACTCAAATCTTCCTTCCCCTCCAGAAGTCCCTTGATGAAAAGCCAGCGATGTTCATAGGTGTGATTTTTTAAGACTTTCCCATAACCGGAACTGGCTACTTTCTCCCTTTGCGCAGGAAAAGACAAATAATAATCCACCAAGGGTAAAAGATCTCTTTCCCCATAGATAATCAGGTCTTCACCATCAGCAAATAAGATCCCAAAACCGGCATCATCTACTAAACTGGTCATCAGGCATCTCCGGCAGGCCATAGCTTCAAAAGTTCGCATATTTACTTCTAAAGCCAGGCTCTCATTAAAAATCATATGGCCCTGGCTGTATAGCCGGGCAGCATCCTGAAAATAACAATTCTCTGCTATCTTTATACTAAAATGCTGGGATAATAGATTCAGAAGATGACGCCGCCGCCGGTACAGTACCCCCTTAACTGTGCCAACAAAAACCATGTCATATTGCCTGGGGACAGGATGCTCACGGTAAATTGCTGGGTCAACAGCATATGGCAACCAGAATACCCGGGGATGAAGGTCCTGCCACATTTTTGCTGCTTGTAGCTGAGGCACCATTATATAGTCAGCCTGTTTCAGGTAATCCAGGTGTTTCTCCCACTGCACATAAGTATTTAAAACCATGTAAACTGTAGGTACACCCAGCTGGCGGGGAAAAGAAAGATCCGGGAAATAACCGGTGGTAAAGATGAGCATGCATTCAGTATCCGGATGTTCTTGCAGAGCTTGATTTAAGTTTGGTATTACCTGCCCCGGGCCACAGGCCAAAACCTGATCTCTCCTGCTCACAGCCTTATAATAATAGACCCAGGGAGTATAAAAGTTGTGGCGAGCAACTATGATAACTTTCAAAAATACTCCCCTCCCCCAAGCTGCCGGTAGGTTTTTTCCAGTTTTCCTACCACTTTGTCTGATGAAAATTCCTTTAAGGCTTTGATCCTGGTCGCAACCATGAGATCTGGCAGTTTTCCAGCAAATACCGGCAGTAAACTGGCTCTCATTGCTGGGGAGTTTGCGCTGTAGCCTTTGTGTCGCCCGCTGAAATTACAAGCTGCAATGTCCGCTATATTCTCAGGAGTTACCAGCCCATCACCGCCATGGATACCAAACACTATTGCTCCCCGACCGCAGAAAATGGCCTCCAGTATGCCCCTACCCAGGCTAATTACCAGGTCATGTTTGTTGATAACTTTCTCCACATGCCAGAAATCACAACCCAAACAGTTAACTCTGAAACCTTCCTCAGCCAGACTCTTGGCCAGCTTCTCAGAGTTCCTGCCCAGGAAAGATACAGAGGCTACCAGAGGCTTTAAAAAGGTCAGGATTTCCCGGGTTTGCCAGGAGGGATAATTGCTGAGAATAAGGACCCGGTAACCCTGCTCCAAACGTTGCACTGGCTTTTGAGGAAAAAATCGCCGGGGATCCACAAAATTAGGAATAACTTTTACCTCTTTTGGCCCTACCAATCTCAAAAGGTGTTTTTTGACTTCCCAGCTAACTGCCCCCAGGATCCTTATATCCATCAATTCTGTAGTTGCAGGTATTTCCTCCTCCCCAATGCCATGGGCCAGGTAAAATATCCTGTCAGGAGACAATACCTCCTTCACCAGCTGCAAGGTTCGCCGGTGATGAGCATGTATCACGTCGTACCTTTCCCAACCTGAAAAATTAGCAAAACATCTTATCTGCAATGAACTGATTCTTTCTGCTGCATAACCAAGCTGGGGAGAAAAAACTTCCACCGACCATCCCTTTTCTTTTAAGCTTTTGGCCAGGAGATAGGTATAAGTTTCAGTGCCTCCCAGGGCCCCCAGCTCATTATTGGTAATTAGAA
>PUNT01000270.1 GCA_003551905.1 Halanaerobiales bacterium
CAATTGACTCCTCCTTTCTCTTGTGGATCTATCTCCCCATTCCCAACAAAATAGAGACAACAATGTGTTGATAGTTATTTCTCTAACGCTGACATAAATCCTCTAAAAATTACCATGGGTTTTTCTAGAACATGGGCCAACTTTTTTGGGTTTCCTAAACCAAAAATACCACTAAGTATGTTATAATCTATACTGTGGAGGAAATAGAAATGACCATAGTGTATCCCTACCGGGGCAACCTGTATATTAACCTGACCAACCGCTGTACCAATAACTGTGTTTTCTGTCTCCGGCATAGTTTTAAAGGTGTTGGAGGTTATAATCTCTGGTTGGAGAAAGAACCATCTGCTCAAGAGGTCATTGAAGCCATAGGGGATCCGGCTGCGTATGAAGAAATTGTTTTCTGCGGCTTTGGTGAACCGACACTGCGACTGGAGACAATGCTGGAGATATGCCGGTGGTTGCAGGAGAAAAATGTTAGGGTGCGGGTTGACACCAATGGACATGGAGACCTCATCCATGGGGAATCCATATTGCCTGGCCTGCAAGGACTGGTTCATGTCCTGTCCATAAGCTTAAACGCCCATGATGCCAAAACTTACAAAGAATTATGCCGGCCGGAGTTTGGTTCCCGGGCATATGAAGGATTACTGGAATTTGCCCAAAAAGCTCCTGATTATGTGCCGGAAGTTATTCTGTCGGTGGTAAACCTTTCCCGGGTAGACCTGGATAAGTGTAGAGAAATTGCTTTGAAAATGGGAGTTGGTTTTAAAATAAGGGAGCATCTGGAAAGATGAATCCATATTGTTTTATTGAAATATTCGGGTAAATGGAGAAAAATAATCTGGGGGAATGAACATTAATTTAACCGAGATCAAGAAAATTCTCAAAGAATATAATCTTCACCTGAGCAAGAAACTGGGGCAACATCTTTTAATTGATAATCATATTCTGGAAAAAATAATGAAAGCAGGAGAGATAGGGGCTGGTGACCGAGTAGTGGAAGTTGGCCCGGGGCTGGGGGCACTGACCCGAAGCTTATTGCAAAGGGGTGCAGAAGTTTGGGCTATAGAGAAGGACAAGGGCTTCTGCCGGGTCCTGGAAGATATTTTGCCCCAGGAGAACCTGTATCTTTATCATGAAGATGCTCTCCAGGCTGACTGGCCTTCTCTACTACCTTCAGAAAAAAAGCCATATAAATTTGTGGCCAACCTCCCCTATAACATAACATCTCCTCTACTCTTTTCCTTTCTCCGAAACCGGTCACTCTTTTCCTTCTTTTTGATCATGGTTCAGAAAGAGGTGGGGAACCGTATTGCAGCCAAACCCGGTAGCAAAGATTATGGTGCCCTAACTTTGAAGTTAAACTACTTTCTCACCAGTGAAGTTTTGTTTAAAGTCCCTCCCGGTGCTTTTTTCCCGGCTCCGGATGTGGACTCCATAGTAATCATGTTAAAACCCAGGGAAGAAGCACCTTTTGAGGTTTGGGATCAGGAACTTTTCCTGAAATTGATAAACTGCGGCTTTACCAGCCGCAGGAAACTCCTCTCCAATAATTTAAAACTCCTGGATTATACTGGAGAAGAAATAAAGGCAGCTTTAAAAAGCTGTAGTTTAGCAGAGCAGGTCAGGGCAGAAGAGCTGTCTTTACAAAATTTTGCCTGCCTGGCCAACTTTCTGGCAAGGGATGAAAGAAGGTGAACATGATGCCCTCCATATATTTTAATAGTCCAACAGAAGGTCGACTTAATCTCAAGGAGACCTATGACAGCATAATCAAATATATGCAGAGCGAACCAGAGAGGGAATACAAGCTGGTCATAGGTACTGATTCCCAGACAATGGAAAAGGGAGTGCAGTTTGTCACTGCTGTAATAATCTATAGAGTTGGTAAAGGCGGGCGCTTTTTTTACCGCAGGATGCGGGAAAATATCGGTCGCAGCTTAAGGCAGCGCATCTTTTACGAAACAGCAAAAAGCCTGGAGGTTGCCAGCAAAATGACCCATATGCTGGCTGAAGACGATACATGCAATGATAATCTTCATGTGGAAATACATCTGGATGTAGGACGGAAAGGGCCGACCAACGAGATGGTGAAAGAAGTAGTGGGGATGGTTACCGGCAGCGGTTACGGAGCCAAGATCAAGCCCGACTCCTATGGAGCCAGCAAAGTTGCCGACAAATATACCCGCTAATATTTATTCAGAAGCCTCCTTTTAAGGGGGCTTTTTTGCTATATATCACGAAAGATAGTTTTTAGGAATAAATATATAGCAGGGAAAGTCCCTTTTCTTATTATTGAAGGGGAGATTGCTTTGGGAGATAAGAAAAGGATAGAAGTAGGAGATACTGTTTCCCGAATATCCTATAGATCAGACATCCTTTTCAGGGTGGAAAAATTGCTCAGAATAGATAATAGGGATTATGCTCTCCTAAGGGGCCTGGATGTGCGCCTTATGGCTGATGCCCCCATAGAAGATCTGCGCTTTGTTTCAGAAGAGGAGTGCAGAAAAAAAAAGGAACGGGTCCTGGCTCAGGCCCGGGAATATCTTCGACGTTCCCCCATCAGGATGAGAAGCCGCATTTTCACCATCAGTGACACTTATAAAAACAACTCTTTTGAATACCAGAGTTTGCCCGGGCGAGTTCTCCACCTTGATGGAGATCAGAACTATTTTGCAAAATGCATGGACCGGTATAGGGAATTGAATATTGAGGTAGAGGGGGCTCATGTGCCAGAAGAGGAACAACCTCAGGTGATTGAGAGATTCCTTGCCCGTGTAAAACCGGATTTATTAGTGGCAACCGGGCATGATGGTGTTTTTAAGGAGAAAAAAAATTCCCTGAACCTGGATGACTATTATAATTCCCGGTATTATGTGGAAACAGTCAGGAAAGCCAGAGTCTATGAATGG
>PUNT01000212.1 GCA_003551905.1 Halanaerobiales bacterium
AATATTAGCCATCCTGCCGGTCCCAATCATACTTTATTTTTCCCCCATGGGGAGCTATACGCAGCTCATCAGGTTCCAGGTAATCATAAGGCAGGGTGGGACAGTTAATGATTATGGCTTCTTTTGTGCCTATACCTTTGAATCCATGCCAGACACCGGGAGGGATGCTCAGCAAAAGAGGATTTTGCTCACCAATGAAATATTCCCGAAACTTTCCCTGAGTAGGCGAATTATCCCGTCCATCATATAGGACAAGCTTGATCATCCCCCACACACAACCTAGGTAATCCCGTTGTTCTTGATGAGCATGCCAGCCTTTCACTACGCCGGGAAAAACAGTTGTAATATAGACCTGGCCGAATTTCCGGAAAATATCATCATCTGAACGCAAAAACTCCATCAGTTTTCCCCGCTCATCCGGGATTATTTTCAGTTCTTTCTGCCAAACACCTTCCATGATCAACACCCCCATGCCTATTTCACTATATCTTACGCATGGAGAGCTCTAAAAGTACAAAAAAACCCCGGAGAATTACCCTCCAGGGTTTTTCAATTGATTATATAACATGTGGGCCAGCCCATAACTATTACCATGGGCAGCCTTTCTGGCTATTTCTTCATCCAGGAAGCTTTCAAACACTTCCTCACCCATGCCTTTTTCCAGCATCCCCCCTTCCGGCACCGTGCGACGCATGCTCTTGAACAGCTGATTGATAAAAATACTTTCAAACTCCTTGCAGGCTGTGAGGAGGGGGTCTTCATCCTTATTATACAGCACTGGAACTATATGGGCATTATCTATGCGCATAAGAAACCTCCTACATTATCTCCAGGACACCGTGAAGTGCACCGGCTCTATCTATGGCCTGGAGAATAGCGATAATTTCCACTGGACTGGCTCCTAAAGCATTTAAAGCCTGAACCAGATCCATGACCGTGGTACCTCCTTCAACCACCATCACCGTTTCTTCCCCCATTTCTTCAGCAGAACCACTGTATATATCCATAATTTCCTCATCATCTTCATTATCCTGATTAGTTGCTGTTATCTCAATCTTGATCCCCTCATGGGCTATGGCAACCGGTGATATCCTCACATTATGCCCAATGACCACGGTCCCGGTCCTTTCATTGACAATCACCCGGGCCGGCGCTGTCATCTCAATCTGCAGATCATAGATGGTAGCAACAAAGTCCACAGTGTTATCCCGAGCATAATCAGGAATTCTCACTTCTACCCGGGCCGGATCAATGGGGTTGGCCAGTTGCACTTCTCCCTCCAGGGGTAAATTTTCATTGATGGCTGCTGCCAGCTGCGAGGAGGTGTTAAATGAGGCTTCCCTGATACGCAGCACTATCCTCTCGTTATCATGCCAGTTAAAAGCCACCTCCCTTTCCACCAGAGCTCCATTGGGTATGTTGGCCACATTATTGTGCTGAACACTATCCCGGGAGGTCCAAACATCATCAACACCCCCTATGGAAAGGGAGCCCTGAGCAACTGCATAAACCTGATTATCCCCTGCCCGCAGGGGGGTCATGAGGAGAACGCCACCTTTTAAGGACCGGGCATCCCCCATTGAGGATACTGTAACATCTATTCTCTCGCCGGGATAGGTAAACGGTGGCAGGGTTGCTGTCACTACCACGGCAGCAGCATTGCGAACCCGCAGGGCATCAGCAGGAATGTGAACACCAAAATTTTCCAGCATATTAGCAATGGATTGCATTGTGGGCTGGGATCTGATGCTATCACCTGTCCCTTCCAGTCCCATGACCAGGCCATAGCCAACGAGCTGATTGTCCCGGATTCCTTCCAGGGTTGCTATATCGCTCACATTAACTGTAGGCGATTCCTGGGCCTGAACGAAACAATTTAAGCTCATGAACAAAAGTATGAAAATGGGAATTAATTTTCTCACCGTTTTTCCCTCCTAAAAAATCCAGTTAAGAATCCACTCTAAAAAGCTGGGCCGCTGTTTGGCCGCAATGACTCCCCGTCCTTTATACTCCAGGGAAACATCAGCAACCCTGTTGGATTCCACTGTATTATCACCGCATATATCAGCCGGCCGTATCACACCCTGCAAAAATATTTCCTCCAGCTCTCCATTTACCAGGATTCCTTTAACTCCCTCCACCCGAAAGTTTCCGTTGGGCAGCACTTCCACAACTTCTACAGTTATCTGCCCTACCACTGTCCCGGAGCGGCTGGTTGTACCCATGGCCCCGGCCTGGTCTTCATACTCCGGACTCAGCCCACCAAAAAGATCCGATAGGAAGACACCTGGGTCCAAACTTATGCCCAGCTGCTGGCTGGTGGAGGTATCAGCCTGTTGTGTAGCCTTATTTTGCTCCATTATGAGAACGGTAACCAGGTCACCTGCCTGGCTGGCCCGCTGATCTCCATACAGGTCAAGCCCTTCTCCCCAGAGAGATGTGGCCTGCACCGTTCCTGACAGCATTAGAAACATTAGAAGAATTGTCAGGGTCTTAAACATCTTACTCACTCTCCTTTGTCCCTGAGATCAATGTATACCAGTCCTCTATCAACTACAAGAGCAGTGAGGATCTCACCATTGTGCTTACTTTTTACCCTGATCTCATCACCATACCCACCTTTTTCCAAAGCTGTGCCAGTAACATCTATGACCAGATTATTGGCTGCAATGCGCACTGTAACCTGATCACCCCGGCTTATGAGAGATATTTCTTCCAGGTGGTACCAGCTGATGATGGTCCCTTCCTTTAAGTCCCTGAGAACCTTGACGTTTTCCGGCTGTATCTCTCCCGGCACATAATTGTGGGGCAGAGAACTTTCCAGCTTGGCAACCTTTTCCAGGTTGGTCAGTGAAAGAGCTGCACCCCGGGAAATCTCTTTCTTGACCTTATAAGCTTCTACTTCCCTATCCAGAAAGACTGATAGCCTTAATGTCTGCCACATTGTTTCCCCGGACCACACATTGATTATGAGAATATTGTTGCCCGGGATTCTTAAATTCTCCGGCTGCTGTAAATCCAGAGAGAACTCTCCTGGCGGCACCCAGACTTCTGGCAGTTTATTGTTAAAGGAAATAATCCAGCTGGGAGTGTTGCCGGCCATCATAGCAAGAATCCTGTCCTGCAATTTTTCTGGAGTTATATTCTGCAGATGGGAAGAGACTTCAACCCGCTCCGGTATATCCATGGCCTGGGTATTGAAACCACAAGCTCGGAGCAGATAGATCAGGTAACCCCGGGAATAGAAGTGGGTTTGACCGGGGCCGGGAGCATTGCCCAGTACCATATCTGATAATTTAGCTGCTACTTCATCCTCCACCTGGCCATCCATCAGGTCCAGAAGAGTATACTGGGCAGTGGCAACTTCTACCTGGGAAGCTAAACTCAGGGGCTCAGCCAGGGCTAAGTTGGATATGAGCATTACTGACAGAATAAGCAGTATACCCTTCATCTATTACTACCTCCTGAGCTGAGCAGCCAGGCGCAGAACTTCATCAGCAGCCTGCACACTCTTGGAATTTACTTCATAGGCCCGCTGAGCCGTTATCATATCCACCATCTCTTCCACAACTTTTACATTGGACATCTCCAGGTACCCCTGTCCGATGGTGCCAAAACCTTCCAACCCCGGGTAGCCCACTATGGGCTCTCCGGAAGCTGAAGTAGGCTGAAAAAGATTACGGCCAATGCTGGTAAGCCCGCTGGGATTGATAAAGCGGGCCAGTTCAACATGGCCGATTTCAATTAGGTCTGAGCCTCCTGCAAGCTGAACAGAAACAATTCCATCGCCGGAAATGGAAATGCTGGTGGTGTCCTGGGGAATATGGAGTTCCGGGATGACGGGCAAACCATCAGAAGTACATACCCGGCCGTTCCGGTCCACCTTGAAAGAACCATCTCTTGTATAGGCTATATTACCATCAGGCTGTAATACCTGGAAAAATCCATCACCTTCAATAACCAGGTCCAGAGGGTTGTCAGTACTCTGAATGCTTCCTTGAGAAAATATTTTCTGAGTGGCCACCGGCCTTACACCGTGACCAACTTCTATTCCTGTAGGCACTTCCGATCCCAGTGCTGTAGGTGTTCCCCCCCTGCGCAATACCTGATATATTAGATCCTGAAAATTGACCCTGCTCTTCTTAAAACCAGTAGTGTTGACATTGGCCAGGTTATTGGATATGGTGTCGATGTTCAGCTGCTGTGCTTCCATACCCGTGGCCGCCGTCCATAAAGACCTTATCATGGGAAAGCCTCCTTTTAAGTTTTCAAAATACCTGTCTCCATCAGTCAACAGGTAAGGGCCTCCCGTCAGGGTCCAGCCCTAAGTAGTTCTTCCTACATCATTTACTGCCCGGCCCAGAGTTTCATCCTGAACCTGTACTGCCTTTTGCCCGGCCTCATACAGTCTCACGGCCCTGATCATTCTGGTCATTTCACCAATGGCGCTCACATTGGCTTCTTCCAGGTACCCCCTCTGCACTGCTCCTGGTACCTCCTGGGCTTCACCGGATTCCTCTGACTCATTCCACAGGGTGTAGCCTTCTTTCCCCAAATTTTGCGGCTCAGGAAAATCCACCACTAAAATATTCTCAGGATGAGCATCTGCAGCAGAGACTGGATTCCAGTCCCTGGCCAGAAGCCGGTGACCATCACCGTTTACCAGGTTTCCTTCCTCATCAGGAGCAAAAACGCCATTGCGAGTATAGCGGTTACCCTGGGGAGTTTCTACAACAAAGAATCCCGGACCCATTATGGCATAATCATGCTGTCCACCGGTATACTTCATGGGGCCCTGGCTCAGGTCCGTATAGGTTGTGCTGGTGCGAACCCCGGTGCCAGCCGGTCCTATATTATAGCGTTCTCCACCTTCTAAACGCTGCATGAGCATACTGGCAAATGACTGGGTTATGGCGTTGTCCTTTTTAAAACCATAGGTATCAATATTGGCCAGGTTATTGCTCACAATATCCTGTATATCTGTGGCAGATATGAGACCGCTGGCAGAGGAGTAGATGCCTTTAATCACTGGAACACCTCCTTCCCATATATGCTTTTTCCAATTCATTTCTCCTTTGCATTTCCTGGACCAGAATATCATCAAAATCCACCTGCATGGATTCCGGCTGGAGAAATATTTCCCCTACCCGGCGATTTTCCAGCCCCAAATATTCTAAGACCTGTTCCAACACGCTGTCATATTCAAAACTCCGCCAGTATTTTATAATTCCCAGAACTATCAGGACAAAGACAAGAAAAACAAAGATACCCACAAGAAATCCCCCCCCTGTCACTTCAAGCCTTTATATCCAGTATGCCTCCCCGTCCCTTTTTGCCCTTTTTCTTCCCCTGCTGCTTTTCATCTTTCTCCTGGGTTTCATCCTTTTCCACTCTCTTATGCTCCATCTTCTCCGACTCTTTAACCCGGGACTTGTTGCGCTCATCTTCCTCATTTTTTTTGACCCAGATATGTCCTTGGATGTTTTGAAACTCAGATTTCTGCAGCTGTTTAACTCTATTGGCTTCCAGGGAGGCCTGAACCATGTTGTTGGATGAAGAACCTATATTGGAGCTGCTCATCTACAAGCCACCTCCTGGCTAGAAAACCCTGTAGACCACTTCTCCTTCCTCGTAAACAAGTTTAGTCCTCTTCTGCTCATCTTCCACCAGGTGCTGGGTATCAGCAATATTTATCCTAACCCCTGGATATAAAAGCTGTCTTATCCTAACCTGCCCATCTCGCATACTCATGACCTTGTCTTTTAAACCCTCTATTTCTTTTTGCAGCTGGTTTTCTTCTTTTTCCAGATATTTTTGCGTTTCTTTGAGCTGTTTTAACTGATTTTCCCGGACCTTGGGCAGCTCGGTCTTTCTCTTTTGCTCATTGAGTATCCGGACGGCTTTATTAACCTTTTCTAGATTATCGGCAATTTCCTTATATTTTTTCACCTTTTTATCCTGCTCCTGGCGTAAAACAGGATCAACCCCTACTACCACTTCCGTTCTGGTAGCCAGGTGGGAACCCATGGTGCTGGCTTCTATGCTGCCTCCGGCCCAAAGACTGCCACCAACAATCAAACCTTTGCCGGTTACCACAATATCACCACCAGCCCGAACCTGACTGTGCATTATGGCTTCGGAAACATCAATATTTCCCCGGACTTCAATAATTGCATTCTCCACAAATTTTGCTTGGAAGTCACCCTGAGCCTTCACACTGCCTTTATTCTTGCCCCGGAAACCTTTGTGCAGTATTACGTTGCCACCACTTTTTATAGTTGCTGCTGAAACATTTCCTCTGATCTCCACATCACCTTCAGCTTCGATTTCCATGCCTTCTGTGACATTGCCTTCAATGACAATACCACCCACAAATTTGATATGGCCGGTGGATAGGTCCACATCACCTCTCACATGGTGAACAGGCATGACATTCACCCTGCCACGCTCATAAACAACCTGACCGTCTATAGCTGCTAAGAGTTTTGTGTTTTCCTCATTGGGCTCTACATTCTTACCAGCAGGCAGTCGGGCTTCTTTCCCCTCTTTTGGTGAAATTTCTTCGCCGGTAACCTTCATTCCCGGTGTTCCGCTACCTGGCGAAACCAGTGTTACCAGTTCATCACCTTTTTTTACATTTTTGATGAGATCCAGATCGTAGTAATCTATGCTGCCATCTTCTCTCTCCCTGCCAGGAACTTTTTCACCCCTGATGGAAAAATGCCACTTTAGTTCACCATCCTTGCCATCTTTAACCGGTTTCCCCTCTGCCACTTTAAATTTTGATGTGGACACGGTTAAGCCACTCAGGGTCTCCAGGGCTTTTTTATCAATACCATAAACCACACCTGCTTCTTTTAACTTATCTTCCAGTTCAGGCAGATTAAAACCCTTTCCTCCCAGGGGAGGTTCATAATCCACATAGCAGGCCATACCATCATTGCTTATCTGAATCTCAACTGTAGCATCTCGATCCAGTTCCGGTTTTCTAACAGCTATGGGGAACCAATCTTCATATTCCTCCTCCAGGGCAGTTTCTATGGCTTCCCAGTCAATTTCCTTAATTTCTTTAGTTTCTAATTTTTCTGCTATTTGCTCCTTTTTAACCGGTTTGCCTTCACCTGCTGGCGGAAAAATCTTCAAAAGAACGTTCTCAGGAGTAAAACGTATCTGGCAGTGACCATCAACTTTAATTGAAGGATCTTCTTGCAAAGAAACAAGATAGGTTTTTCCCCGGCGTATGAAATTCAAGAAAGACTTCTGTTCGCGTAAAAGCAGCATTTCAGGGTCAATACTGCTCCCCTTTTTTTCTGAGAATATCTTTACCGCCTGGGCAATAACCTCTTCCCTTTTCCCTGTGAGCTTTAACCACCTACCAGACATAACAGCACATCCTTTCATTCTCTAAATAAGGTTCTGCTTATCCCGGCTCAGCATACCTCTAAGGCGAAGTATTCCCTTGGTATGGAGCTGAGAAATCCTTGCTGCAGATAGATCCAGCACCTCGCCAATTTCTCTCAATGTCAGTCCTTCATAGTAGTAGAGGACTGTTACCATTTTTTCCTGTTCCGGCAGGCGCTCAATAGCTTTAGCCAGAACTTCTTTCATGTCCCTTTTCTGCACAATGGCCAGAGGATTATCTTCCTTGGGCCCCGGCACCTCCATGGGCCCCCTGTCACTTCCTTCCTCTCCCTGGAAAACGTTATCCAGAGATAGTATCTGGGGAACTGTAACCTGGGCCAGCATCTCAGTTAGTTTCTCCACCGAAATACCCATGGCTGCAGCCAGTTCTTCATCACTGGGAGCTCTCTGGAGCTCCTGCTGAAGAATGTTCATTGTCTGAGAAATATTCTTCATCTTCTCCCGCACCGAACGAGGAACCCAGTCCATGGCCCGCAGAGCATCATAGATGGCACCCTTAATCCGGGATATGGCATAGGTACTGAATTTAACACCTTGATCAGGGTTGAAACCTTCAACTGCATCAATTAATCCAATGGTGCCATAACTCACCAGATCATCCATCTCCAGGTACGGCGGCATATAGATCATTATTCGCCCAGCCACATACTTAACCAGGTAGGAGAAATGCAGGATAAGTTTCCGTCGTGCCTCAGCATCACCATCCTTTTGATATGCTTTCCACAAGGCTTTCAGCTTTTGCTCTTCAGTTTGAGCCGTCTCCGGTTTTCCCATGATCTCACCCCCCCTAAATCCGCTAACCGGATTCTTCTTCTAGATTCTCCTCCTCCAGGTCAACAGGTTGCCAGGCCTTTTCCTTTTCCTCGTTCCCATCCTTTTTCTCATCTTCTTCCCCTTTATTATCCCTGGTATCCGGTCCATCTTCAGCCAGTTCTTCTTCCACCGGTTCTTCCTTCTCAACATCTTCAGCCATCATATTTCCTCCTTCAGGTTGTAAAAACTGATGCAAGAGGTTAGCACCTATATACCCCAAGAGGGAAAAAGATATTAAGAGCAGCATTGCCTGCCAGAAAACACTGGGTGTTGGCAGTCCCTGCAAAAATCCCCGCAATAAAACCAGTAACGCTATTATTAGACCGAGGGCAAACCCTCCTAACCTGAGCGTAATAAGCTTCTTCTGCTCCACTCTAATTAACCTCCCCGGCCCGATACCTTATGTACTCAAATATCCATTTAATGATATCTTCCCTGGTATCATCATCCATATCCAGAAATTTTACTGCCAATTCAACTCCCACATCCGGCACCTTTCTGGCCCGGATTATTTCACCTTTTACAGGATTATCCAGAGGCAAGAAATCCATTTTCAACTCCACCTCTGCGCCTATTTCCAGATTCTCATAACCTCGGAAGCGGGCTCCCCCGGCACTCAAATCATAGAGAATAGCCCGGGTAAAATCCCCTTCTTCATCTGTCCGGCGACAATGAATATCTTCGATTATAATTATCCGGACATATTTGCGCCGCTGCAGACGGTACAGCTTCTCCGGTTTTTCTAGAACATAAAATGGTCTGGGCCAGGCTCCCCGGGATAAAACTTCTGTTTTAAAATAATACTTGCCTCGTGGGGACATAAAGGACACCCGTATCTCTTCACCTGGCCTAAGGGGAAGAGTTACTCCTTCTTTTTCCGGAGCAGCAATTATGATTTCATTTTCATTTATGTCAATAATTATGGTCTCATAAGCCTGCTCGTCCTTCTTTTCTATCCTTATCTCTTGATCATGTTCCAGGACATAGCTTTTTTTCAACTCCATCCCCCCTGAGATATCTATTTCAGTATTGACAGGTTCAAATGGGATTGAAGTATTTCTCCTTTTCATTCATCTCCCAGGATTTCTTCCAGGATCTTTTGCGGGTTTATAACCTCCAGTCCTTCTAAAACATTCTGCCCTCTGGTCATATAGGACAGGTATTCTGGCCGGCACCAGGTAAGATTGATGATTGACCCCCTGTTTTGGCTCTCGTCCAGCTTGGTAAAAACATAACCATCAAATTCTAGCTGCCGGTATTTTTGCGCGTAACTGAAAAGATCATCCTCCCGGGTATTGAGACTCAAGACCAGTAGCAATTCATCAACACAATCCCTGGGCAAACTATCCTCCAGTCTTCTCATTTCATGGGTTTGGAATGGATTTCTGCCAGCTGTATCTACCAGGATAACTTTCTTGTCCTTAAAGACCTCCAGTGAACGCTTGAACTGCCGGGGAGTCAGGGCTACCTCAACAGGAAGGCCCAGGGCTTCTCCGTAATTCTCAAACTGTTCTGTGGCTGCCACCCGATGATTATCGGTGGTTATCAAACCTACTGCCACACCTTCAACAATATTGAAACGAGCGGCCAAACGCATGAGAACACTGGTCTTACCGGAACCACTGGGTCCTACCACAGCAATAACCATGCCACCCCTCTTTGGCGGTTTGGGAACTCTGGCAGGCGGTAGATTCTGAAGAATTTTCTTCTGCAAGAGTGTGCTATCCACTTTACCGGTAAATTCCATCAAAACTTCCTGGATAATATCCTCCCGGATGCCGGCATCTAAAAGCTGGCAGTATGTTTGTCGGGCTGCTGCTGGCAGACCTCCCATTCCTTCCTGTCCCTGACCGTTATTGAACTTTTGCAGGAGTTTTTTTAATTCAGCCAGCTCTTTTTCAACACTCAAAAGCTTTTTCTCATCCTGCTCCACCCCTGCCAGTATCTCCACCTTCCGGACACCGCCCAAACCCAAGAGACTTCTCTCCCGGAAACGTCGGGTGTGGAGAATTACTGCATTTTCCCCCAGATCTGACTTGACCCGGGTAACAGCATCTTTAATACTGCTGGCCACATAGCGCTTAATCTGCATCCAGACTCACCACCCCCAGGGACCGAACCTCGACCTGCCCATCAATTTCATTATAGGAGAGAACAGGTACCTGCCCCTTGCCCCTGTTCAGGAGCCTTCTCAGGTGAAAGCGGAGCAATATGCTGGTCAAAAGCACCGGTTGATAGCCTTCCTGCCTCAGCCTGTTGAACTTATCTACAGTCTTTTCAATGATCTGCCCGGCTTTGACCGGATCTATATTGATATATGAACCCTGCTCGGTCTGCTGCAAGGATTCATTCAGCTCTGCTTCCAATCCGGGAGCCAGGGTTAAAGCATGGATAACATCATCTTTCTGATATTGCTGAGTAATCTGTCTGGCCAGGGCCTGCCGGACATACTCGGTTAGGAGCACCGGGTCCTTGGTGCTGGGAGCCCAGTCAGCCAGAGTTTCCAGTATGGTTACCTGATCGCGTATGGAAATATTCTCTTCCAGGAGAAACTGCAGCACTTTCTGTATTTCACCTATGGTCATATGATCAGGTATGAGTTCATTTACCACAGCGCTGTAATCTTCTTTAAATGTCTCTATAATATCCTTGACCTCCCGCCGGCCCAGAAGCTCTGAAGAGTGTTTCTTGAGAACTTCGGTCAGGTGGGTTGCCATGATGGAAGGGGGATCCACCACTGTATAACCAGCGATTTCTGCTTCTTCCTGTTTTTCTTCCGGAATCCACCTGGCTGGCATACCAAAAGCCGGTTCAGTAACTTCAATACCCGGAATCTCTTCTTCTATCTCGCCAGCTGCCATGGCCAGGTAATGGTTGGGCATAATTCGGAACCGGGCCATTTCCATGCCTTTGAGCTTGATGCAGTATGTATTGGGATCTACCTGCATGTTGTCCAGAACCCGAACCGGTGGGATAACCATACCCATTTCCATGGCCACCTGTCGGCGAATCAGGGTAACCCTCTCCAGGAAATCTCCTCCCTGTTCAGGAAGGACCAGGGGTATGAGATTATAACCTACTTCCATCTCTATAGGATCCACCCGGATCAGTTCTTTGTAATCTTCCTGCTTGAGGGAGGGTGCTTCAGGTGAAGGAGTACCGTCCTCTTCCCTTTCCTCCGTCTCCTCTTTTTTCCTGGCTTTTTCCTCCGGTTTGATGACAAATGAAAGGGTTCCAACTATTGCTGCCAGGAATATAAAGGGGATGGTAGGCAAACCCCGATTGAGTCCCAGAAAAAACAGGATAATTGCCACTATGGTCAAGACTTTGGGATGACTGATTAGCTGTCCGGCCAGGTCCCTGCCTAAATTGGCATCAGATGCCGACCGGGTTACCACCATGCCGGTTGCAGTGGCTACCAGGAGGGCCGGAATCTGACTCACCAGACCATCCCCTACTGTGAGGAGCGAGTAAGTCTGCAAAGCATCCTCAATAGCCATCCCTCGCTGCCCAACACCAATTATCAATCCAGCAACAATATTGATCAAGGTTATGACAATACCGGCTATGGCATCTCCTTTTACAAACTTGCTGGCTCCATCCATGGCACCATAGAAATCTGCCTCCTGGCGGATCTTCTTTCTTTCCAGCCGGGCTTCCTTTTCATCTATGAGGCCGGCATTGAGATCTGCATCTATGCTCATCTGTTTCCCCGGCATGGCATCCAGTGTAAAGCGGGCAGCTACTTCTGCCACCCTCTCAGCACCCTTGGTTATGACGATGAACTGAATGACCACCAGGATCAGGAAGATGATAAAACCTACTACATAATTACCTCCTACCACAAAATCCCCGAAGGCGAATATGATGCGACCGGCATCAGCCTGCCCCAGAATCAGCCGGGTGGTGGAAACGTTCAGGGCCAAACGGAACAGAGTTGTAAATAAAAGGAGACTTGGAAAGACGGAAAATTCCAGGGCTTCACTGGTATAAATGCTCACCAGAAGAACAGTTAAGGCTAAGGAAATGTTGAAGGCAATGAACACATCCAGCATGTAGGTAGGCAGTGGTATGATGAACATTATCACCACTACAACCAGTAAAAAGGCAAATAGTATGTCGCTGTAGCGTTGAATCCAGTGCTCATTCATTGCTCCCAGCTGTGTTGCCATTTTCTCCCCCCCCTTCAGGAATAATGCTTCTGCAATCGATACACAAATGCCAGTATCTCTGCTACTGCCCGGTAAAGTTCAGCAGGGATCTCCTCTCCTACTTCAGTATTTCTAAACAGGGCCCGGGCCAGAGCTCTTTCTTCTACCACCTCCACCCCATTCTGCCGGGCTATGGCCATAATCCGCTGAGCCACTTCCCCGGATCCTTTAGCAATTACCTGAGGCGCATTCATCTCAGTGCTCTCATATTTAAGAGCTACCGCTAAATGAGTGGGGTTGGTGATAACTACATCAGCTTCCGGGACTGCCTGCATCATGCGCTGGCTGGCCATATGTTTTTGTCTTTCCTTAACCTGCCTCTGAATCAGGGGATCCCCTTCAGTTTCCTTGTACTCGTCTTTGATATCCTGCTTGCTCATGCGCAAATTCTTATCATGCTCCCACCGCTGATAGGAATAATCCATGATTCCCACTATGAGCTGAAAAATTGCTGCCAGAACACCAATTTGAATAATTAGTGACCCGATATTCCCCAGAACTTCCTGCAGGGGCAGGTGGGGCAGAGAAACCAGAAGAGGCAAGGAATTCTGGATGATCTGATAGGCCACAACAGCAAAGATGGTTGCCTTGAGCAGTGCTTTTACCAGTTCAATGACAGCCCGGCGAGAAAAAATACGCTGCAGTCCTTTAAGAGGGTTGATCCGGTCCATCTTGGGTTTTAAGGACTCTGTGGTAAAAAGAAAACCTACCTGCACCAGTTCACCGGCAACTCCCACCAGGGCAGCTGCTCCCAGG
>PUNT01000060.1 GCA_003551905.1 Halanaerobiales bacterium
TAAGAAGTTAAAACTCTTAGAGCAAGCTAATACTTTGCTTATAGAAAGGAGGAAAGGCGATTCCTCTCCCGCTTACGCTATCGCTTAGAAGCGGGAGTATCCTCGCCTAAAACAAGATGAATAAGATTTTCTTATGGCAGTTCAAGGCAGTTATATGGAAGGAATCTAGAGAGATGCTCCGGAGTGCTAAGATATATGTCATCTTCACCGTTATATTTTCAGTTTTCATGCAGTCTGCCATTGCTCGCTCAATTGTTCTGGATCCGGAGGTGCCTGAGTTGCTGACTGGCATGCTTTTAGGCTATTCTCTTCTCTACCTGTCCCTCATATGCATTCCATTTTTGGGTAATGCCCTTTTGAGCAGGATCCTATTTGAGGAGAGAATGGAAAATGCTGTGCATGTAATACTGGCTACCGGTGTTGACCCCCGGGTTATCTGGCTGGGTAAGGTTCTCATGGTGTATGCCATCTGCTATTTTGCCTTTCTCCTGAGCGTTCTCTCTTATTATCTCATAAGCCTTCTCTACTTCCGCTATAAACTCACCCTCACCGGGGAAATTGGATCTCTGGCCTTTATTATCATGCCCCTTCTTTCCCTGGGTGTAATGTCGATTCTGGCTTACCTTTACTGGGCATTGAAGAGCCCGCAGATATTCGGACTGGTCTTTCCCCTGGCTTTTGTCCTGGGGGCCTGGAATCTGGGGATGAATTGGGCCCAGGAAATTCCTCCAGCAGTTGTTGCCCTGGGGGCCTTTGCCCTGAGCCTGGTTTTGCTACTGGCTTCCATTTATGCTGTTAAGCATCTCTCCAAGGAGCGAATTACCAACCTTTAGAAAAATGTTGCAGGATTTTTATATTTGAAGGGTAATTAAGTGTTGGAGGTGTTTTTATGATACAGAAAGTGATCCTGTCCGGAATTTTTGTAGGCTGTTTGGGTCTTGTTGTAGGATATTTGATTTTTGGCCAGGTAGCAGGGGAGTATGTAGAGATACAAAAACTTATAAACCCACCTCAGGATTGGCTCCAGGAAATCCAGGAAACCATTACAGGGATTGGAGAAATCCGCCAGAACATACTAATCAGTGGAGTGGTGGGGGTGGTTTTTGGTCTAATTCTGGGAGCAATTTGGGCTCGCAAATAATCCTGTGTATAGCCTCTTTCGGGAGGCTTTTTTTATAATACCAGGGGCTGATATTTTTTCGCCTTGAATTTTCCCGGTCACTCTTTCAGTATTTCTTCAACCCCAGTTAGATTAACAGGAATTAGATCAGTAATGACGAAGCAAAATTATATGTTGCAAAATTGGCAAATTAGGGGGAAGAGCATTGGCTAAAATTGGTAGAAATGAACCCTGCCCTTGTGGCAGTGGTAAAAAGTTCAAAAAATGCTGTGGGGAAAAATCGGAAAAAGTAGTTCATTTATCGGAATGGATGCTGCATGATCAGATAATGGATGTGAAAGAGGCTATTGAGGAATTTGCAGACAGAGAAGCTAACAATATAGCCGGGGCCTTCTACCATTCAATGCTGAGCAACACTTATTCCCTGTCAGAATTAAAAGGAGAAGATCACTGGACAGCTTTTATAGAATGGGCTTTATTCGATTACGGTTGGGAAGATGATTTGAATTTGTTCCAGGGTTTCTTGCAGGAGAACAGGGGCTGGCTCAGGGATTCTCTTATTGAAGAACTGGAAAAATGGTCCGGGTCAATTTTCACCCTGTATGAGGTAGAAGGAGTCTTACCAGGAAAGGGAATGGAGCTTTATGAAATATTTACCGGCGAAAAAAAGGTTCTGTACTTACCAGGAATTGAAGATCTGGAAGAAGGGGAGATTGTTGCCTGCCGGCTTTTATCTGCAGGTGATCGGTATATAATTTTGTTTGGATTATTTGCCATACCACCGGTTGCAGAAGAAATAAGTATCAAAGAAATAGAGAAAGCAAGAATAAGACAGTCATGGGAAAGCAAATATTTTAAAACCTGGTGGGAATTCTTTAAACATAGTGGTGACCTGGTGTTGAGACTGATCCTGGACATACAGGATTATGCAGACGACATCAGTTCTGCTCTTGATATTGAAATGAAGGAGACCATAGCCAGGATCTTTCTGAGAACCCCGAGAAAAGAACTGGGTAATAAGAGTCCCCTGGATTTGTGTTATGAAGATGAGGGAAAGGAAAAAATGGAAAATTTTCTGGATGATATTGCCCGGGGTAAGTTTGATGAACCTCCCGTACGCTATTCCCGCTACCTGGAGGAAATTATGTCTTTGGTAGATATAGATCTGTCCCCAGCTACCATAGCCAGCAATACCTGGGAAAAGGATTCTTACCTGCAAGAAGCATTATTCTTGCTGGAGAAGATGAAGGGGGAATATTTCCCCCGGGATATTTTTATCACCATAGGAATCTGGAACAGGTACAGCAATGAAAAGAAACCAGTTATCAGGAAGAAAGGTGCCTGGGCTGCTGCCATGGAGTATGTTTACTCAGGTATGATAATGCCTGATATTACTCAGAAGGAACTGGAGGAAAAGTATGGTGTCAGTGTTGGGACCATTTCCAGAAACAGTATTAAGGTTGAGGAATATGTCCAAAAACAGCTGACCCAGGAAGATGATGAGGAGGAGGCAGAGCCAGAAATTGTTACCAGCAACCAGATGCAAAAGGAGCGATTCCTTTTCCACATTGAAAATACCATTGCTGATAAAAATTTAGAATCTAAAGAAGAGCTGGATGATTTACTTAACACCATCAACCAGGAAGGGCTTCCCAGGCTGGACTGGGATAGAGTCTCTCCTGCTCGTAGAGCCCAGGAGCTGGTCTATGATGCCTGGGAGGAGGAAGATAAAGAAAAACGTATAAAGCTGGCCTGGGCAGCCATAGACATCCATGGCAA
>PUNT01000276.1 GCA_003551905.1 Halanaerobiales bacterium
AAGCCATGAGGATATTGAATGGAGAAAAACCATGCTGAGCAGTCCCCATCTGATGCCGGAACTTGTGGTAGCTGTGGTAGCCCCAGATGGTAATTATGTTTCCCACTGTGGCTTATGGCACATAAAAGGTACTGATTATGCTTATGTGGAGCCGGTTGCCACTGATCCTGACTATCGTGGCATGGGACTGGGGAAAGCCTCAGTACTGGAAACAATTATTCGGGCCAGGAGGTCAGGTGCTAGAGAAGCTTATGTTTGTTCTGATCAGCAGTTTTATTATAGGCTTGGATTTTATCCGGTTCATACTGAAACCTGGTGGGAGAAAAAGTTGAGTTAGGGGTAAAGGTTACTTAAGTGCCCATTTTCAAAAAATTGTGAAAATGGGGCAACAAGAAAAAAGAAATTAATAAGGAGGGGATTGTGAAATGAAAAAATGCAAACTTTTTTTAGCCGTGTCCATTGTGGTGTGTTTGGGGTTTGTGCTGACATCCTGTTTGAATGGAGATGAACCTATTACAGCATATACTTTAACCCTGGAAGTTGATGGCACAGGGGATGTTCTGCCGGGTTTGGGAGAGCAATTATATTTTGCGGGAACTAAAGTTGTTCTGGAAGCCACACGGTTATCGCTGGCCTGGAGTTTTAGCGAATGGGAAGGGGATGTTGCTGATTCGGATAGAAAAATGACTTTAGTTGATATGGATGAAGATAAAACAGTTACAGCGGTTTTTAACCAGGATGAGATTAGAGATGTTGTTACCAGAAGTACCATAATGGGTTTTGAAGGTGTAATGAGTGAGGATATTATTGATAACAATGAAGATGATAAGATCCCTGTAGGAACACTTTTTTACTATAAGACCACAGAAGGTAATTACGGTAAGATGCAGGTAATGCAAAATGACTATGGAAGTCATGGCTGGGTTATTAATTTCATCACATTCAACAATGATGGAACTATCAAGCTTTCTGTGGAGGGAGCTGGCATTAGAGGCACTTACAGCTTTAATCTTGATGGGGACGAAGGGGATCCTGACTTCCGCCTGCGAAATAAAACCCATGTTGAAAGAGAATTCCGGCCCCAGAACGGAGCTAAGTTTTACATGGTCCCTTGATTCAGTGGTTTTAACCTGTTCAGAAGAATATGCTGCCCAGCTGAGCTAAGAGCCCACCTGCTAAAAAAGCAATCCCTGTGGTTAAGACAAGAATTATGATTGCGGTTAGGAGACGAAACTCCCGGGCCAGGGAGGCTATCATGGCGATGCAGGGTACGTAGAAAAGGGCCACTACCGCACCAGTAAAAAGCTGCAGGGAAGAGAGCTCCATCTCCAGGAGAGGGAGGACTGCCAGTTCTCTCCGGAATATGCCAATTATCAGGGGAACAGCAGCTTCTTCCGGTAATAGTAGCCAGCTGGATACCAGGGGGCGAAAAAGCATACCGATATAAGCCATAAGGCCGGTTTCGTGGAGAATGGAGGCAACACCCACTGCACCAATCATGGGTAGAGCACCATTGCTGACAAAGCTCTTTATTCTTATCCAGACCTTCTTTGCCAGTATACCCGGCCGAGGAGGCAATAGCTCTGGGATTTCCATGATAGTGGTGGGAAGAGGTCCGGGGATGAAATAATTCATGGCAGTGCCGGTTAGGATCATGGCCAGGATGGAAACAGCAAAAACTGCCAGCAGGGTTAGGATGGATTGCTCAGCTAGCAGAGATATGAAGGCGCCAGTCTGGGAAACACAAGGTACTGCCAGGGAAATCATTGTTGCCACCAAAATCCTTTCCTTTTGGGTTCCCAGTGTCCTGGTGGCCATTATCCCCGGTATGCCGCATCCATAACCCAGAAGTAGAGGGATTATGCTTGCTCCATGCAGGCCAATTTTGTTGAGGAGACCATCTATAAGAACTCCCAGGCGAGGCAGGTAACCTGTATCTTCCAGCAAGCTCAGGGCCAGGTAGAAAGATATAACATAAGGCAGGACCAGCGTGAAAGGCCACTCAATACCTTTAACCAAAAAGCCATAATCACCAACAAGAATGTTCAAAAATAGCCCTGGGGGTAGGATTATGTTTACCAGTTCAGTTAAAGGGTTTATCAACAAGGACGTGAAAAGTGGCAGGAGCAAAAAGCGCCGCATACCCATACCTAAGCCGATAACAAGAGCCATAACAACCCCAATTATCATCATAGCCAGAGGGAGACCAGGCCAGGGTTTAACCAGTAAATCTTCACTATTTTCACCGGAAGTCTGAAGTGGGTGTTTGCGAGCTTTAGCAACCAGTTCTTCAGCTCTATGCCACTTTTCTTCATCAGTGACTTTTGCGAAAGGTACATGAGCATTATTGTTTTTCAGCATTTCCACCATAACCTGCAGTAGCTCCTGTATTCCTTTGCCTTCAACTGCAACGGTGGACAGAGCTGGAATATTGAGCTCATGGCTTATAACTTGAGGAGAGGATTCTACTTTATGTTTTTCTGCCAGATCACCTCGGTTAAGGACAGCTATAACCGGGGTGTTTTGCTCTAATATCTGAAGAAGCAGGTAGATACTGCCTTCCAGGTTGAGGGCATCCAGCACACAGATAATAAGTGCTGGTTTTTCCTCCAGCATACTCACTGCAATTTTTTCAGCTTCACTGCAGGCATGGAGGGTGTAGATGCCAGGCACATCAATTACCTGGAATTCTTTCCCCAGTAGTTTTATGCTGCCCACAGCATAGTCCACTGTTGTGCCAGTGTAGTTGGCAACCCGGGCTTCCAAACCGGTAAGGTGATTGAATATTACGCTCTTTCCCACATTTGGCGGACCCATCAAAAGTATGGATGATTGAGGTTTGAAGGATGACTTGTTTGATTTCATGCCCTTATCCCCTGA
>PUNT01000283.1 GCA_003551905.1 Halanaerobiales bacterium
CTTTGGAGTTCCCTTCTCAATTCCGATGAATTTAATCGAGCAGTTCCTGCCGGCTTCGATTCCGTGGTTTTTCATTTTTTTGGTGGTGGTTTCTACTCTGTAAGCTCTCATTTTTTAACCCCTTTCGCTTTTCCTTTCTCTCATCTTCTGTTCCTATATTAACATAATCGAACATGATATTAAAGTCCTAAATGAAGGTTTTTAGGGACTCTTTTTATCCAATTTTAAGCAACAAAAAAGGGCCTACGAAGGGACACCACAACTAAAGGGAAAGGGGAGCAGCTCCCATAAAAAAAGCCCCCTCGTCAACGACAAGGGGCTTAAAATTCAAAAGAAATTGTTTAAGATTTCCAATAACATGCAGACTCTCATTTTCAAACTAAATCGCAAGCCTCGCTTGGCATCCAGTGTGCATCTTTTCCATCCCACTTTACATTACAGCCAATAGGATTGGTCATGGGGGTCGAAATATTTTTTCCAGCTAAGTGCTCATCCAGAGCATTTTCTAAATCATTTACAGTCATCTCACTTGTATTCCGGGGATTGTCCACCCCACGTCCAGTATAGATTAGCTTCCTATCGGCATCAAAGACAAAAAAGTGTGGGGTTCGAAGCGCACCATAAGCCCGCGCAACATCCTGGCTCTTATCACGCAGATAAACCCAAGGGAAGTTGTGTTCTTCCATCCGTTCGACCATATGGTCAAAAGAATCCTCAGCATGTGTATTTTCGCTGTTAGAATTAATTCCGACAAACTTAACACCTTGGGACTTAAACTTTTCCGCTGTCTGACGGGTTACTTCATCGGAGCCGGTAACATATGGGCAGTGATTGCAGGTGAAAAAAACAACCAGCATTTTTGCATCATCGAAGTCGGACAGGGAATAAGTCTGCCCATCGGTAGCTGGCAGGGAAAAATCCGGAGCCTTCTCGCCAATTTGAAGAGTAAAAGCCATAGAGTAACCTCCCTCATAGTTATGAAGTTGTATCCTTATCCTCTTATTAAAACAACACCGAAGGCGATTCCTTCTTTTGTTGGCAGGTTTTTAAATAAGAATAAAGCTACTCTAGTTTTGCGAGATAAATGAGCTGCACCCTGCTTTTCTATCGTTCACCCGGAGAAACGGCGAAGTAAGAAGCAACTGCCGCCAGCAAAGGAAAAACAATTAACAACCAGAGGATTTCATTGTAACCACCAAAGTAATCATAGGCAAAACCCATGGGAAACGGGCCACACGCTGCTCCGATCACAAATGCAATCTGAACAGCACCGCGGATACTACCCAGGTGTTCAAGACCGAAGTAGTTGGGCCAGATTATGTTTACCGTTACTCGATGAAAACCCATGATTAAACCCATAAAGACACCGTATAGAACAGCCATCACAAGATTATCAACATATATAAGCCAAACCATGATTCCCGCATAAAGAATAAAAGTTGTCAGCATGATGTAACGGATCCGAACCCTGTCAAGAAGGTAGCCGGACAGAAGTGTAGATGGAAAACCGACAACGGCGATTGTACTTAAAACTGTCGCCGCAACGGTAGGCGAAAGCCCTCTTTCTCCCATGATCGATACCATATGGAAAGTAAGCCCAGTGCCCACCATGGATGGTACGAACATACAGTACAATAGCAACCAGAAGACAGGGGAATGCCGCACTTCGGATAAGGGCTTTGAGGTAACCTCAGTTAAATTTTCCCCTTCTTTCTCACTAGTTATTGCTTTTTCCTCTTCTTCCAAAGGCTGGTCACCGTCAGGTTCCAATCCTACTTCTTGTGGTTTATCGCGAATCAAAAAATGAGCGAGCGGAGCCATTACTATCCACAACAATACTGTCCAGACTCGCCATCCAGTTCGCCAATTCCAGGTATTTATGATCCAGGTATTAAGTGGTGGTAAGCTGGCAGCACCAATAATTTCACCAATGCTCATCAAACTAAATGCCCGACCCCGTTTCCTTTGGAACCACTTCGGGACCAGGGTGGAAGGTCCAATTGTCATAGAACTTTGGCCCAGAAGTCGAATAGCATAAAACCCGATAAAGAGCATAATAGGATTTACAACGAAGCTCATCCACAAAAGTGCAACCCCGAAGATCAAGGATATCAGTGGTACAGTTCGATGGTGTCCATGCTGGTCAAACTGCCGCCCCACGTAAGTTACCGTCAAGCCAGCCATAAGCGTTCCTAGTGAGTAGAGGAAGGAAACATTAGACCGACTCCAACCTAGATCTTCTATAAAAGAATCAATAAATACAGATACACTATAAGTCTGACCTGGCCCGGAAAAGAAAAGCCCTAGTCCAGAAACAAAGACAATAATCCATCCATAGTAAAAGGACGTCTCAAATGGCAGAGTTTTATTCTTTAGGTTCAGTTGCAATATAGATTTCCCTCTTCTTTTCATAAAGCCCCCAGCTCTAAGAACGAACTGGGGTGAATTGTTATGTGGTTTTCTTGCACAAAAAGATTCAAGAACCAGTCTTTTTCTCTAAGTACGATTAAATCGCAGATGCTAGCTTGCTGCCGGATCTTTCAGCCTAAGAGCATTAAATTACAGGGTTTTACTACTTAGTGATTTTTAGTACTTTATATTTTAGCTTACCGGCTGGAACATCAACCTCAATCACATCTCCTACCTTACTTCCTAACAGTTTATTCCCTACTGGTGTTTCGCTGGAGATCTTTTCGGTTAAAACTTGAGTTTCCTCAGGTCTCACAATAGTATATTCTTTTACTTTCTTCGATTCGAGGTCTTCAAGTTTAACAGTAACTCCAAGCTGAACCTTATTGGTTTTATTAGCCATAGAGGTTTACCTCCCTTATATTGAGTGCTTTTATGTACACCAGAGAACCTGGGTTACATGCCC
>PUNT01000137.1 GCA_003551905.1 Halanaerobiales bacterium
CAAGGATTACACCGTTAATTGGAAATTTGGAAGGAAGTACAACCTCGAAAGGATAACCTTTTTGCTTGGAGGTAATGGGGCAAAAAATGGCTAATTCAACTTTCTCGTTATATTCTTTTGGGGAAATGCATAGGGCAGGTCTTCGTCCTGCTTGCTCATGACCGGTTTGGGGGGAGAATTCTAGCCAGACCACATCCCCTTTTGCAGGAACATACCTGGGTTGCATTACCATAACTCCTTCCCGGTTGGTTTGCCCCAGTTATATTCTTTATGAATGTTTTCTTCCTTTACCTGGGAAAGGAGATCATCTAAATTATACTTATCCTTTATTGGTTCAATAATAATTTTTCCTTTTTCAACCCTAATATTAACATCTGAGCCTTCTTCTAATGATGCTTCTTCAGCATAGGCTTTAGGTATTCTAATAGCCAGGCTATTTCCCCATTTCTGGACTTTTGAAAGCATAAAAACACCTCCCTAAAGTATCTACAATGATTATACCAATTAAAAAGAGAAGATTCAATAATAAATTTTTTAGTATTTTATTCCTGTTTTTAGGAAAGGAGGAGTCATGATACACTCATAACACCTTCAAGACATTTCTCCAAATCATCTAGGGGCTATATAGTAAATAGTTTTTAATACCGTCGGGCTGACGGGAATTAACGCTTGTGGAGATATGAGTAGTCGGTAGACACTCAGCCCAAGAATCCTTTGGGCCTTGCCCCAAGGAGCGTCAAAATCGACATAATGTATTAAAAGAAAGAGGTGTTCAAATGAAAAATATTGCCCTGGTAACTGACAGCACTGCTGACCTTCCCCGGGAAATAATCCAGTCCAACCATGTAAATGTCATACCCTTGAAAGTCATTTTTGGCAATGAAACCCTGCTTGACAGCCACATTTCGCCAGCAGAATTCTATGAACGTCTGGCAGTTGAAGAAACACTTCCCAAGACATCCCAACCCACAGTAGACGAATTTGTAAAACTATATGAAAAACTCCTGAAAAAGTATGAAACCATAATTTCCATCCATATCTCTTCAGCTCTTAGTGGCACTCTGAATTCAGCGCACCTGGCTAAGGAAAAGATTGAGGGACCAATTCATCTGGTGGACTCCAAAAATATCAGTCTGGGTGCGGGTTTTATGGTCATAGAAGCAGCCAGATGTATTGGAGAAAACTTCTCACCTGAAAAAATCCTGCAACACCTGCAGGAGGTTCGGGAGAATACCCTGACAATGTTCACCCTAGATACCATGGAATATCTATACAGAGGAGGGCGTATCGGCAAAGCATCAAGTCTTCTGGGGGCAATGCTCAATATCAAGCCCATTATTCGGGTCAATGAGGAAGGTATTTATGTACCACATGGCAAGGCTCGAAGCCAGAAAGGGGCTCTCCAGAACATTGTTCAAGCTTGCCAGAACTGGACCAGAGGAAAACCACCATTACGCCTGGGAATAGCTCATGGGAAGGCAGAAAAAACTGCTAAACAACTGGCTGAAACCATGGAAAACTTGCTGGATATTCCCGTTAACATCTTTGCCCAGGTAGGCCCGGTAATCGGCGTTCACACGGGGCCAGGGACGCTGGGAATAGCTTTACAGAGACAGGCATAAGCTTCCTGGTTCTCCATGACTTCGAAAATCCTCAGTTGACAGCAGCAGTAAAAAAATTATATAATATGCTATAGTTCAATATATCCCGTTAGGTGAGGCTCCTGAAAGGACACAGGTTGCTGCCCAAAAATGTCGAGAGACGCCAATGGGTAGAGCAGGCATTACCGGCGCAAGGTATGTCTAAAGCAACTGAGTCACCGGCTCTACGCCTTTCAGTGCCAAAGCTCAACAAGGGGAGGTAGCATTAGAACTCATAAATGCCCTTCCCCGGGTATTTATTTTTTTGGGGATAATAAGATAGGGGGTGTAACAACATGCTGAGAATTCAAGAGGATATAAACAAGGTGGAAGAACTTCTTCAGGAAGGAAAACTGGAGGAAGCTAAAAAATTTCTCAATCAAAATCCTACCCGGGCTGCCCACATAATTGACCATCTGCCTTTCCCGCTAATGGGGGCAGCATTCCGGCTGCTCTCAAAAAATAACGCCCTGGAGGTTTTTGAAGAACTGGAACCGGAAGATCAAACTCAAATAGTTAACAGTCTGGGGCTGGAAGAAGCTTCTCAGATGTTCTCCAAGATACCCCCTGATGATCAGGTACAACTACTGGATGAAGTCCCGGCCAAGGTAGCCAAAAAACTCCTCTCCGGTCTGGAAAAGGATGAACTTCAGGTGGCCATGAGCCTCCTGGGATATCCCCGGGGAAGCGCCGGCAGACTTATGACTCCAAATTATCTGTCCTTGAAAAAAGAAATGAAAGTCTCTGAAGCTCTGGTAAAAATCCGGAAAAAGGGGTTAACAACGGAAACCATATATTATTGTTATGTCACCGATAATGAAAGACATCTTGAAGGGGTAGTTTCCCTGCGCAATCTGGTGGTATCTGAAACGGATGAAAAAGTGGGAAATCTCATGGACCCGGAAGTTATTGCTGTAAACACTCACGAAAAACAGGAAGTGGTTGCCCGCTTACTGGGAGAGCTGGACTTTTTGGCCATCCCGGTTGTTGACCATGAAAAGAGATTGGTGGGAATTATAACTGTTGACGATGCCATGGATGTTCTGGAAAGGGAAGAGACCATTACCACCTATTCATCTGTTGGTGTTACGCTGGCAGAACAGGAGGGTATGCGTAGCCTGCGCCTTATTGAAGGCCCCTTATATCACTCTCTAAAGGTCCGTCTCCCTTTCCTCGCTATTACACTGATAGCTGGCATGATAGCTGGCCGCCTGATAGGTGCTTTTGAAGAAACCCTGGAAGCAGTAGTAGCCCTGGCCTTTTTCATCCCGGTAATAATGGATATGGGTGGTAATGTAGGAACCCAATCATCCACAATTTTTGCCCGGGCTCTGGCCCTGGGCCAGATAAAAATAAACAGTTTCCTGCAATACTTGCTGCGGGAAAGCCTGGTTGGCCTAACACTGGGAGCCCTGGTAGGCCTTGGAGGCGGCTTTTTTGCCTTCGTATGGCAACAGAGTGCCGCCATTGGCTGGGTTGTGGGTCTTTCTCTCTGTTTTACAGTTCTACTGGCCAGTATCCTGGGATTTCTCATCCCCCGGTTAGTCCTGGCCATGGGCTTTGATCAGGCAGCAGGTTCGGTACCAATAATTACATCCATAAAAGATATGAGTGGTATTCTAATCTATTTCCTCCTGGCCAATATTTTCCTGGGAATTATATGAAAGAGCTGATTGGGTCCTTGAAAAAGGGCCCTTCTCTTTTTCCCACTGGACTTTGCTTTCAGAATAATAATTATTTATCATAAAATCCCAACCTTAATTTTTTGACATACTCCCCATGGCTAAAGCTACCTAAAGGCAGGGGCTTTACGCCGATTCTTGGTAACCAAGCACTAGAGGGTACAAAAAGGGGCATGTGGAACAATAACCGGGACATCAATTTTAGGTGGTGGGCACCATGCAGATTAGACCTGCTAAGCATACAGACAGAAAAGAAATCCTGGAAATATGCTCAGAAGTCTGGGAGGGGCATGATTATGTTCCCAGGGTCCTGGACAGGTGGTTAGAAGATGCAAAAGGTCAGCTATGGGTTGTAGAAATGGGGGGAAAAGTAGTAGCTTTTGGCAGACATTCTCTTCTGGGACCCGGCGAAGCCTGGTTAGAAGGAGCCCGGGTAAAAAAAGAGTACCGGGGAAAGGGAATAGCCTCAAATCTACTGGACCATTTCCTGGATCTGGCCAGGAAGGAAAAAGTGCAGTCTCTAAGATATGCAACTCATATCAGCAATGTAGCCTCCTTAAAGATGGCCCAAAATCGCCAGGCAAAAGAAGCAGGCATTTTTCATCTTATGGAAAAGGAAGTAGATACAACTTATCAACTTCCTTTTGAACCTGAAAGGGTAGAATATAGCAATGAAGCTTATGAAAGTCTGAAAAAATCTCTTTATATTAGAAAAAGCAAGGGATTTTTCTCCTATCAATGGAAATTTCGCCTTCTAACACCAAACACCCTTAAATCCTTTTTGCAGGAAGGCCAGCTCTATCAGTATGGGAGAGGTTATCTGCTCCTGTATCCAGCTACTCCTGAACACCCATACCTCTACATAAGTGCAGTAAGCGGTACTCAAAAAGACATTGAGAGTCTTTTACTGTGGACCTTCAACCAGGGCCAAAAACGCAAAGCCACCTCTATTTTCGCCAAAATCCCTCCTGAAAAATCTTTTATAGAACTCTTTTACCGCTTGAATTTTCAAACCTGGGAAAAAGATGGGAAACCCGACATTATCCTGTTTCAATTTATTCCTGTCTAAAGGAATTATCTGCACTATCGTAGAAGTATTATGAAGATATATGGGAAGGAGGTAAAATTTTGCTGGTAAAGTATAAAATTATTCATGCTTCTGATTTACATCTTGGTTATCCTTTCCTCTATCTTCCCAATCAAACAGCACAAAAAAGAAGGGATGATTTAAAAGAGATCTTCGGCCAGATCATAGACCTGGCTCAGGCAGAAGATGTCCCTCTCCTTCTCTGGGCTGGGGATTTATTTCATCAAGATGAATATCTGGATGAAGATCTTTCCCGGTTCGTTAGAGAAGGATTTGCTACTCTCAATAATACCAAGGTCCTGATCAGCCCTGGAGATTCTGACCCTGCTACCCCCTACTCATTCTACTCAAGCCATGAATGGCCTGCCAATGTCCATATCTTTAAGAATGGTTGGGAAAAAATAAGCCTGGACGATTTCAATATCAATGTCTATGGCTATGGTCTGCAGGGAAAAGAGGAAGACCCCCTTGAAGCAATGAAAAAACTAACCCCAGAAGACCCCCAGGCCATCAACATTATGCTCATACACACTCACAACGAAAAAAACCCGGATAACCCCATACACCCCCTGGACCTTCAGTTAGCAGGAGTTCATTATGCTGCACTGGGACACAGCCATAAACATGAATTGTTTAAAGCAGAAAACCGGATTATTGGTTCCTATCCTGGCAGCCCGGAACCACTGGAGTTCTCTGCCGAAGGTTCCCGAGGTATTAACATGGTCACTTTTAACATTCAAACCCCTCAAGTTCATTTTACTCCCATCAGCCGTCGTCAGCATTTCAATATTGAACTGGAAGTTACAGACATAAAGAGCATTGAAGAAATACTGGAAAAAATAAAACTGATCATACCGGCAGAAAAAAGAGAAAAGGATCTCTTCAAAGTAACTTTAACAGGGGCTCTGGACATAGAAATAAATTTAAACACTGAACATCTGGAAAAAGCAATGGCTAACGACTTTTTCCATGTAGAATTGCAGGACAATACATATCCAGACTATAACCTGAATAATTTCCTCAAAGAAAAGAATATAAAATCTGCCTTCATTCTGCGTTTGAAAAATCTTCTGGAAAATGAGGAAGATCCCCGGAGGAAAAGGGTAATAGAGAAAGCCCTCTACTATGGGCTGGATGCATTTCTCAAGGAAAAGGTGAAGTTGCGATGAAAATCAAAAAGCTTAATATCAAAAGTTTTGGGCGCTTCACAGATAAAGAAATTGAATTTGAAGATGGTTTTAATATAATCCAGGGACCTAACGAGGCCGGGAAAACTACCATACAGAAGTTCATACTGGCCATGTTCTACGGGCTCACCAACCCTATGAGCAGCCATCAGAATTTTCTCCCTGAACATTCCCAGTATCGTCCCTGGGATTCAGACACCTATGGAGGCACCCTTGAATATCATCTGGGAGGAGCCTACTATCTAATTGAAAGGAACTTCGCAGAGCAAAACTATTCAGCTCGATTGACAGAAGCCAGAACGGGCCTGGATCAAACCCGTAATTATCCCATTGATCGCCGCAAAGAACCTCTTTTTGCCCAGGAGCATCTGGGGTTCAACCGCTTTGTCTTCACCAATACTGTTTTCATCGGGCAACTGGCAACTGCCAGTGAAGAAGGGCTGGCTGCTGAGGTAAGTGAGCGGATAAGCAGGATGGCCCAAACCGGGACCGAAGATATTTCTGTTGAAGGAACCCTGAAAGCCTTGCAAGAAGCTAGAAAAATTCTCACCAAGGAACAGGATAATGAACCTTCAATTCAAGGTATTGAAGGGAACATTAGCGAACTGGAAGAAGAGAAAAAAGACATTAAATATATTAAAGAGAAGAATCAGCAACTGCGAATTAAAACCCAGGAACTTCAGAAGAAAATAGATAATCTCCAAAATGAACATCAGGAAGTGAAAAACAAGCTTTTAGTCCTGCAGTATAAGAAAACAGAAGAACGACTGCAGGAGGTAGAAAACTCGGAAAAACGCATAGCAAATCTAAAAAGACAGATTGAAGAAATGGCCGAATACCGGAAATTTCCTCTGGAAGAAGAAACAGATCTCATAAATCTGGAAGAAACCATAAAAATCAGAAAAGAACAGATCAGCCTGCTGGAAGAAAAAGAAAATCAAATCAAAGAACAAATTCAGATGGTTGAAGAAGAGATAAAGGAGAAAAAAGAACTCACCGATTTTAAAGAAGACAGTGCTGCAGAGCTGCGCCTCCTGTATCAAGACCTTTCAGAGTTAAACCATGAACTGGAAAGGGATGAAAATCTCTTTAGCCAGTTCCAGGATAAGCTGGAAACCCGAAGAAAGGAGATGGAGCAAAAATTCCCCGGACTTCCCTCCTTCTCCCAGGAGAATAAAAAACGGGCCACAGAACTGAGCCGCAGGTTGGACAACCCGGAAGAACAGCTCAAAGAAAAAGATCTACAATATACCCGGGAGCGTCTGGACAATCAAATTTCCATAAAAAATCAGAAGGGAAACAATATGGTCTTCTCTCTGATCCTGGCCCTGGCCATAACAGTTGTAGCCCTTTTTGTCCCTCTACCGGCAGAATTTGCTGAATTAAGCGAATATCTCCTGTTCCTTTTGCCTCTGCCCATTCTGACTTTCCTCATCTATTTCTTCCAGCGGCAAAAAAGCGCTTCTCGAATAAAAGACCTGGAGAAAAAAGAAGCTGAACTCATGGAAATTCGTCGAGAACATATTCAAAACCGGGGGAAAACTCAAAAAGAACTTAAGGAACTCCTGGAATCAGCAAGAGTCACCAGTATAGACGAACTGGAAAAGAAGTGGGAAGAATATCAGGAAGCTGTTGCAGAAATATCCCATCTCAAACAAAAGTTAGAGAGCCTGCAAGAACAGATGGAAAGAACTAAAAAAACAATTGGCGAAAAAAGAAAGCGTATCGGGCAGGCCCTAGAACAGGCTGGCATCTCTACCCAAACAATCCCTGATATTAACGATGTAGAAGAATTTCACCGCGTTATTGATGGCCATTTCAAGAAGGAAAAACGAAAAGAAATGTTAAGCCTCCGGCAGGAGGAAATAGAAAGGGAGAAAAAAAAGGTCTCCCAGCATCTGCAAGAATTGCAGAATAAAATTTCTCAATTACTGAATCGCACAGGTGCAAGAAACCTGGAAGACCTGAAAGAAGGAACCAAAAAACACCATCAGCTTAAAAATCTGGAGGAAGAACTGCATGAAACCCAGAAGGCTCTAAAAGAATTTCTAGGAGAGGATACCAAGGAACAGCTTAAGAATTTTATCAGGCGAATAAGACAGCTGGAATCATATCAGAAATACACAGACCTGGAACTTGAAGAATATGAGTACATGGGAAAAAAGGCAGAAGAACTGGAAGAAGCCATAAACAAGACTGAACAGGAGAAACTCTCCCTTCAGGACGAAATAAAAACCTCCCTCAAGGAAAAAAGAGATCTGGCCAATGTAGAAAGAGAAATTCTCCAGTGGGAAAATAAACTGGAAGAAATGAAAATCAAAGATGATGCTCTGGAGACAACCATGGGAGTTATTCAAATTGTTCATCAGGAAACACAGCGGGAGTATGCCCCGGTTCTTAATCAGAGCGCAGCGGAAATATTGAGTAGAATAACCGGCGGTCGCTATCCAGCAATGCATATTGACCGGGAGCTTAACATTGCTCTTTTAGAACAGGGACGCAAAGAATACCTTGAATTAAGAGACTTGAGCATGGGCACAATGGATCAGGTCTATTTTGCTTTCCGCATTGCCCTGGCTGATCTCATCTATACCGGATCAGGAAGGCTTCCCCTGATCCTGGATGATAGTTTCACCCAGTACGATGATGATAGGTTGAAAAAGGTAATGCAACTGTTAATGGACCTTTCCCGGGAAAGACAGATAATCCTCTTCTGCGCCCGGCAGAAAGAAGTAGAAGTTCTTGATAGCCTGGAGGGAGCTGCCACAGCCAATAAGATTTTTCTGGAAAAGTCTAAAACGGGGAGGTAAGTACATGCATGAAATAATGGAAAAAATTCTGGCTCTTACCAGAGCTGATTACTGCGAGATTAGAATTGAGGATGCTCAAGAAACAAGCATCAGCTACAGAGGACCCACCCTGGAAAGCCTTAAGCAAAACCTGCGCTTTGGCGGCAACATAAGAGTACTGATAGATGGAGGCTGGGGCTTTATATCTTTTAACACCTTAAAGGACCTGGAAAAAAAACTTTGCATGGCAGAAGAACAGGCCAGAACAGTGGGAAAGGAAAAAAAGGACAGGCTAAAACTGGCCCCAGTAAAACCAGTAAAAGACCGGATAAAAACTTCCATCAAGGAAGATCCCCGTAAGGTCCCATTAAAAGAAAAGATAGAACTCTTACAAGACTATAACAACACCATGCTAAATGCCCATAACCTCATCACCAGTTCCCGTCTTATATATTTTGACCGCCATATAGACTGGTATTTTGCTAACAGTGAAGGCACATCAATCTATCAGGAAAAGCTTGACCTGGGGGGTCACCTAGGGGCCAGTGCTTCCAATGGAAATGATACCACCTATGACAGTGTTTCCTTTGGTTCTACCAATGATTTTTCTGTGGCCCGCAATAAAGAAGAAGAAGTTAAAGAAACAGCTCTAAGAGCAGTAGAGCTCCTTAAAGCACCAACGGTGCGAGGAGGAGAATACACAGTAATACTGGATCCTGAGATGGCCGGCCTCTTCGTCCATGAAGCCTTTGGCCACCTCAGCGAAGCTGATGAGATCTATGGTGATAAAAATCTTCTAAAACTCATGGCTACAGGCAACGAATACGGTCCCCCCATACTCAACATATATGACAGCGGTCATGAATGGGGGCACCGGGGAACAATGAAATATGACGACGAGGGTGTCCCCACAGAAAAAACCTACCTGATAAAAGAAGGAGTTGTAGTTGGACATCTCCATTCCCGGGAATCAGCAACTAAAATGAACAGCAAACCAACCGGCAATGCCCGGGCACTGGATTACCGTTTCCCTCCCATATGCCGGATGCGCTCCACCTGCATAGAAGGAGGCAATAACACATTTGCAGAAATGCTTGCTGACATAGAACTGGGTGTATACGCTGTGGGAGGTTATGGGGGGCAGACCAATGGTGAGCTTTTCACTTTTGCTGCCACCAGGGGACATATGATCCGCAATGGCAAACTGGCAGAAATGGTCAAAAATGTTACCTTGAGCGGTAATGTTTTTCACACCCTTAATAACATTGACATGATCGGCAATGACTTTATCATTATGGATAATGCAGGTGGCTGTGGCAAATGGGAACAGTCTCCTCTGCCTACCAGTGAAGGATCTCCCCACATTCGAGTACAGAAGGTTGTCATTGGGGGTGAAAAGTAATGGGACCAATAGAACATTTACGAGATGGAGAACAGGGGGATTACAGACTTAAACAAAGTTCCATAACCAATATACAGTTCGATAATAATACCCTAAAAAAAATAAACAGCAGTGAGGCCTTTCAGGAAACACTACGCCTGATTGCCCAGGGGAAAATGGCTACTGCAGAAAATACCAGGCCAGGCAAAGGTGAAAAGCTTTTGGAACTCACCCGGGAAGCAGTGGAGTTTGGCAACCCTGCTGAATTCTCCCTGCCCGGCCCAGCTTCATACAATAAACCTGACATACTGGATCCCAAGCTTACTTCACTGCAGTTGGAGGATATGATAGAACCTGCCCAAAGTTTCATTGAGAAGGCACTCAATTACCATGAGGACATTCAGGTCAAGGCGGAAATCAAACTGGAAGATAACAATATAGAGTTTGCCAACAGCCAGGGATTCTCCGGCAGTTACAGCCAGAGCAAATTATCCATACTTCTAATGCTTCGCCTTATCGAGGGGAAAAACATGCTGGAAAGTTTCGCCTATACCAGTCATACTCATCTGGATAACATTGACTGGCAGGAACTTGCAGATAGGGTTTTACATTTTTTAGACCGGGGCCGAAAAAATGTAACCATGTCCTCAGGCACTTACCCGGTAGTATTTATCCCTGAAACTGCCATAAACCTGCTTTTCCCTGTAAATGCCTGCTTGAACGGCAATGCTGTTGCCAGAGGCTTATCACCCTGGAAAAATCGCCTGGGTGAAAAATTATTCCATGAAGATATAGAAATCTTCAATGACGGGACCCTGGACAGAGGAATAGGCAGCTGTCCCTTCGATCGGGAGGGAATTCCCACTGAGAAATTCCCTTTCTTTAACAAGGGTACCCTGGAAAACTTCATCCTGGACCTGGATACAGCCCACGAACTAAATCAGAAACCACGAGGAACCCGTGGAGAGAGGGGGCCAGAAGCTAATAATGTGATTATGGCCCCGGGCCAAAAAAATATTGCAGATCTACTATCTACAATAGATGAAGGAGTTCTCATAGCAGACACTCAAGGAACCTGGGCCGGCAACCCTTATGGAGGGCAGGTTAGTGGCAATATTTCTCTAGGTTTTCAAATCAAAGATGGAAAGATAACCGGTAGAATAAAGGATGCCATGTTCTCCTTGAATACATTCAAAGCGTTAAAAGAACAAATCCAGGCTTTGAGCAAAGAACAACGCTGGGTAGAAAACGCTCTTCTCCCCTACATGATAATCGATGAAGTGAACATTTCCCTCAAGGAAGGGTCTGGATAATATTCTTGCACACGAAAGGAGAATGCACTTGTTCACAGAAGTTAAGGGTCTGGAAATAATGTCTCAGGTAAATTTGTCTGCATTTGATGTTTTTTCGGCTTTTATTGAGCCCAGGCTGCTCAACAACTGGTTCTGCTCCAGCAGCAATGTTGAACCCCGTATGGGAGGCAGTTGCCAGTTCAGTGGCCCTTATATCTTCCCCAGTGGCGGCAGTTTTGAGGGGGAGATTATGACTTTTGCACCACCAGAAAAATTTGTTTTCACCTGGCCCATGGAAAACTATGAAACCAGAGTAAACATCATACTGGATGAAAAAGGCGCCAGGGAAACAAGACTCCTTATGGCCCATGATAATCTTCCCCCAGAACTTGACCTCCTGCACCTGGAAAAGGCCTGGACTATCTATATAACCAATCTACGCCTACTCCTGGAAAAAAACAGCATGGGACTCCGCTACAATTACGAAAAAACCCCTTCACCAACCTGCAATATCAGGATAAACCTATATGCCCATCCAGAAGAAGTATATGAAGCCCTCCTGATTCCGGAAAAACTGGATAGGTGGGTTACTACTTCTGCTCAGGTGGATCCTATTGCTGGAGGAATATACAGCTGGGGTTGGGCAAAATACGGTCCAGTAAGTATTTCCAATCTGGAAAAAAATCTGCAACTGGTCTTGAACTGGCAACACGCAAAAGAGAAGAGTATCGTGAGTTTTTCTTTGTCACCTCGCAAAGATTATACACAGATTGTTCTGAATCACCTGGGACTCCTGCCTGAACAACTCCCATTCTATTCGCAAAAATGGACAGCCCATCTAAACCTGCTTAAAACCTTCCTGGAAACAGGAAATGCATATACCCATACCACTCATATTTGAGGTTAACCAGGTAAATGTCAATTTTTGCAGCAGAAGAAAACCAGTAAAATCATAGCCCCCAGAGATTTTGGTGCTGCTGGGGGCTTAAGCCTAAAAATTTCCTATAGCCAGAGCTATCCTGGCAGCCAGCCGGGCATTATTTTCCAGCAGAATAAGGTTAGCTTGTACAGTAGCTCCTGATGAAACCTCTGCCAGGGCAGCAAGTGTTCTGGGTGTAACCTCTGCTCCCTTCACTTCTGCTTCTTTCACTCCCCCCCTGGCAATAATCTCCCAGTTCTGAAGATCTTCTTCCTTTAGAGCATATTGAACTGGTATGGGGTTACAGACCAGGAGAGCCTGTTTTATTTTAAGGTCTTTCTTGTACCGGTAAAGACTGGCAATTTCTGCTGGATTATCCACCTGCCAGGGCAGGGGAAATCTTGTGGCATTGACATAAAAAGCTGGCCACTTATCAGTTCCATAGCCTACTGTCAAAACACCAAGGCTTTCCAATAACTCCAGAGTTGCTCCCTGGTCAAGGAAATATTTGGCCCCAGCTGCAACCAGAATACAGTCAATTTCTCCCAGCATATAAAGATCTGCTGATATGTCTACACCGCCTTTATGAACCCCACCAATTCCACCAGTACTAATAACATCAATTCCTGCCTGACGGGCTAAGTAGATGGTGCTGGCCACAGTAGTACCCCCACTCAAGCCGTTAGCCATGAGGAAAGGAAGATCTCGCAGCCCAGCCTTCTTTAAATTATCCCCCCGGGCCAGCATTTCCAGTTCTTTTCTCTCTAAGCCCACCTTGATAACTCCATCGATGATAGCTATGGTTGCTGGTACTGCTCCCAGATCTCTTATAATCTCATGGCAGTTGAGAGCAGAATTCAGGTTATGAGGATAAGGAAGCCCCTGAGCAATAACGGAGGACTCCAGGGCAACAACCCCAGATCCCATTTCAAGGGCTTCTTGAACCTGTGGATCTATTTGCATCCCACCACCTCCATACCCAAAGTTTCTTCACCTATTTGAACAATCCTGCATTGCCCCTTTGCTCTTTAGTACAACTAATTTAGGAGGAGATATTATGAGAAATGAACGTCTGGTAAAAATGG
>PUNT01000229.1 GCA_003551905.1 Halanaerobiales bacterium
CATATAGAGTCGGAGGGCAAAAGTTTTCCATTTTTTTTGGAAAAGTGTATCTGGTATTTCGCGGTAAAGCTTTGACTCCTGCAAAATAATTGTAATATTTGAAGATTCATGCACTCATTGTTTAAGACAAACTTAGCAATAACAAGCAAAACCAACATGATCAGGAAATTTAGCATAATTACCCAAGGAATAATTTTCTAATATTCTTCATCTAAATTTTTAAAAAATCTGGAAATAAGCCGGATTATTTTTTCCCAAAAAAATAGTGACACCCTCGGCCGGGGTGTCACCATTCTCTCACCTCCTCAACTATCAGTTCAACATTTCTCTCCTTTCCTTTAAATTTTTCTGCGAGGCTTAGAGCCATATAATCACCAGCTTCAATAGAATTATTATTTTGCACATCAATCCAGGCCAAAACCTGATATTCTCCCGGCGGTATATGATCAATCTTAAATTCCCCTCCCGGCAGGGGAACACTGGTTTCTGCTACAACTTCCATCTCTCCATCCTCAAAATTCCCTACCACTACCTTAATCTCTTCCACCTCATTCACTGCCCAGTAACCATTTACCAGGCCATGCCCGTAATATTCATTGAACCCTTCTTCCCCTAAATCCATACTGGTGCCCTGCAAGACCTCCCGAACCCGGTCAGGGGAAATACCGTTGGCCAGCATGAGTCCAGCCACTCCCGTCACGTGAGGAGCTGCCATGGAGGTTCCCTGGAGAAAAGAATAATCATGCTGACGCTCACCACCGGTTTTAGTAAAATGGGTGCTGAGAATACCTCCTTCCGGTTGGCTGCGGCGGGTAAACCCACCCGGAGCAACCAGGTCCAGCTCCCATCCATAATTTGAATATGGGGCAAGTTCTGGACCATCCGGGTAACTATTCATCACCGCACCAACAGCAATGGTCTCCGGGTACCTAGCTGGATAAGCAACACCAACCCCATTGTTGCCGGCAGCAGCAACAATAATAACACCAGCATCACTGGCTTCTCTAACCGCTCTTTCCAGAACATCGCTATGCTTATCCCCTCCCAGGGATAGGTTTATGACATGAACTGGCTCCGGATTATAAGGATCTTCCAGCAGGCCTGCGGCATAGAGAATACCTCTGGCCACATTCCAGTGGGTTCCACCCCCTTCACCAATAACCTTTACAGGCAGGATTTTCACCTGCCACATGACCCCCGCCACCCCTTCACTGTTATTGGTGCTGGCGCCAATTATTCCGGCTACATGCGTTCCATGGCCATTAAGATCATGGGCATACTCATTACTATCAACAAAGTTATAGGCATTTTCCTTATCCAGATTTTCCTTGAGATCTGGATGGTAATAATCACAGCCCGTATCCAAAACAGCCACCCGGACCCAATCAGCTCCAGTAGTCACCTGCCAGGCCTGAGGTAGCTGAATCATGGGATAATGCCACTGGTACTGGTAATAGCTGTCGTTGGGCTGGTAATTCTCTGCTTGCAGAGCAAGGGGATAATTAGGTTCAGCATTCTCTACCTCTTTAAAGTCAAAAGCTTTACTCACAGCATTTTGCACCCCCACCTGGGGGACTTCCAGGAGGTAGGCATTCAGCAAGGGAAGCCGGTCAATAACCTTACCACCTATTTTTGCTAGTATTTTTTGCGCCTTTTCCTCCGGCACATCTCTTTGCAAGGATATTATCACTTCCTCCCAATACTCTCCAGGATGGGCTAATTGAGAAGTCTCTCTTGCCTCTGCCCTCATGAAAGAACTCTTATCAGGCAGGGGAGTACTAAAAGAATGCTTTATGGAAACGAACCCAGAGAGGGAAGCATAATCTTTTGGAACAAAAACTGCTTCAATCTCCATTGCTCCCTCAATAACTAATTTCCACTGCCCCTCTTCTTCTTTTACTTTTTCAGCATGCTCACCAGCCCAGCTGGAAAAAACCCAGCCCTCAGCAGCTTCCACCCAGATATCAATTACAGCACCTTGAGCAAATTCTCCACCAGAAGGTGACACCTCCCCTTCTCCAACCACCCTTATATCCAGAAAACACATATCCTGGGGTAGAGCAGGGTTAAATAGCCCACAACCAGCAAGGAGGAACAACAAAACCAGATTCAGAACAATCAATCCCGAATTATTTAGCCTCATTTGTATCCCTCCTTCCTAATTGCAGACAGAAAAAACTGCCTTTCTCAGGGAAAACCCAAAGAAAGGCAGAATATACCTCTTATGGTAGCCCAGCCACCATGGCTAAAAAAGCCTTAGGTCTGTAGCTTTGCGTCCCTGCCTTTCAGCAGGTTTGCCCTTTTCATAGAGATCAGCTATTCAATTAGGGCGAGGGATTGTGCGCAGGGGGGGGGTAAAAAGCACACAACCCTCTTTTTTTCCTTATCGGAAGAAAAGGGAGCTATGTTAACTTATTTGAGGAAATTGCCACTCTAGGCTACAAAACCCGACTTATTAATACAGATATGGACCTCTGGGATTGCAGATCTTTACCTCATCTGAGGACCCGGGATGTTGTCCGGCAAAAGAAAAAAAATCACCCCCATATGGAGGTGAAGAAAATATCCTGCTAATTTAACCTTAATTGCCAAGAAATCGTCTGCATCTTTAAGTGGTGGTAGTCACAATCTGATAGCCACTTTTGACAGTCAGTTAACCGGTATGAATTTCTGGATGCGGTGATTGAACTTAGTGTAAAATAATTGTAGGGAAAAAGTACAAAAAGAATAGCTCCATATGTTATGATTAATGTGAACTACAAAAACCAAACATAGAAGGGAGCTATTCTTATGAGTACTATTATACAAGAAATTGCTGAGGAAATCATCAAAAACAATG
>PUNT01000233.1 GCA_003551905.1 Halanaerobiales bacterium
CCAGCTGCTGTGTTGAAATCCCGCTCATTCTTTAGAATTTCTTTACCCAGCTTCAGGACATCATCGCCAGTGTAGCTGGTTCCCAGGACCCCGTTCACCGTCTCCACCATTCCCTCAAAACCGGATTCAATGTCCAGAATGGCAAAGGCAATGAATAAACAGTAACCTGCTGAATCCACAAAAGCAGTGGTTGCCTGGAAATTCCGGGAAAGTTCAGCTTTACCCTTGGGTTCTAAGGGGTCAACCTCACCGCCAACAGAGAGGATCTCAGGGGCAATGGTATAGCCTGCAGTATGGTCTGCACCCATTGTACTGGTCATATAGGTGATGCCGATACCTTTAACTGCCCGGGGTTCATAAGCAGGCATTCCCTGATTTTTGACTACCGGCACCCTAGTCATGCCATAAGCTTTACCGGTAAAACCAGCACCATTACCGAGAATATGGCCAAGGGCTGTTCCCTCGCCAATTTCCTTCAATAGCTCAATGGCTGCTTTCCCGTCTCCAAACTCAGCCAGACCTGCTTCCATAGCAACTCCTAAAGTTACACCTGCTTCGATGGTATCCAGGCCATACTCATTGCACAGGCGAATCATTTCACCAATGTCATCCAGGTTATCCACTCCTAGATTGGCTCCTAAAGACCAATCCGATTCGTACTCAACACAGGAGACAAGTTCAGTACCATCTTCCTTTGGAAAAACATTAGAACAGCGGATAACACAACCCGGGTGGCAGGAATGCCCCATCATTCCAGCTCCACCTCGTTTTTCCACTGTCTCAGCAATTGTTTCACCAGAAGTTTTTTCAGCGCCTTCAAAAACTCCATGACTAAAATTACGTACTGGCAGTCCCCCGGCCTGGCTTAAAACATTGATGAGAGCGGCTGTTCCATAGCTGTTTAAGGTGCCACCGGGCTTGGTAACGTCGTGGGTACGCAGTGCCTCCACCAGCTTACGCTGTCCAGTCTTGAAAGTATCCTCATCTGCTAGAGGAATGCTGCCTCCTTTTTTATCCATCACGATAGCCTTGATCCCTTTGCTGCCCATGACAGCACCAAGTCCTCCCCGGCCAGAGTAACGGGAAGCCCGGTATTCTGGATCGTTAAAACAGATGCCGGCCATGGCCATCTTTTTCTCTCCAGCCTGGCCGATGGTGGAGATAACCACGTCGCCATAGCGTTCTTTTAGAGTCTTAACAGTGTAATCTGTGCCTTTGCCCCTAAACTCGTCAGCCGGTAGAAGCTCTGCTCCCTGCGAACTAATTTTGAGAATATACATCTGATCCTTTTCTTTAGGTTGTCCTTCGATTATGAGCGCTTTGATGCCGTTACGACCAAGTTCCTGGGCAAAAGGCGTGCCAGCATTGGATTCCTTGATTCCACCGGTCAGAGGTGATTTACCCCCTACAGAGATTCGCCCTGAAGAAGGGGCTGGGGATCCGGTAACAATACCTGGTGAGAATATGAGTTTGTTGTTGGGGCCCAGGGGGTGGCATGTTGGATTCACTTCGTCCAGAACCAGACGGGAAGTAAGGGCCCGTCCTCCCAGGCGAATATAATCCTGTGGTACTGGACTTTCTTCAACTTTTAAATCCTCCATTTTTACCCGTAAGAACCTTTCCATTTGTTGATCTCACTCCTTTACTTTTTTTTTGGAGCCAGAAAAACCAATTCCAAGTCTATTTCCAGCAACATTCTCGACCTTTTCAATTTGTTGTACTATTTAGACAAAAATAGCTGTTTTCCCTGCAAAAATCTCAAAAAGAAACCTGTGCACTCTGGAGAAAAATAAAAAAAAGACCTGGAATCAGGGCAAGTAATTCACAAGTCCTGCTTATTTTCTCGCAAAACAAATTATCTCCCTCAAAATATCACTCACAAATTTTCTTCCAGAGTGCAGAAAAAACCAACCACATCCAAAACCCAAAAATACAAAACCCCTCACTGTTCCGTGGGCAAAGACCTGTAACAAGGAAAAGGTAAATATAGTGGTCTTAATCCAGAAATAAACATCCAGTACTAGCAAAATCGAACCTTTTAACCGCAGACTTTTCGCCAGGTTATTGTAAACCCCAAAAAAGAAGCAAGAAACAGCTCCCGCCGCAAAAGACGCCAGGAATACAGTTGATTGAAAATATAGTCCCATTACCGGAAAAGACGCTTCCAGATACCTTTTTTTCTCTCCAGCAACTCATAGCTTAAAACATCAATCATTCCTCTGATGATCATTTCCCCTGAATCTAGATTCAAACTTTTAATGTTCAAATCTTTTCCTTTAACTTCCATGCCTCCTTGAGTAGTAAGGATGGCCACAGAATTTTCATTGAAATTGAAAACTTCCTCCACCCCTGATAATATTAACTCTTTTCTCTCCATTAGTTTAAGCTCATGAGTTTTGTTAATTTTATCAGTTTTGTTCTGCTCCTTCTTTTCATCTTCATTTTTTTTTGCTCCCATTGCAAGCCCTCCCTGCCTTTTTATCAGTAACATAATATGTGGACAGGGGAAAAATTATTACCTCATCTATCCAGGAACCTGTACGGGACCCATCTGTTGGACCACCAGCCCACAGTCCAGTAATGGGGATATTGTCCTTGCGGGTTGCTCATGTATTCTCTTTCACTTCTAATGGGCACATACACTTCAGCTAGCACCTCCCCCCCTAGTTTCCCCCATTATTAATGGGTTCAATCCAGAAAAACTAGTAGAGCTCAATCATAAGCCGGCCCGGGGACCCGGAGATCGCCCCGTCGTTGAGTTATTTTCTGGTCATCAAAATATACCAGCAGGGGTAAAGCATATTTTCTGCTGGTTTCTAATATGTCCCTGTATTCAGCAACAGTTATTTCCTGTTTTTTGTCCATGTGCTCTTTTAATTTTTCCCGGGCTTCCTCATAGTTTTCCCGGGGTAAATAAAAGTTCTCGCTAATTTTTATGAGCTTCCCTTTTTCCACCAGATAACCCAGTACCTCAGAAACTTCTCTGCCCAGGCTCTCCTGCAGTTCATGAGCCAGAGGAGGAGCAAATTTTCCATTTTGTAACTCTCTCATAAGCCCTTCAGTGAGCTCCTCATCCCGGGAGGTGAGAACAGGTTCATGTTCAGGCAGGCTGATGATATTACCCTCAATCCTGATCCTTTTTTCTTTTTCCCAGGCTGATAGGAGGGCATCAATTTTCTCCTGTTCTTTTAAGGAAAGGATCATACCTGCACTGCTTTTGGGCATGCCCGGTCGCAAATTATAGTGCCCATGATATTCAGCAAGTTTGTTTAAAAACTCTTCCTGCAACAAATTATAGGTCCGGGTTAGAATGAGATACTGACCAGGCAGTTCAATAACTTCATCCTGCAACTTATCCAGCTGAGTATTGAGTTTTTCCACCTCTAAACCAGCTCTTTTTTGCAATTCCTGCCTGCCAATAATTCTATCCAAATAAATAGCCATGTACAGATAATCTGCCTGGGAACCTTTACCACAACGCTTTAAAATCTCTTTATATTCATGATTGCGCCTGGCAAAGATAGGGGGGTCATTAACCAGAACCACACCACCTCCCATAACTCGAACTGGTGAGAAAAAGCGGATGATGAATGGATCCTTAAACTCGGTAACAGCAGGTTCTTCAAGCTCCAATCGGGCCAACCCTTCCTGGCCAGGGTCTAACTTCTTCCCTTCATAAACCCGAACTCGGGCCAGGGTTTTAAGGGTACCCAGGTGAAAATGAACTCTACTCCCATCCTTTAGAGGATGGGGAAAATGTTCCAAAAGTCGTATCTCGGCATCCAGGGTATGAGTTGGGAAAAAATGCCCGGGAGCGGCAATCAAATCTCCCCTTCTGATACTGTCTCTCTCAACTGGCAGGTTCAAAGCCACTCTCTGTCCAGCCACTGCCTGGGATACAGTTTCCCCATGAACCTGGATCTGGCGAATCTTTACCTTCTCTCCACCCGGCATTATTTCCACCTCCTGGCCGGTTTTCAATAATCCTTTTACCAGAGTTCCGGTAATAACTGTTCCCATCCCTGGCCGGTGAAAAGAACGGTCTACCGGCAGGCGGGGAGGCCCCTGGATTTTCTTTTCTTCCACCTCCTGAATCAACCTGTCCAGAAGATTTCGAAGCTCTTCAATACCCCTTTCTTTTTTGGTGGAAACCACAACCAGGGGAGCCCGGGCAAATATAGTTTCTGCCAGTTCTTCCCGGACCTCCTGCTCCATCAACTCTATCCATTCTTCCTCAACAAGATCAGCTTTGCTGAGAACCAAAACACCCCTCTTTATCTGCAAAAGCTCCACAACTTCCAAATGCTCACGGGTCTGGGGCATTATACCTTCTGTCAAATCAATCACCAGTATAACCATATCCATGCCGGATACCCCGGCCAGCATGTTGGCCATGAAACGTTCATGACCTGGAACATCAACCACCCCAGCTCTTATTCCACTGGGTAAATCCAGGGGAGCAAAACCCAGGTCAATGGAGAGTCCCCGATCTTTTTCTTCCTGCAACCTATCAGTATCTATACCGGTCAGAGCTCTGATGAGAGCAGTTTTACCGTGATCTACATGGCCAGCTGTCCCAATTATTATTCCTCCCATGATGCTACCCCCTAGTACTCAATTCCCCAGCGAGCCGGTATCCCTTCATCAAAGGGGTGTTTAACTGCCTTCATCTCTGTAACCAGCTGGGCTCTCTCTTGAATTTCTTCCGGTACGTTGCGACCGGTTATTATGAGCTCACAGGCAGGTGGCTTTTTATCCAAAAGATCCATAACTTCTTCCAGAGAAATGAGTTCAAAATAGAGTGCATTGCTCAATTCATCAAGGACTACCAGGTCATAATCACCACTTTTCAAAGCTTTTGAAGCTCTTTCCAGGGCATATTCCATCATGGCCCGGTCCTCATCAGTCGCCTCTCCCTTTTTTATAAAACATTCCGCACAGGCCCGGCATCCTTCATATCCATTACGCATGAGGGCACCCCAGCGACACCCCCGTCCAAATTCTTCAATGGTTAGAAGGTCATGAAAGCGGGGCGCAGCAAATAGCTCACCGGCCACACCTGTTCCCTTCATGAACATAATTATCAGCACTTTGAGACCATGGCCGGCAGCCCGGCAGGCCTGACCCAAAGCAGCTGTGGTTTTCCCTTTGCCATCACCGGTGTAGACCTGTATTAATCCTTCTTTAAGCCTCTTCCTATTCACTCTCAACTCCCCCTTTCAGGTGATTAAAAACCTCCTCCAGTTCTATATCAATAGCTCCCAGAGAACCTAGAACCTCCCAGAGCCAGGCTGCACTCCCCCCGGTATAGTCCCTTTCTTCTATGCTTTTTCCCTTTATTCGCAGAACCCGGCATCCTCGTCGGGCCGCTTCCAGAGCCAATTCCAGGTTAGCCATGTTGCCTCCACCAAAAGGCACATCTGCTATGAGAAGAAAGTCCGCCTGCTCAATATATTTCTCATTGGCCTCTCTGGCTCCTGCTGAAATTGCTGAAAAAGGTGCCTCCAGAACCCGGGGAATATCTAATCTTCTGGCAACTTCTGCATCAGTATCACCAGCATTCACCACACCGAGGCTGGCCCGGAATCCCCAACGCTTGAGCCCATAAAGAATCTGCTGAGCCGATCCTCCACCACCTATAACATGGACCCAGGGGCCATTTTCTATTTCTCCTGCAGCCCGGGCTCGGTGCGGTAAAAGGCTAACCTGGGGCCGACCGGTAAGGGCATTTTCTGCCACCTCCACAGCTACCCCATAGGTGCTTTCCACCAGGCCTGCCTCCAGAACCTTTTTGGGGCTTCCCATAGCTTTTATGCTGCCCTGGCTCAATAAGGCCAATTCACTGCAGTACTGGGCTGCCAGGTTTAGATCATGGGAAACCAGGATAATGGTCAGGTCTCTATCATGGTTCAACCTGGCCAGGAGCTCAAAAACTTCCTGCTGATAACGAATATCCAGGTTGGAAACTGGCTCATCCAGAAGCAGGACTTGCGGGTCCTGGGCCAGAGCCCGGGCAATAACTCCTCTCTGCCTTTCCCCACCACTCAAACGATTTATGGTCCTCTTCCGCAAACGCTCCAACCCTGTAATGTACAGAGCTTCTTCTATCTTTTCCTGATCCATAGCTCCCAGAGCCCCCCACCAAGGCAGGTAAGGATAGCGCCCCATAGCCACTACTTCTTCCAGAACGAAGGGAAAATCCAGGTTAAATTCCTGAGGTACCACTCCCATAGCCCGGGCTCGTTCTGCCGGCTCCATGAGACTCACCTCCTGCCCCTTGAAGAACACATTTCCCTTCTGTGGAGAAAGTGCCCCTGATAGAAGGCGAAGAAGAGTTGTTTTCCCGGAACCATTAGGCCCCAAAAGTCCCAGGAAACTTCCCTCCCGGATCTCCAGTTGCAGATCCTTCAGAACAGGTTCTTTTTCATAGGAGAAGGAAACTTCTTTCAATTCGTAAAGAGACAAAAAAATCACCCTCCCCCAAAATAGGTTTCCCTGTAACGCCGGAGCAAGTACAGGAAATAAGGGCCGCCGGCCAGGGCAGTAATGACACCTACCGGCAGCTCAACAGGAGGCATCAAGGAGCGGGCCATTGTATCTCCCCAGAGCAAAAAGAGGGCACCACCCAACCCACTGAGGGGCAAAAGCACACGATGATCAGGACCGGCCAGTATGCGCATGATATGAGGTATTATGAGGCCTACAAAACCCACCAGGCCACTAACTGCAACAGCACTGGCTGTGAGAAGGGTAGCCCCGGCAATCAACAACCTCTTGCTCTTTTCCACATTTACTCCCAGGTGCAGGGCTGCCTCCTCTCCCAGAACCAGAAGATTGAGATTACGAGCTTGAGTTACCAGGATAATCAAACCTATTATGAAATAAGGTATTATGAGCTGCACCTGTGTCCAGCCCCGGCCGGAAAAGCTGCCCAGAAGCCAGTACAGTACTCTATGCAGATCACGGCCCATGGCCACCATAAGCACCGACATAACCGCGTTGAGTAGAAATCCAACAGCCACACCTGCCAGGAGGAAAGAAGTTACCGGCACCTTCCCTCCAACCCGGGCCAGACGATAGACAAAAAGAACTGTTCCCAGGCCTCCAGCAAAGGCTAGAAAGGGTCCAGCTCCCAGTCCCAGGACCTGAAACTGCCAGCCCAGGACCATGGCCATAAGGGCGCCTACTCCTGCTCCGGCTGAAATACCCACCAGGTATGGATCAGCCATAGGATTGCGTAAAAGTCCCTGGAAAACACAACCAGCCACTCCCAGGGAAAAACCAACCAGCATGCTCAGAACAATTCTGGGCAGACGAAGCTGAACCAGTATCAGCTGCAGTGTACCCTCTTCTGGACCGGGATTAAACAGAATAACTGGTAACCTGGACCAGGGTATAGGCACGCTTCCCCAGGCAAGGGCCAAAAAGGCCCCTGCCAGGAGAAGGAAAAGGGTGATTATGAAAATAACGGACTTTGACAAATTCCCCTGCATCAATGAACCTCGGGGAAGATGGCTGCCTGAACAGCCTCCAGCCCATCAACAATCCGGGGCCCGGGCCTGGCTATGATATCCGGATCAATCCATTCCACTCGCTTATCTTTGATGGCCTGCAGTCCCTGCCAGCCCTCCCGCTTAAGCACCTGTTCATAGTCATGCCAGGAAACCAGGATTACTTCAGGATCCTCCTGAAAAAGTTTTTCTTCACTGAAAACACCCCAGGGCTGGGGCATATCCTGAGCAATATCCTTGCCTCCAGCCTCCCGTATTAGAGCGTTAATAAAGGTCCCGGGGCCAGCTGCCATGAGTGGCTCATCCCACACTTCATAGAATACAGTGGGTTCATGCTCAAATTCCCCGGCTCTCTCCCGGACCAGCTCTATCCGGGCTTGCATATCTTCTACCAGTTCAGTTCCAGTATCCTCAGCTTCGGTTATCCGGGCTACCCATATAATTGATTCCATAACCTCATCCAGATCTTTAGGATCCACTACTGCAACGGTTAATCCCAGTTCTCCCAGCCTCTCCCGGGCTTCCTCCATTCCTCCCATCATAAAGATGAGATCCGGTTCCTGTTCCAAAACTGCTTCAAAATCCACATTTATATCTCCTACCTGCCTTTTTTCCCGGGCTTGTGCAGGATAATCACACTCTGTAGTAACTCCTACAACCATGTCATCAAGCCCCAGTGCAAAGAGTATTTCAGTAACATTCGGGGCCAGTGAAATCACGCGCTCCGGCCTACCTGCAAGCTTGAGCTCTCTGTCCATATCATCCATAACCACAATTTTTTTAGTTTCACCACCACCCAAAAGACCCCACACTAGAGCACCTACCAGGACTAAAACCACAACTGCTACAATAACAATTAAGTTTATGCGAAGCATCTTAAACCCTCCATTCTCAAAATTTATGACCTTAAATGACGAAAACCCCACACCTGAATGGGGTTATGAGAAACCTGGCCAAAACATAAAACCACTCCTCTCCCCGAAGGTCTGGTCTATCCTTCTACAGGCAGGTCTCCTGGCTCCAGTTCAAAGCTTCCGGCAACCTTCCCCGCAGCAAGCGAGTGGTTAACAAAGCCGGTTGCTCCCTGAATACAGTGGCGGGTCCGCGCCCTTTAGGCTAAAAGCCCTGGGCTTCCCTATTAATCCAAGGGGAACCTGCAGAAAAGAATATATTCAATTCTCCCTTTTAGTCTTCTCCTTTAATTCTATTATTCCTGCAACCCGGAAAAATTTACCGGATTTTCCGGCTCCCTACCCTCCAGAACAGCCAGGAGGTCAGAACAGGCCATAATGGCCATCTTCTGCCGGGCTGCATAAGATGCGCTGCCAATATGGGGAAGAACAACAACATTATCCAGGCTCAACAGAGGATCCTGAGGATCAATGGGCTCCTTCGCAAAAACATCAAGTCCAGCGGCAAATATTTTTTTATCCTGCAAAACTTCTACCAGGGCTTTTTGATCCACTATTTCACCCCGGGCAGTATTTATGAGAACAGCTGTGGGTTTCATCAGGGATAATTCTTCTGCACCTATTAAGTTTTGTGTCTCTTCTGTTAAAGGTAAATGGATGCTGACAAAGTCGCTATCCCTTAAAAGATCCTCCAGCTCCCTCTTCTGTACACCCAGTTCTTCTTCTATATCCTTATGCTTGCTTCTATTATAATATAGAATATTCATATCAAAGCCCCGGGCCCGGCGGGCCACAGCACGGCCTATTCTTCCCATCCCCACTATTCCCAGGGTTTTACCCCAGACCTCCTGTCCCAGGAAAAGCCTTGGTCCCCAGGACTGCCATCTTCCAGCCCGGGTATAACCGTCAGCAGGGATGAGATTACGGGCTCCGGCCAGAAGGAGACTGAAAGCTAGATCTGCAGTTGCATCTGTAAGTACTCCGGGTGTATTGGTAACAACTATACCCCTATTGCGAGCTTCTTCAATATCAATATTATCATAACCCACAGCATAATTGGCCACAACTTTTAAGTTTTTGCCTGCTCTCAAAACTTCCCGGTCCACTTCATCAGTTAGAAGACACAATAAACCCTCACTCTTAGCTGCTTCTTCCAAAAGAACTTCCTGGGGAGGTGGCACATCCTCCTCCCAGATCTTGAGATGACACTTCCCCTCTAATATAGCTAATCCTTCCTGGGGAATACGCCGGGTGGCAAAAACACGATGCATGATAATCATCCTTCCCAATATTTTTCCAGGAAAAGTTATGGCAATTTTTATTATACCAGAAAATTTTGCCTGGTCACAGTTTTTAGAAAATGCCCTAACAAGGTTTCTTCAAATTCATCCCTGCTCAATAACTATAACCTGCAACTCGCTATAAAGCATATTTGCCTGTACATCTACAGCCTTGGTATTGGGACTCCAGGCAGGAGAGACATAGTATTTATCCACAATTTCCCACCCCAGATCTAAAAGATTAGATTTTGCTGATATGCCACTAAATCTAATTCTTACCGGGGCGTCCTGGGGTATCTCCATGATCAGATGAGATCTGAAGGACATTATACTGTAACTGCTTTCCTGCCCTGCTTCAGCAGGCCGCAGGATTAGCTGGCTGTTCAAAAGCCTGATATGGCAATCTGTCCTGATACCCCTTAAATCTATTTCTCCTCCTGCTGTCCCCAGACTTATGCTTAAATTCCAATCTATGGCCGGCGAAACATGAGCTTCCCAGGAATTTTCCATACTGGTATTGGTCCACCAAAAGCCCGGTTGCAATAACCATCCTCTGACAACACTTATCCCGGGAGTGCTTAAAGGGTAAACTCTCTTTGGACCACAAAATGAACCATGATACCACCAGTCTTCCGGGCAATGAGCGTCCAGAGCAAACCAGCCCCCACCAAATTTGAAAGAAAGCTGGCCACGGACTGCTTCAGGAATATCCTCAATCCGACAACCAGTAACGGTCCATGGATCTGTCCTGGGAATATCCCGGGCCACATCTAAAACCCCTTGTTCTTCTAAAGCCACAATACTGCTTCCCAGATACAGGGCTAGGGCCAGGAATAATATTAAGCATATAATCCCTAACTTTTTCATCATACATTACCTCCAAAAACCAAATTTTAGCTTCTATAGCTAAAAGTATTAGAAACCCAAACCCAGGGCAATACCAACTCTCCAGCCATCTACTGGCTGACGTGAACCCTTAACCTCCACCCCATCCATATACCACTTGTTTTCACCAATGGACAGGGTGTAGGCACCATGGGCGTGCAGATTAGCCCAGGAGGTCAGGCGAAACCGCATATTGAGCTGAGGCTCAAGGAAGTAGAAAGGTTGCCTGAGGCTGGTGGTCTGGGGATTTATAAGAACATCTTCCAGCTTATCATCATCTCCCAGCAACAGGTTCAAGCGGGTGGTCCCCCGGCCCAGGACCAGACCAAGGCCCATGTCAACTTCCCTGGATGGCATGGTCCCCCATTCTAATAGAACGCCATTCATGGTGAGATTGTACTCGATTTTTTGAGTACCTGCGGTCTGGTACTGGGAGGTTTGAACATGGGACCAGCCAATACGGAAACCTTCCCTGGCCCCTATTACAGCATGCCAGTGGCGAACAAAAAGATGATTATCCAGGTGTAAATCATCATGGGGCAAGAGGGCGTTCAAACCGGCAAAATCCAGTTCCATCAAGCTTATACCAAAACTACCCCTGGTATTGAAGGCCCGTAACCGCCAGCCGGAGCTCCCTGATTCTTTTGCTTCATTATCTTCTTCAGCAAAAGCACCTGACCCCAGGGCTAGAATCATAATCAAAAAGAGCAAAAAACCTAAGAACAATTTACCGGGCAATTCAATTTCCTCCCTTCAAATTTGAGCTCCACTGCAAAGCTTAAGCATTAAGTCTCATTAGTCAAGATTGAGACCTATGGGACCTGAAACTCTTTCCAGCACAAAACGTTGAGCTTTCCAGTTTCCCTGTACCGGACCGGTAATATCCATTAACATAACTTCTTGGCTGCCACCATTTAATGTAAGGCTACCCTGGATGTTCCTGCAGATAAGGGAAACCGGGCTTCCTGCAATATCAACATTGCCCTTTATATTTCCCAGAGTTACTGTTCCCTGTACTCCTCTGACCCTAACATTATTCTCCAGGTTATATGCCTGCAATTTGTATACTTTGACAATTTCCACATTTACTCCTGCTGGGACATGTAGAATAAAGGAAATGTCCCCTATCATGTTCTCCATTCCCTTGTTCTCCAGGTAAATTACCCCTTCTTTCACCTGCTTTGTCAATAAATCTTCCAGATGCTTATTAGCCTCCTCCTCAGTAAGGTTGTGGAAAACTCCCTGTGTTTGCAAAATCAAATCTTCATCCTCGCTAGCACGCATCAGCAAAAGTCCAGGATTCTCAAATACAACCAGGTCTATATCCTCCACAGAAGTCCGGTAAAAAGCTTCTTTCCTCATTACCATTTCTCCTGGCCTTACCATTCTCTCAGGCTGGAAAGATAATAAAGAGTAGCTTCCCATTACCTGAACACCATTGTGGTAAAAGTCCAGGACTGCAACAATTGCTAAAAGCAAAACAACTAATAGAATGATTTTTTGCCTGTTGCTCATGACCCTCTCTCCTTAAAAATCAATTTCCCTCTCCAGCAGGTAACCACTTGCCAGATGCAAAAGCGCCGCCACTGCCAGAAGAGATAAAATATTGCTCATATCCAGATAAACACTGCTGGAATACCCATTATCAGTTATTGTAAAATCGCTAAAGGTAATCAGAGGAACCCAGGCAAAAACTGGCTGTAGCAGTGCCCCTGCCCGGACTATTCCCCAGGCTGATATAAAGAAGATAAGAAAGGCGGCAAGGCCAGAAAATCTTTCCACTAGGCGGCTTGTTATATACGTCCATTGGGTAAGGACAGCTATTATTGTTATGAAAAAAAGAAAAAGAAGTAGTATCTTTGCCCCCTCTATAAAAAACATATTCAGGCCTATAGACTCCTGGATAATAGTCATATCAATGAAGACAATCAGGCTAATAATGAAAACTACCAGGATGATAATGACCAATGCTAATAAAGCTAAAAGCTTGGCAGTGACAAGTTTGATGCCGGAAACTGGCAATGTGCCCAGGAGGAATATGGTTTTTTCCCGCCACTCCTGCCTCCAGCTGTTAAACCCTACCAGTAAGGCCCAAAAAGGAAGTAGTATCAGGGGTAAAAAGGCCAGAGGGATGGCAGCCGGTGGCATGCCCTGCCATAGACCAGGCCGGGAGGTCAGGAAAACATGCCATAGACCAGTTATAACCGGTAGAAAAATGAGAAAAAACCTGTTAAGTTTCAAATCCTTATAGAGAAGCCTGGAAAGATCCTTCATCTTGTTTTAGGCGAGGATACTCCCGCTTCTAAGCGATAGCGTAAGCAGGAGAGGAATCGCCTTTCCTCCTTTCTATAAGCAAAGTATTAGCTTGCTCTAAGAGTTTTAACTTCTTA
>PUNT01000184.1 GCA_003551905.1 Halanaerobiales bacterium
GTTTTTAAAAACTATTTATCAAAGTCCTGGCTGGCCAACAAACGGAGATTTTCATTCCGGTCTGGCTGTTCAGAGAATTTTGGAGATAGCCTATAAATCTGCCAGGAATAAAGGCCAGTTAATGGATTTATGATGAGTAAACTTTGGATTTAGATAATTCAGGATAGTATTTATTTTAAGAAATTCCAGAGGAGAGGTATCCGGGCTTTAGAAAATAATCAGTTGAGGGTGATTTTTATGAAAAAAGTGACAAAAGCGGTAATTCCGGCAGCAGGTCTGGGAACCAGATTTTTACCGGCAACCAAGGCTATTCCTAAAGAGATGTTGCCTATAGTGGATAAACCCACTCTGCAGTTTATAGTAGAAGAAATTATCCATTCAGGAATAAAGGAGATTTTAATCATCAGTGGCCGCAATAAGACAGCCATTGAAGATCATTTCGACCGATCTATAGAACTGGAAACCACTCTGGCCCGAAAAGGAGATAAAGAACTTCTGAGTATTGTGGAAGAAATCTCTGAGATGGTAAATATCCACTATGTTCGTCAGAAAGAAGCAAAAGGTCTGGGACATGCTATCTACTGTGCCCGGACTTTTGTTGGCCGGGAACCGTTTGCTGTGCTTTTAGGTGATGATATCGTTAAATCCCAGACCCCCTGTATCAGGCAGCTCCTGAACGTTTATGAGGAGAAGAAAAGTACAGTACTTGGTGTTCAGGAGGTAGCTGATGATGAAGTGAATAAGTATGGGATTGTAAAATACAGGGAGGGTAGCCACAGGACTTATAGGGTAGAAACCCTGGTAGAAAAACCTGATATAGGTAAAGCCCCTTCTAACATGGCCATACTGGGCCGATATATAATTAGCCCTGAAATATTTCCCATACTGGCAGAAACCGGGCCCGGAGTAGGCGGGGAGATACAGCTCACCGACGCTCTGAATATTCTGGCCCAGAAAGAAGATATGTATGCCCATATATTTGAGGGACAGCGGTTTGATGCAGGCAGCAAAATGGGTTATCTGGAAGCTACCATAGAATATGCCCTGGAAAAAGAAGAACTTAAGGGTAGATTTGGCAGTTATCTTCAGAACCTGGTGGAAGAGAGGTTTAAGAAGTGATTTTATCCCTGCTCGCATTGGATATTGACCAAGTTTTAAGGGGAGGGACAACATGGAAATTATAGAAGGAGTTGCAGGACAGGAGTATTTGCTCCTGGGAAATGAAGGAGTAGTAAGGGGTGCTTTAGAAGCCGGAGTTGGTGTCACAGCCCAGTATCCCGGCACCCCGTCTTCTGAGATAGGAGACACTTTTTGGAGAATCAAAGATAGCTGTTCAGTTTATTACCAATATTCTGTCAACGAAAAAGTTGCCCTGGAGACAGCTGCTGCAGCTGCCTCCTCCGGAGTGCGTTCTCTCACAGCCATGAAACATGTAGGTCTTAATGTGGCCAGTGATTCTCTCATGAGTATAGCCTATACAGGTGTTACTGCAGGTATGGTTATTGTTGTGGCTGATGATCCCTTCATGCATTCTTCCCAGAATGAACAGGATAGTCGCATCTATGCCCGTCTGGCCGGTCTTCCCCTTCTGGAGCCGGCTACCCCTCAGGATGCCAAAGATTTTACAGTGAGTGCTTTTGAGCTTTCTCAGGAACTAAAGATGCCAGTTCTCCTCCGCCTCACCACCCGGGTTAGCCATACCCGGGGACCGGTTTTATTCGGTGCGCTCAGGAAAGGAAAGGTAAAAGGTGTTTTTGAACCAGATCCCCAGCGTTTTGTTCTCATACCCGGTCATGCCAGAATTCAGCATGAGAAGCTTTTAGAAAGGTTGCAAAAAGCACAAGTCATAGCAGAAAAGAGCGTTTACAATACTATTGTTCCCGGCAACTGTAAAACTGGAATAATTGCCAGCAGTGTAGGTGCAGCCTATGCCCGGGAAGTGCAGGAGAGGTGTGAAGACAAGCCCCATCTCCTGACCCTTGGTTTCAGTTATCCCCTGCCGGAGGAACTCATAATCAGATTTGCCCGTGACCTGGACCGGATTCTCATTGTGGAGGAACTGGAACCAGTGATGGAAAATGAGATTACAGCTCTCTTAGCCAGAAGAGGTGTGAAGGTGGAGATTTTGGGCAAAAATGATGGGTACTTGCCCCGGCTCTATGAATACCATATGAGCATGGTCCGGGAAGCTGTGGAAAAGGCCCTGGATTGTAAAGAAAAGGGGAGAGAAAAACCTCCTGCTCTCAAAGAAGGACAGCTGAATATTCCTGTTCGGCCCCCTGTTCTATGTCCCGGTTGTGCCCACCGGCACACCTATTACGCTGTGGGACGGGCAGTGAGATCTGTGACCCGGGGAAAAGTTAAGCCAGTATATTCCAGTGATATAGGCTGTTACAGTCTGGGCTGTGGGCCTCCATTTTTTGCTGCCGATTACCTCTTGAGCATGGGAGCCAGCATTGGTGCTGCTGGAGGATTTGCCCAGGCCACAGAACAGCCGGTTGTAGCTTTCATAGGTGATTCAACCTTTTTCCATGGTGGCATGACCGGCCTCATAAATGCAGTTCATCATCAACACAACGTTACCCTTATCATCATGGATAACAGCACCACAGCCATGACTGGCCACCAACCCCACCCAGGCATTCCCCTGCCCGGAAATTATAAAACAGTAGCAGTTGAAGAAGTGGTCCAGGGAATGGGCGTGGATTTTTTAGAAGTAATTGATCCTGGCAATGTGCAGAGAACCCAGAAGGTTGTTAAGGAAGCCCTGGAATTTGTGGGGCCGGCTGTTGTGATTGCCAGAA
>PUNT01000155.1 GCA_003551905.1 Halanaerobiales bacterium
GAAAATTACAGCTTTCTTTCTCACATTTTTCACCTCCTGATTTTTTCCTGCCTTTAGTATAACTTATTTTCTTGATGTAAATGTTTTGAAATTATTAAGTTTTTGTGTTTTTTTCATCTAAACCTTAAATAATTATTGCCAGGGATTTTCTTGGAAGTATCCTGCCCAAGAATAGCACATCCGGGTAATTTTACTAGCAATAATCTAACTGTTTTTGCCCCAATCTTCTTTTTATAGTTATTCAAGATTTATTCTGGCTACTCTTTCTTCAGTTTTATCTTTTTGCTGGCCATCTTCATCCAAAACATTCCGCCAGGAATAACAGGGTTTGTAACCCAGTTTGCTCCTTGCTTTTTCTGTTGAAATAACACTTCCCCAATCCTTTAAACCTCTCCTGATACCAACTCCGGGAAAGTGTTTTCTTATAAGCTCCTGAGATTTATCCGGCATGAGTGTATCATCAGCAGCAATATTATATATTTCTCCCGACCCCACTTTTTCCAGGGCTAGAAGACAGGCCTGGGAAGCATCTCGAACATCACAATAAGCCCACATTTCCTCTTTAATTCTTTCCCTTTCCCGGCCACTCCAGAAGGTCGGTACCTGCCAGTAATCCTCAGGTTCAAAGAGTCGAGGGAAACGAAGCCCAGTGAAGGTTTGCCGGGAGTTTTTCTGATAGAGTTTGACCAGTTTCTCTGCCAGGTATTTAGCCATGGCGTATGCTGAAACAGGTAAGGATGGGTGAGTTTCATCAATGGGGAAATACTGGATCTGCTTAGAACCCAGTACACCCATACTGGAAGCCCATATAAGCCGGGATATGTTCAAGTCCTTGAAAGCTTCAAAAACTGCAAAATCTACCAGCAATTTTTCCCTGAAAACTACCTGCGGTACAGCCGGCACCATATCCGGTAGTGTAGATAGGTGGACAATGGCATCGGTTCCTTTTATCACCTTGCAGACCTGGCCATAATCTTTTAAGTCAGCCCTGGTATATTTCTCTCTGACTGATTTAAAATCAGTACCCCGGACGTCATATCCAGCCCTTGTTAAATCTTTTACCACCCACTTTCCCAGCTTTTCTCCTGCCCCGGTTACTACAACTTTCAAAAGAAACTCCTCCTCAGCTCAATTTTTTATTAGTATGCCCCGGAACAGGCAATATATTCTATGATTGGCATAAAATATATATTTATATAAAAATTGCCCCGCTCTTTCTGAGCCGGGCACATCATATTTTTTTCTACCAGTGATATTTAAAGAAATTCCCTTCTTCCTGATAATGGGCAGTCAATTCCTCTAATCTTTTCTTTTCATCAAACGATAGGGGTTGAAATTTTACTGCTGTTTCCACATTTTCTTCCAGTTCTTCAACACTGGAAATACCTGCAATTACTGTACTTACAGGGAAATTAAAAACATAATCTAGAGCTTTTTTAGCACTGTCTACACCACTGCTTCTCAATATTCTTCCCCGTGCAAAAACTTTCATGGCTATGATACCCATATTCTTTTCCAGTGCTTTCTTTAATAGTTCTTTCTGAAAAGGCCTGTAATGTATGTCAGCGGCATTGAGGGAGAGGAGAATACAATCAAAATCAAACTCTCCTATTGCCCTAAGCAGCACATCCGGGTCACGGTGCCCTGTAACCCCGGCAAAACGTATTGCCCCTTCCTCTTTCAGTTTTTTCAATGCCGCAACTGCTCCTCCGGGAGCAAATACTCTATTCAAATCTGATTGTAAGCGTAAATTATGCAGTTGGTATAGATCAATATAATCGGTTTGCAGTCGGTTAAGACTCTGTTCGAAGAGCCGCATTGTTCCATCGTAAGTGCGGTCATGGGATTTAGTGGCCAGAAATACTTCCTGCCGTCGATAACTCATGACCTTGCCAATATTCTTTTCACTGCCTCCTCCACCGTACTGGGCAGCAGTGTCAATGTAATTTACTCCCAAATCCAGGGCTCTATTGATAATCTCTTCAGCATCTTTTTGCCGGTGAGCCATTTCCACAGTTGCTTCGCCTCCCAGGCTGAACAGGCTTACATTGTAACCTGTTTTTCCCAGGGAACGATAGGGCATTTTATCAGGAATACTGCCTCCTGTTCCAGTTGTTGAATTGGGCAGTAAATTCAATGCTCCTTTCAGGCCAAGGGCACTTGCCAGCACAACCAGGGATTTCAGGAAAGCTCTCCTGTTAAAAATTGCCTCCACCTCCGTCATATATTTTTTCCTTTACTGCCACCTCTACCATGGCCATGAGCATGTCCTCTCCCCCTCTTCTGCAGGTGATAGTTGCCTCCTTCTATACGAATGGCTTTACCACTTACCAGGGCCTCAGAAAGCTTTTTCCGTACAGCAGTAAGGATACGCTGAAAAGTGGGCCGGGAAACATTCATTTTCTGAGCACTTTCCTCCTGATCTAGGCCCTCAATGTCCTTCAAACGGAGAGCTTCCAGCTCTTCAACGCTAATGGTAACCTCTTCCAGTTCCCGCAGTGGAACGCCAGCAGGTTTGAAATAGGTTATATTGGGAACAAATTCAACTCTTCTTCTTTTCGGTGGTCTGGGCATACTCTTCCTCCTGTTTATTTTCCATCCGGAATTACCTTTCTTACAATAATTATACGGTTATTCTCTTAATTTCTTCTCCAACTGACACCAAAGGTCTCTAAGAAGGCTGGATATCTGAGAATCTGGTGCAAATTCTACAATACTTTTTTTCTCCATCTGGGCTTGTGTAACCTTCCTGTCATAAGGAAATTCCCCTAAAAAGTCCCCGGACCCATTTTCTA
>PUNT01000008.1 GCA_003551905.1 Halanaerobiales bacterium
AAAATTAAATTGCCAAAACCAAAAACGTCTGCTCCATGTTCCTGGGCTTTAAATATTGCCATCTCAATATCCTTTCTCACCACTTCTGCTACCCGCCTTTCCAGGGACTGCATGAAATCCCCTGCTTCTATACTAACCTCCATACCCGGATCAAAAGCCTGAACCCTCCCCTTTACATCCATATCCATCAACATTTTTATTCCATCTTTCTCCCGGGTAAAACTGTTCCGGGAAGAAGTCTGGAAAATTTCCACATCTATCAAGTGTTCTGAACCCGGAGCCCTGACAATCAAAGGGACTCGAAAGACCTGTTTCGAGATCCAGTGCCAGCCCTGAACCTGCCGGTCATCATACCAACCCACCAGTTTGTCCCCCCGGAAAAAAGCTCCAGCACCCAGCTTTACCCGCATTGGTGGCTCCCCTTCCATTTCAAAAACTTCTATTGTCCCCATGATAATATCCTGGCCGGGCCGCTCCAAGTAGTTGATGATGTTGAAAAGATTGAACACGGGAAAAGCTGATTTCTCAAAATGAGTTGTTAAGAACGCCCGGCGAAAAGCCTGACCTCCCAAATCCTCCATGGGCAATTCGGCACTGATCAGATCTTCCGGGTCTCCCCTGGTCACTGCCGGAACTGCCACCAACCTGCTCTCTTTCTCCCTCTCCAGCAGATCCAGGACCGGCCCTATCCCCTGCCGGGCCAGATCAGCAGTGAATACCACCACTATATTATGGGAAAGTGTTATCTCTCGGGGAGATTTCAAGGCCAGGTTCTTCACTGCACCTATAGGAGTATGGCCCCGGGCAGAAAGGGTCCAGAAAGGATTCTGCTCCCCTCCACCATTAGCACCACCTCTTCCCAAACCCAAAGGGTTGGCAATCTGGACATAAACATGATAAAGTTCATGAGCTTCTTCCCAGTGAAAAACCATGGCGATAACTATGGCCAGGTCTTCCGGATCCCTGCGATTCCAGCATCCACTGCAGGATAAAATGAATATCAGGATGAGCAGAATAAATGCTTTTTTCCCCATGAGTTAAATCCTCCCGGTAATTTTTCTTATTCCCCAGACAATCCAGATAATGACCAGTGGTGAAAGGAGAAAAAGTCCTGCATAAGGAGCAAAGATCTCCGGTTCAATAAAAGAACGAAAATCCAGCACATCTCCACTCATCTCCTGGCCCAGGGTAACCCAGATAACAGCCATAGGAGGAATCAGGGGCCGGTAGTCCCGGAGGTTAAAAATCTGAGCTATCCCTCTGGCCCCACAGTACAGGTAGGTGGAAACAGCTATGAAGAGGCCAAAACCCCAGGCAAAAACAATCAATGTCTCCACCCTCTCCAGGAATTCACTAACCTGAGCTGCCCGCATGAGCTTGATAAAAGGAAAGATGGACCGGGCTCCCTGTTCAGCACCCAGAGCACCGATAACCACCAGGGCCACCAGGAGCAGAGCTATAGATGCCCCGCCAACAGCCCATACCATGCTGGGAATCGCTTTTTTAGGTTCCTGAAGAGCCGGCAATAGAAAGGTCATGACCAAAAGCTGAGCACCCAGGATAACCGGAGTTATTGCTCCTGTAAGAACCGGTTCCCATCCCCGGGCCAGAACAGGCTGCAAGTTTTCTATTTCCACCCGGGGAACTGCTGCCAGGATGCTGAAGAGAAGCATGACCAGAAAAAAAACAAAAATAATTTCCGCACAGCGCCCGATGACTTCCAATCCGGCAATGGCTGCCAGGCTGGCCACTAAAACCATGCCTCCCATGACAAAAAGCAAAGGGGTTTCAGAGAGAAAACCAGCCACTATTACATCAGCATAGATACGAATCTCCAGGGAGGAAAGATGCAGAAATGCCCAGAGAACTGGCAGCACCAGGAGCCTCCCCAGGTAGGGCCCCAGAAGAAACTGGCTGTAACCTGCTATACTCTGCCGGGGAAAAATAGTGCCGGGCAGAATAATAAAAAGACCCAGGAGCAATGTTCCAAAAAAAGTGATGATGGATGATATCCAGGCGTCCCTACCGGCATCAGCAGCAGTTAAAACCGGCAAAAAAGCGATTACCACCGTGGTACGCATGAGAAAAAGTATGATAGTAAACTGTAGATTGCTGATATGCTCCCTCTGCATCATTTTTTATCCTGCCTCCAGGGTTCTTTGCCTGCTGTGGTCTGGGGTCGGGTATTCATGAACCACCACCAGGTCCGGACCAGACTGTCCTTGAGATCTCCAGTCACCATAGGTGCTATAGGATACATGTAGGGCTGACCAAATGAACGCAGGGCAGTTAGATGAACCAGTAGCAAAAGGACTCCCACTTGAATGCCAAATAACCCGAAGACACCGCCCAGGGTTATGAAGAAGAAGATAAGAATCCTGGCCGACACCCCCAGGTTGAAAGCAGGCACGGTAAAAGATGCTATGGCTGTACCAGCAATAACTATTACCACCATGGGGGAAACCAGGCTGGCCTGTATGGCCGCTTCCCCCAGAATGAGAGCTCCCACTATGCTGATGGCTGAACCAATAGCCCGGGGCAACCGCAAACCCGCCTCCCGGAGCACCTCAAAGATCAGCTGCAGAAAAATAACCTCAACGATTACCGGAAAGGGCACTTCCTCCCTGGTGGCCACAATACGCAGCAACAGAGCAGAAGGTAGCAATGCTGGATGAAAATTAACTACTGCCACATAAAGTCCCGGCAGAAGTATGGAACTTAAAAATGAAAGCATGCGTAAGATGCGGATCAGGGAGCCAATATAGGGGTTTTCATAATAATCATCTGGCG
>PUNT01000046.1 GCA_003551905.1 Halanaerobiales bacterium
AAGAAGAGAAGGAACTTTCAAGGGTACCTTTTGATGTAAAAACACCAGGAACTGGCAAGGATGTTTTTCGCCTTACCTGGCTATTAATCATGGAAACTCTGGATGAGCTTTTTGCCCAAGATCTGAGGATGACTGGTCGTAAAGTTGATCTTAGCCGGCTCCTATCTTTTCAGGAGAAAAAATATAGAGATCTAAATGAGGAAACAGCTCGGTACAGGTGAATATCCTTTGACAGAGATTAAAACTTCTGTTAATAGAGGTAAATCACCACTGGGCGACCAAGTACTTTTAATCGTGCAAGGAACTGAATAATAAATTATGCACTTTTCTAAATTATTTAGATAGCAAAATGGGTATAGAGAGATTTGGTTGGAGTTATACTGGAGGTGTAAAAATGGATGATAAAGATCTGCAGAACGAAAAGGCTAAAATAGTTAAATTTGTCAAAAATTACGCTGAGAAATCTGGTTATATAGTTAACCCTGATCCTGATGATTTTGAAATGATTATAGATGGTCTGGTTGCCAACAAGATGAAGCACGGACGTCAGTACTGTCCGTGTCGGCCAGTAATGGGTGATGAAGAGGACAGAAAGAAAATATGTCCTTGTTATTGGCATAAGCTTGAGATAGAAGAGGACGGGAGGTGTCAATGCCAGCTGTTTTTCAGCTCGGGTAAAACTGATGATTGAAGTTAAGGGTTTAACGAAGTCTTTTAAAAATAAGGTGGCAGTGGAAGATGTCTCATTTTCTGTTGATTGTGGTGAGGTTCTGGGTCTTTTAGGACCTAATGGTGCTGGAAAGACAACCACTATAAGAATTCTGGCCACTGTTCTCAAGCCGGATGCCGGCACTGCCTGGGTTGCCGGGGAGGATGTTTGTGAAAATCCTGCTGCTGCAAGAAAAAAAATTGGCGTATTGACATCGGAAGTGGGTTTGTATGAACGCCTTACTGCCAGAGAAATACTAAAATATTTTGGACAGCTCCATGGTATGAACATGGGCATGATCAATGATAGGATTGAAGAGATGGTTGAACTTTTGGATATGGGAGACTTTATTGATCTCAGGGCAGGCACTTTCTCTACTGGTATGAAGAGAAAGGTGGCTATTGCCCGAACCATTCTCCATGATCCGCCGGTAATATTATTTGATGAGCCTACAGCTGGTCTGGATTTAATGGCAGCTCTGGCAATTTACCGGTTTGTCCACCGCTGCAGAGAGGAAGGAAAGGCAGTTATCTATTCCACCCATATAATGGGTGAGGCTGCTCGGCTCAGTGATCACCTGGCTATTATTGACAATGGTAAAATCGTTGGCCGGGGAAAGCTTCAGACTCTGGAAGAGAAGTTGGGTGTCAGCGGCCTGGAACAGGTATTTTTGCGACTGGTAGGTGAAGAGGTTGAAACATCCAGTTCTAATAGTTTGGTTTAAGGAAATAAAGGAAACTCTCCGGGATAGGCGAACTCTCCTGGTAATGGTGCTGCTTCCTATGGTTATGATGCCTGGTCTGATGCTGGGTCTTCCTCTTTTGCTCATGGGGCAGTACGAGAGTATTGAAGAAGCTCCGGTCCGGGTAGCAGTTAGCGGTAGCTCCCATGGAGAGGCTTTCATGGAATATCTTAAAACCAGACCTGAAATTCGACTTGTGGAGGTAGAGGATCCCAGGACTTCCCTGGAGGAAAGGGAAATAGATGTTTTGCTGGAGATCCCGGCCAATTTTCAAGATTCCATATCCCAGGGAGATGCTACCTATCTTTCTATGGGTTTTGATAGCACCAGGGACCGGTCTCGAATGGGAGCAGAAAGATTATCCAGATTCGTGGACATCTATAGACAGAGCATTCGAGACTTGCGCTTGCAGGACAAAGGGATTTCCCCTCAGATGCTGGAACCGTTTCATGTGCAAAGGCAGGACCTGGCACCGGAGACGCGAGTACAGGGTATGTTTATGGCCATGATTCTACCTATGGTCATTGGCATCTGGGCAGGTATAGGAGGTATGTATACAGCAATTGATGTGGCAGCCGGAGAAAAGGAGAGAGCTTCTTTAGAACCCCTCCTGACAACACCACCAGCCCGGAAGATGATGGTCTATGGTAAGTTTTTATCAATACTCACAGTAGCTCTGGTTACCGTTACTATCGTAGTTGTATCAATGACCGCGACCTTCAATTATGGATTTCCCCGACTCATAGGTGATGCCATGGGTGAAATGGGAATCACCTTGTCTTTAGGAGCAGGAATGCTTATTATCCTGGTGGCCTTTTTACTTTCTGCTGTACTGGCTGCTCTGGAGCTCACTCTGAGTATTTTTGCCCGTTCATTTAAGGAAGCCCAGAACTATATTACACCACTGACCCTTTTCATTGTTTTTCCGGCCATGATTGTTCAGATGATTCCCGAACTTGATGCCAGTTATAGGATTCTGGCCATACCGGTTTTCAACTGTATCGTTCTTATCCGTGATATACTGCTGGGAGAGATAAATATGGCTTTTCTTGGTTTCACCCTCATTGTCTCCTTTATTTATGCATTTTCAGCTCTTCAGCTGGCGCAATATTTCTTTTCCCGGGAGGATGTTATTCTCAAAGTTTGATTATTTTCAGGGAAGAATGATAACGGTAATACCTTTTTCTACCCTGGCAAATAGTTTTTCAACATCTTCGTTATATAACCTGATACAACCTTGAGAGGCATAATGGCCTATGGATTCAGGCTCATTGGTACCATGTATCCCGTATTTTTGGCCACATTCAGATTCAGGAACATTGAGTCCCAACCATCGGG
>PUNT01000281.1 GCA_003551905.1 Halanaerobiales bacterium
AGGCTGCATAAAAGGAAAACCCTTGTTATTGTGAATAGGGTAAAGCGGGCCCAGGAGCTTTACCGAGAATTGAAATCCCGTAAACCAGGATATAATGTTGTGCTGATCCATTCCCGGTTTTTACCACCAGACAGAATAAAAAAAGAAAATCTTGCCCGGAGATATCTTGCCCGTGATTCAAAGGAAAAAGCCATAGTAATTACAACCCAGGTTGTTGAGGCCGGGCTTGATGTGTCAGCGGACCGCCTTCTTACTGAACTCTGCCCGGCGAATTCTCTGGTTCAACGTATGGGCAGATGCGCCCGGTATCCAGATGAAAAAGGGGATGTTTTTGTCTACTGGCCTGGGGACCCTGAAAATCCGGTTTTCGCCCCTTATAAAAGAGAACATGCGGAGGCAACTTTGCAATCGTTAAAGACCCTGCATGGAAACAATATGGATTTTCAGTCAGCACAACAATTTGTTTCAGCAAGCCTGGCTGATATTGATAGAAAACAAACAGAAAAAATTGATTCTGGCAGGCACATACTAGAAAAGAGGCTCTTTGAATCCCTGGTAGAGCATGAAAAAAGGAGATCACGTGAACTTATCCGAGATATTGATAGTCGTCAGTTACTTATAGCGGAGCCCAATATAAAAGAACCCTTTAATTATCATGCGTTTTCGCTAAGTCCGGGTACTCTTATCGGTCGATTTCTCAACTGGGAAAAACAGTATGAGGATGATTGGCTTTATAAAACAATTATTTCGGTGGAGAACGGAGATGGATATACCTATGAAACCATTGAGGATGAAGGTGAGATAAACGCTTCACCTTTCATCCTTGGAAATCCACGCCATCTTACTTATTCGGATGATACTGGTTTACTTTTGGAAGGGCAGCAGGAAACAGAAAATGCCAGACTTATTGAAAGACCCAGAAAAGTAGATAAAAAATATGTCAAGGCAACCCTTACCTATAAAGAGCATATCAAAAACTGCCTGAAATACTTTGATGAAGTTCTTTTGAAAACTTTAAACCCCACCCTTCCCAATCTTTCTTCTGCTACGGGAATCTCTGTAGAAACAATATTAAATACCATACGTCTTGTTATTATCTGCCATGATATAGGGAAAGCCGGCATTGAATGGCAGCAGAAAGCCCAGGGACTTGAAATTCCACGGGTTGATATTGAAAAGATTTACACACATCCTCCGGAAAAAGTGCAGGGGAAACTCCCCCCTCATGCCACTATAGGCGGTTATTGTTTTTGTGTATTACTTAGAACTTTTTTGAAAGGAAAGGAAACAGATGAGAACCTTCGGGAGTTGATTCAGGGAGGATTTAAAGCAATATCCACTCATCACGGTGTTAATGTTGAAAAAATTCCTGCCTTCCGGTTAGCAAGCAGGATCAGGCACGATATAAGAGAACTGCTGGATGAATTTGAGCTTAACGTAGAAGCACTCGAAAGTGCTCTTCCTCTGGTGCATGAAACCGGTGTGAGTAAAATCAGGGATTTGTTTCCAAGGTCGGAAAGACCGGGATTCATGCTGTATTCTGTGTTTATAAGAGCATTACGTTTGGCCGACCACCATTCATTTGATTATGTCAATAAAGGGGATTTACATGGTTGACCTGGATCATTTTCGCGTAGGTAAATACAGGTTTTCTATAAAAGCAAAAGAGAGGCTTTTTTTACCGCCCTATAAAGGTTCAGCTCTCCGCGGTGGTTTTGGTTCGATGTTTAAAGAAATCACCTGTTTTCAAAGAGATCTGAAAGCTGTGTGCTCTTCCTGCATTCTTAAAGGAAACTGCCCTTACTTTTATGTTTTTGAGACAGCACCTCTGGCAAAGCCTGAGGTAATGGCAAAGACTGATTCAGCTCCCCGCCCCTTCGTTATAGAGCCTCCCCTGGAGGAAAAGGAGGCATATGAAAAAAATGAAACTTTTGATTTTAATCTCATTCTTATGGGCAAGGCACTGGATTATCTCTATTATTTCATATTGGTTTTTAAAGAATTGGGGAGGGAAGGTTTTGGTTTCAAACGCAGCCAGTATGATTTAACCGCTGTAAAACATATTAACCCTCTAACCCAGAAGGAAAAAACAGTATACCATGGAGAAGATGAGAAAATAATTGAACAACCTCTATTTATAACAGGTGAAGAGATAAAAGGTCATTTTGAAAGTAAAAAGGTTAACTCCCTGCAGATAGAATTCAAGACTGGAACGAGAATTAAATACCAGGGAAGCTACATCAGCACTCCAGAAATGGCAATTCTGCTTAGGAACTTACTTCGCCGGTTGAACCTGCTTAGTTATTTCCACCATAATGGTAAAATTTTGGAGTATAAAATGCAGGACATTGATAGCCTGGTAGGGAATGTAAATATTACAGAAAACGATATAAAGTGGCATGATTGGAAAAGATACTCAAAACGTCAACGTAATAAGATGGACCTGGGAGGGTTTACAGGAAAAGTGGTTTATGCTGGCCCCTTGAAACAATTCATCCACATTCTTTTCATTGGATCATTGGTGCATATTGGGAAAAACACTACTTTTGGCTTGGGGAAGTATGAATTAAGCTATATGGATTAACCTCTTTCAGAAGGGAATTTATGAGTTCAGCCGAAGATATCCCAGGTTTAGGTACAGTTTTTTGTTCTTCGAAAAAAGCAATGGTTTTTGAATAATTTATAGTGGCGAAATCAGCTGTCAATAGTGGGTTTTGAGAATTCAAGTAAGTGCGGTCACAACAGAAATCCCCGTAGATAGGGGACTGAAAC
>PUNT01000077.1 GCA_003551905.1 Halanaerobiales bacterium
AGTGATTTTACCAAAGAGTTCAGAAGAGGGGCAGAGGAGGTTAGAAATATTGCCCGGCAGGGGAATATTAAATTTGGCATTTTAAAGGAGGACAGTCCTTCTTGTGGTTCAAAGCTAATATATGATGGTACTTTTAGCCGGACTAAAATAAAAGGGTCTGGAATTACCACAGCTGTTCTGGAGGAGGAAGGCATAACTGTATACAATGAAAATAACTGCTCTTCTTTACTGGAGGACATAACTAACAGGAAAATGAGTCCGTACATAGGTGTTGTAGGAGGGGCAGAATGTTCTGCAGAAACTTTTCAGCTGGCTCTAAAAACCGGGAGGATTTTAGCCCAAAAAGGAGCTCTGATTATTTGTGGAGGCCGGGGCGGTGTTATGGAGGCTGTTTCTAAAGGAGCAAATGAAGCTGGAGGTTTTAGCATTGGAGTTCTCCCCGGTTCAAACAGGGGAGAAGGCAATCCCTATTTGAATATAGCATTACCTACCGGCATGGGGGATGGCCGGAACGCTATAATTGCCCGGAGTGCTCACGGCGTTATTGCCCTTGATGGAGGTTATGGAACCCTCTCAGAAATTGCCCTGGCCAGGAAAATGGGGCGTCAGGTTATTGGTCTCAGGGCCTGGGGAGATATAATCCCGGAGGTTAGAACCCCTGAGGAAGCTGTGGAAAAAATATTCAGCCTTTTAAAATGAAAGAGGCCGGCTTTAGCCGGCCCTGAACAACTATTCTTCTTTATCCTTTTCCTTGCCCGACATTGATGTTAGGAGGTGACGAAGTTCCATAGGAAGGGGGAAGGCAATAACTGAGCCCTGCTGGGCACTTATTTCTGGCAGGGTACGGAGAAGCCTGACAAAGAGCCCGCCATCTTCCTGGGATAGTATGGCGGCTGCCTGGGCCAGTTTTTCAGCAGCCTGTTTTTCCCCTTCAGCCTGGATAACAATAGCTCTTCTTTCCCGCTCAGCAGCAGCTTGTCTGGATATTGCCCGTTGCAGTCCCTGTGGTATTACTACATCTTTTATTTCCACTGCTGTGACTTTAATACCCCATGGGTCTGTGGCTTCGTCCAGTATCTGCTGAATGGTTTTATTCAATTTATCTCTTTCTGACAGGAGCTCGTCAAATTCTGCCTGGCCAGCTACACTTCTCAGCGTGGTTTGGGCCAGCTGGGCAGTGGCAATACGATATTCCTCCACATTTACAACGGCCCTGTTGGAGTCCACGACCCGGTAGTAAACTACAGCATTTACACTGCAGGTTACATTATCCCGGGTAATAACCTCCTGGGTGGGCACGTCCAGGGTGACTATACGCAAAGAAATTCGCACAGCCCGGTCAATGAGGGGGATGAGGATAATCAGCCCTGGTCCCTTGGCAGCAATCAGCCTTCCCAGGCGGAAAACTACCAGCCTTTCATACTCCCGGGCTATCCTGATGGCATAGAGAAGAACCAGTAGCAGTATAGCAGCAGCTATCAGTGTGGCTTGAAAAGTCATTCTTTAACCTCCTTTTCATTTTTCTCTTCTTCCATTGGTTTTACCAGTAATACCAGACCTTCCTGGCCAACAACTTCAACCTCCCTATCAGCCGGCAGGTTGTCTCCTTCAACATTTCTGGCTTTCCAGGTTTCCCCCCGGGTTTTAACCAATCCTGAAGGTGTAAGTTCCTGAATAGTCCGGGCTGTTTCCGGGGGCTTAAAAAACGAACCACTTTTTCTCCAGTAATGACGGGAAGTAATGAGGCGCTGGATGACGATAAGTAGCAGTATAGACACTCCCAGGACAACACCGAATACTGTAACCCGGAAAGTGTGGTACCAGTCAGGGGCCATGAGGGGCTCATGGGGTAGGAGAATAGCTCCTATGAGAAGGCCAATAGCACCTCCCACTCCCAGTATGCCAAAACTGGAAGTAAAGGCCTCTGCAGCGATGAGGACAATACCCAGGATCAAAAACACAATTCCTGCAGTATTGGTGTCAAAAAGGCCAATGCCGTATATTCCCATGAGAAGAGCGATGACACCCAGTATTTCCGGAACGAAGGTGCCTGGCATGCTCAGACCAAAGTATATACCCATTATTCCCAGCATTAACATGAGAAATGCAATCTGAGGATCGCTGATCCAGTTTTGAAACCTTTCCCTCAAAACCATTTCTCGTTCTATTACCTTCGCTCCTTCTGTTTGCAGACTGATTTTTCTGCCATCGATGGTTACTTCATATCCTTGAAGCATTTTTAGTAATTCAGGTGTAGTGGAAGCCATCAAATCTATTACCCCCAGCTCCAGAGCTTCCCAGGCATCCAGGGTCAGGTTCTCGGTAACAAATTTTTTGGCAATGTCTTCCGGGCGTCCTCGTTCCTTGGCCAGACTGCCAATGTGGCCGGCCAGAAAAGAGAGTGTTTTTTCGTCAGCTGGCTCCACTCCTCCCGGTGAAATGGAAAGGGGCTGAGCTGCACCAATGGTTGTTCCTGGTGCCATGGCAGCAATATCCGATGCCAGGACCAAAAAAGCGCCAGCTGAAGCTGCCATTGATCCTGATGGTGCTACAAAAAGGACTATGGGTATGTTGGTTGCCCGGAAAACCCTGTTCAGGTCTAGTGTGGCATCGAGAAGTCCCCCGGGAGTGTTCAGGAGTATGATTATTGCTTCAACGTCCATCTCTTCAGCTTCCCGGATTTGCCTGGTGATAAAACTTGCTGTTCCGGCGGTTATGGTGGCGTCAAGGGGAATGAGAAA
>PUNT01000210.1 GCA_003551905.1 Halanaerobiales bacterium
CGACGTAGATATACAAGTCCCCTAGTAAGTCCCCCTTGACTGTCACAGTTTTTACTTTCCCTTCAACCTAAAGGCAGGGGCTTTACGCCGATTCTTGGTAACATCTGTTACCGCCAGTTTTTGCCCTCCCCGTTATAATATTGTTATAAGGAGGTTAACATGAAACGCAAAATCATTTCCATTAACCAGGATAAGTGTAATGGCTGCGGTCTCTGCATGGAGGCCTGCCATGAAGGCGCAATAGAAATCAAAGATGGTAAGGCCAAGCTCATAAAAGATTCCTACTGTGATGGTCTGGGAGACTGCCTGCCAGCCTGCCCGGAAGATGCTATTGAGATTGTGGAGAGAGAAGCAGAACCTTTTGATGCCCAGGCAGTTAAGGAGCATCTGGCAACTACTTCTAAAACCTCTAATTGCTGCCCGGCTGCCTATCAAAGAGCAGGAAGTCTCAAGCAATGGCCTATCCAGCTGCATCTTGTTCCAGTGGAGGCAGAGTTTTTAGAAAATGCCCACCTGCTCATTGCTGCTGACTGCACAGCTTTTACCTGCCAGGAATTCCACAAAAGCTTCCTGCAGGATCGAATTCTCCTCATAGCCTGCCCCAAACTGGATAACATTGAATCTTACCTGGGGAAACTGCAGGCAATCTTACAAAATAATCAGATCCAGTCTGTAACCATTCTCAGAATGACTGTGCCCTGCTGCACCATGTTAACCCGGCTTGTCCAGGATAGTTTGAGAGTAGCTGAAGTTAATGTTCCTCTACAGGAGGAAGTTATTGGACTTGATGGTTCCTGGTTGAAAAATCAGAAGGAGGTAGATAATAATGGCCAGCATGTTCTGTAATCAGTGTCAGGAGGCCGCAGGAGGAAATGCCTGCACACAGGTGGGGGTTTGTGGCAAAACACCAGAAGTTAGCAATCTGCAGAATCTCCTCATCTATACTCTCAAAGGTCTTTCCCTTTTAAGTCAGGAAGCCAGGAAGAAAAACCTTACTAACAGAGAATCAGATATTTTCCTGATCAAAAACCTTTTTTCCACACTGACCAATGTTAACTTCCACCAGAACTATTTTCTAGAACAAATAGAAAAAACATTTCAATTTCAGGATCATTTAAAACAAAAGCTGGAAAAATTCCCCCAGCACGATGCAATAAACTGGCGCCCTGAGACTAAAGTTGATTACCACAGTAAAGCCCAGGAAATTATGGGACGGCAGGAAGATGAAGATATGGCTTCTTTGAAAGAACTTCTCACCTATGGCATCAAGGGAATTGCTGCATATCTGGATCATGCAGTAATTTTAGGCTATGATGATGATATCATCATTGCTTTCATTGAAGATGGACTGGCAGCCACCCTGGATGAAAACCTAAATGCAGATGACCTTCTTTCCCTGGTAATGAAATGCGGTGAATATGGGGTAAAGGTTATGTCTCTGCTGGATCAGGCACATAGAGAAACCTATGGAGACCCGGGAATAACCAAAGTGGCTACTGGTGTCAGAGAAAACCCCGGCATCCTCATCAGTGGACATGACCTCAAGGACATGGAACAACTACTGGAGCAAACCCAAAATACTGGTATTGACGTCTACACTCACGGGGAAATGCTGCCAGCCCATTATTATCCAGCTTTTAAAAAGTACCAGCACCTGGTTGGAAATTATGGCGGGGCCTGGCCACAGCAGAAAAAAGAATTTGAAAAATTCAATGGCCCCATACTGATAAATACCAACTGTCTCGTTCCCCCAGCAGATAGCTACAAAAATCGTCTCTACACTACAAATGTAGTTGGTTTTCCCAACATCCAGCACATACCCGAAAATAGTGATGGCAGTAAAGATTTTAGCAAAATTATAGCGCAAGCCCGGGAGAGCAGCCCGCCTCAAGAACTGGACAATAACCAGATCACCGGCGGTTTTGCCCACAATCAGGTTATGGCATTGGCTGATAAAGTAATTCAGGCCATAAAAGATGGGGATATAAGTCGCTTTGTAGTCATGGCCGGTTGTGATGGCCGGCATAAGAACCGGCAATACTATCAGGAACTGGCCCAAAAACTACCTCAGGATACTGTTATCCTCACAGCAGGCTGTGCTAAGTACCGCTACAATAAATTGCCTCTGGGGCAAATAGGGGATATTCCCAGGGTTCTGGACGCCGGCCAGTGCAATGATTCCTACTCCCTGGCATATATTGCACTGAAGCTCAAAGAAGTCCTGGGGCTTGAAGACATCAATGAGCTGCCCATATCTTACAACATTGCCTGGTACGAGCAAAAAGCAGTCACTGTACTTCTGGCCCTGCTTTATCTGGGAGTGAGAGATATCAAACTAGGCCCCAGCCTACCTCCCTTCCTGTCTCCAGGTGTAGGAAAAATCCTGGCAGAAAAATTCGCTATCACCATACCGGATAATGTAGATAAAGATCTTCTGGAACTCAGTTGACTTTCTCCCCATGGATAAATCGAGGGGATTCATAGGCCGTACCTATAGGCAGTACAATCACCACTAAACAGTCGCTTGCGCCGCTGCCTTACGTTTTGTGGAATGCTGTTTATTTTTGCGGAGTGTATTTAAGACTCGTATCCGTTGGGGATTTAACAAGATGCTCTCGTGTGAACTACCTCCAGCAAACTTACGCTGTTGCTTTAAGTTTGCAGGAGGCTTCGAGGCATACTCCTCCGCAGTTCGTGTTCCAATAAGGATGAATCAATCTCAGCAGCGGAACACGC
>PUNT01000223.1 GCA_003551905.1 Halanaerobiales bacterium
GGCCAGGCTGAAGGGTGAGGAACTGGCTCAGGTTATTGAGGATGTGGCTAAAATACTGGAGGAGGATGATGATCGCTACATCAGAGTTAAGGCAGCCAGAGTTTTGCAGGCAGCAGGTCCTGAAGCCATAGAGGCCCTGCCATCCATCATCAACGCCCTTTCTGATGAGAGAAATGAAGTTATACAGGCAGCTATTCGGGCGCTCATTGCCCTTGGTATTGAACCAGCCAGCACGGCAATTCCCAGGCTAACTGAATTATTACTGTTGGATATGGTACCAGGTGCCCGAGATACTGTTTGGCTGGCAGCTGATGCCCTGGTTATGATAGGAGAAGAGGCTATTCCTGCTCTTGTGGATCTTCTGTACAGTGACCGGGTGGAGGCCAGGGCCAGAGGGGCTACGGTTCTGGGTAGAATTGGCCCGCCGGCGGAAGTGGCAGTGGAGAGATTGGAAGAGCTCCTCTTTGATGAGGGGGAAGATGATACTGTCCGGCGTGAGGCCTACTGGGCTATAACCCATATTACTGGTGTAGAGCCGGAGCTCTAGGAATAAATTAAGAGCTGGGAAAAGTACTTATTTTTTCTCAGGATTTACTCTTTATTATGCTGTAGTGCCCGGAAATTTTGACCCAGGATAAATTCTCTAATATTTTTTGTAACTGTGAAGGAGGTAAATAAATGCAAAAAGAACGAGCTGATACTCTTTTTAGGGGTGATTGCAATTGTGCCCAGGCAGTTTTTATGGCTTTTGCCCCTGAATTAGGTCTGGATGAAGATGTAGCCAGGAAAATTGCCGGGCCATTTGGTGGTGGTATTGGTAGCCGGGGAGAAACCTGTGGAGCAGTATCTGGAGCACTGATGGCTTTAGGTTTTCAAATGACACCGGTTGAAGATCTGCAGACAGGCAAACAACGCCTCAAGGCTATGACCGGCAGGTTCTTAAAGGAATTTGAGGAGAAATATGGATCCATTAAATGTAAAGAACTTCTGCCCTACGATATAAGTAAGCCTGAAGAGCGGAAAAAAGCCCAGGAAGAAGGTGTTTTTCGCAGCATCTGCCGGGAATATGTCCGGGGCAGCAGCTGTATATTGCAGGATATACTGGCAGCTAAATAGCGAAAAAAAGAGGTGAGAGAGATGATCAGTGTGGGTTTGATGGGCTATGCAGAAGTCAGGGTAGAAAGTGATAAGACTGCGGTGAGTGTTGGTAGTGGCAGCTTGCAGGTGTTTGCTACCCCCATGCTCCTGGCTCTCATGGAGAATGCAGCTGTAAATGCCCTGGTAGGTTGTTTGGAGGAAGGCTACACAACAGTGGGGACTAGGGCTCAACTAACTCACTCAGCAGCAACTCCTCTGGGTATGCATGTAAGGGCACAGGCAGTGCTAAAAGAAATAGATGAACGAAAGCTCACCTTTAGTGTCCAGGCCTTTGATGAAATTGAGATGGTGGGAGAAGGGACTCATGAGCGGTTGATAGTGCAGGAAGAGAGATTTTTTAAAAAAGTGGAAGGAAAGAATAAGGAAAAGAAATAAGTTATTAGGGGGGAAAGGGTGTGATAATTTGCCGGAAAGGATAGCCTGGATTTTGCAAAGACGGAGTATCCGGGAATTTCAGAATCGAGATGTGGAAAAAGAAAAAATAAAATTACTTTTGCAGGCAGCAATGGCTGCGCCATCTGCGAGGAATAGACAACCCTGGCATTTTGTTGTAGTGACTGATGAGGAAAAACGAACACAACTGGCTGATCTGCACCCATCTGGGAAAATAATCAGGAGAGCACCCCTGACTATTGTTGTGTGTGGAGATGTGGAAGCCAGCAGAAATACCCAAACCGGCCTTTGTTACTGGACTCAGGACTGCTCTGCTGCCATGGAGAATCTATTGCTGGCAGCACCTGCTCTTGATCTTGGTGCAGTATGGCTGGGAGTTCATCCTACAGAGGATCGGGAAGAAGCTGTAATGGAAGTTCTAAAGCTGCCAGAGGGTATAAAACCACTGGGTTTAGCTTGTGTTGGTTATCCAGGGGAAAAGAAGGAGCCCAACACCTATTACCGGGAAGATAAGGTGCATTATGAAGAATTCAGGAGTTAATTACGATTTGGTTGTAATAAACCGCTTGAAGAGTAATCTTGAATTTCCTTATGGAGAAATTGTGTTCAACACTCTGCTATGAGAAAACAATGTGCTGGTAGTTAATTAATTAGCTATAGTCTCCGGAAGAAAAAAAGCAGAAAAGAACTGGCTAAAAGAGTATGTCTAATTAATTAAGGAGAATCCTACAAAATTTGATGTTGAATTTTTCAGTGATGGTTTCTATAAAAATAATGTAGCATATAAAGAAAATGGGGGAGTTATTGATGATTTGCGTAACTGGTGGAAAAGGGAATATAGGTAGGTTTCTTTGCCAAAAACTGGCAAAGATGGATAGGGAAGTGCTCAGTATCAGCAGAAGCACCTATGAGCCAGTTGGCTACCAACATATTTCCGGTGATATTACTGATAAAAGATTTCTGAAAAACGTTTTAGAAGAATATGATGTTGATTGTGTAATCCATATGGCTGCAATGACTTATACTGCTTCAAGGGATGCCCCAGAAACTGCGACAAAAATTAATGTCATTGGATCCCTAAACCTTCTGGAGGTATGCAAAGATAAAGATATCCGGGTAATTTACGGTAGTTCAGTTAATGCAATAGGAAGCCCTATTGATGATTCTAAAATTCCTATGAC
>PUNT01000043.1 GCA_003551905.1 Halanaerobiales bacterium
CATTTTTCTCAGAGAATCCCAGGTCTTCAATTGACGGCACTGACAGCCGGTCCAAAAGACGGATAACCATCTTCTCGCCGAATATGGTGGGGATTGTGGAAACCCGCATATCCCAGTCCACTTCACCCCTCTTGATGTTGATCCGGCCATCCTGGGGCTTGCGCCGCTCGGAAATATCCAGGTTGGCCATAATTTTGAGCCGGGAAATTAAAGCAGCCTGGGTGTTCTTGGGACTGGTTAGTTCCTCGCTCAGCATGCCATCAACCCTGTACCTGATCTTCACCTTGGTTTCCAGGGGCTCCACATGAATATCACTGGCCCGTTCTTGAATGGCCTTATTTATTATGAGGTTGGCCAGGCGAACTATGGGAGCATCTTCCACCATTTCGTGGAGTTCATCCAGTTCATAATCAGTTTCCTCTACTACTTCAACCTCGTCCAGGCTCTGGAAAACATCCTCAGCTCTGGTTTCACCCATGTAGAGTTCGCTGGTAACCCTTTTAACATCCTTGGTGGAGGCTATGAGAGGTTCCACGCTGTAACCGGTAGCTCTCCTGATATCATCAAGAGCCATTATATCCGAGGGGTCCACCATGGCCACCTTGAGGCGGTTGTCCTTGAGCTCCAGGGGAACTGCCATATGCCGGCGGGCCACATTTTCCGGCAGGACCTCTGAAAGTAACGGATCGATCCTGTACTTCTTGAGATCCGCATGGGGAACCCCCAGCTGAAATTCCAGGACCTGTATGAGATCATTCTCTTCAATGAAATCCATGTCCACCAGGATTTCTCCCAGCCTTTTGTTGGTCCGGTTTTCCCTCTGATATGTGAGAGCTTTATCCAGCTGTTCTTCAGTTATGAAATTGAACTGAACCAAGAGATCCCCCAATCTGGTGTCCTGTTCCTTCATAGATAGCCCTCCCCTGTGCCAATCCCCATTATCACTATAAAGTTCAACATGGAGGTAAAAAATTCCTGCATGAGGCCAATAGTTTCACGGGAAACCATTTTTTTCCTAAAATTAATCCGGTTTTCCAGTATATTTATGGCTCACCTGTGTTCCCATCAGTCATTCTCCATGATCATCATCTGCTTCCAGCTCCTCCAGTAGGGAAAGGAAAACTTCTACCAGCTGAGGATCAAATTGTTTGCCGGCACATCTTTTGAATTCCTCCACTATCTCCTCCCTGTTTAGAGCTTTTTTATAAGGTCGGCCGTTACTCATCACCTCATAGGCATCAGCAATGGCAGTTATGCGGGCCAGCAGGGGAATTTCACATCCCACCAAACCTCTAGGATAACCTGAACCATCCCAGCGCTCGTGATGGGCCAGTATATCTTCAGCAACATGAGAAAAATCTTCTGCTGTCCGGGTGATGCGGAAGCCTATTTCCGGGTGCTTTTTAATCAACGTCCACTCCTGATCTGTGAGGGGGCCCTTCTTGACCAGAATATCCTCAGGTATATTTATCTTGCCTATATCATGAAGTGTAATCAAAAGGTCCAACCGGCTTAGCTCGCTGGTGGAAAGACCCATTTTTTTACCAATCTTTTGGGCCACTTTCTGCATGCGCCGGGTGTGAACCTCCGTTTCAAAACTTTTCTCGGCCAGGGTTTTCAAAAGAGTACTCAAAACAGTGCTCCTCATGCTCCGGCTCTCAGAAAGCTTCTGCTTGTACATGTTGTCCTCTACTTCCCGCAATATCTCTGAGATTTCCTTCTCAGGGGTTTCCTTGCAAGCTACCCCCAGGGCCAGGGAAACCGGCACATCCTCCACATACACTTCATGGCAGTTTTTGATTATTCTTCCCTGTACCACTTCCGCTTCCGGAATTGTAGTTTGCGGCAGAAGAATCACAAATTCGTCACCACCCCAGCGGGCTATAATATCCTCCTGCCGGCACGATTTCCGCAACACTTCAGCAACCATTTTGAGCATCTCATCACCAACATGATGCCCGTAAGTATCATTTACCAGTTTCAGCCCGTTCAAATCAGCCATAATAATGCTTGTTGGCAACTGTCTTTCTGTATCCAACTGTTTCAACTCTTCTTCCAGGTAAGCCCGGTTATAGAGGTGGGTGAGGCTGTCCCGGAAACCCAGGAATTTGATCCTTTTCTCGGACCTGATCCTCTTTATGGCCTCAGCAGCATGGCTGGTGAGTATTTCTGTCAGCCTTACATCCTCCTGGCTGAAAAATCCTTCCTCTAAAGATGTGGCCTGGAAAACACCCAGATCTCCTATGGGTGTGCTGATAATGGCCCGGAATGATTCATGAGCCGGCCTGGCATCACTGTTTTCCTGAATGTTGTTCAGGACAACTGTCTCACCGAGACTGAAACATTTCCCAGCAATGCCTTCAGTTACCAGCATATTCCGGGAACCGTCTTCCGGCACACCCCCTGATGTGGCCTTGACCACAAAATAGTCTTCCTCCACCATATCAACAGTGCAGATATTATACTTGAAGATTTTTTCAGCTGCTTCAATGATCAGGTCATAAATTTCTTCTGGCTCCCGGGCCAGACTCATCTTCAAGGTGCTCGCGTGAAGATCCTCAATTATCTTTTTACCTTCCCGGAGAGCCTTTTCAGCTCCATGCTGTTCTGTTATATCCTCCACAACTCCCTCAATCCACTTCTTTTCCGGCCTGAGGCGAGCAGAGAATTTCATGAGCCTTTCTGAACCATCATTTCGCCGGAACCAGGCTTTAAAATCCTGG
>PUNT01000087.1 GCA_003551905.1 Halanaerobiales bacterium
CCGGCAGGTAAGGGTTGGAAGTAAGGGGAGACACTTCACCATATATAAATTCCGAACCATGGTTGATAATGCAGAGAAAGAAACCGGGCCAATACTATCAAATGATAAGGATCCCCGGGTTACCAGAATGGGAAGGATATTACGTGCTGTAAGGCTCGATGAGCTTCCCCAGCTTTATAATGTCCTGGTTGGTGATATGAGTATAGTAGGTCCCAGGCCGGAGCGGCCCATTTTTGTGGAACAATTCAAAGAGGAGATACCTGAATATGAATGCCGCCATGAAGTTAAAAGCGGCATCACTGGATTAGCCCAGGTTATGAGTAAATACAGCACTACTGCAGAGGACAAGCTCTTCTATGACCTGCTGTATACCCGTATGTATTCTCCAGTAACTGATCTAAGGATATTGCTGCAAACTATCAAAGTTGTACTGATGAAAGATAAGGCCAAGTGAAGGAGATGGTTAAATTGTTGAAAAAAACTATGGTAGTTTCTATACTCCTTCTATTAATACTCCTTTCTTATCCTGCAGAGTCCAGTGTAGGCCCAATTTATTCTTTCTGGAAACTGACACCCAGTCACGTAGAACTCTTAATCAAAACAGAAATGGAAGTAGGAAAAGATACCACCCTGACACTTGGCTACAAGATAGAGGGGATACAGCATCGACCAGAAGACATAACCAGCGAAATTGACCTCTTCTATCTTGAATTCCCCACAGCAGTCGGAGAGTTCACTCTGGGAAAATTCCGACCCAGCTGGGAATATGGAGTTTTTGATTCTGTAATGCTTACAGGAAATGCTCCGGGCATGGTAGGAGCCCGATATGAGACCAGTATTTACGGCCTGGAGTATGAAAGATTCTTCACCTGGCTCACAGGAAACCGGGGGAAATTATTCGGCCACCGTATGGAGATACCTCTTCTGCCAGGTCTCAAGGTGGGGGTTAAAGAAACAGCACAATTTTCTCAGGAGTTCGATGGGTTCTGGCTATGTTATGTTCCTTTGTGGCCTCTATACTTGACCAAATATATCCCCGGGGTAGCTACCACTTACAATAATATGAATGTAGGGTTGGATGTTAAGGTAGAACCTTATCCCGGGATTCAACTCTATGGAGACCTGCACGTTACAGAATTTCCCCTGGGTCCAGAAAAAAGAAACCCACCCCTTTTTGCAGTACAGGCTGGGCTTTATCTGGAGAATTTTTTGCTGGAAGGTTATTCTCTAAAAGGAGAGTACCTGCGTACCACCAATTACCTCTATTCACACCGGCATGAAGAAACCTACTATGAGTATCGGGGTCGCCCCCTAGGAACTCCCCTGGGGCCGGATGCTGAAAGTATAGGGATATTATTGGGTTATGATTTATTCCCAGATATAACTGTTTTTGCTGGGTACCGCTACGAAAGTAAAGGAGAAGGGAAGGTAGGTGATTATTTCTCTGACCGGGATGAAGCCTGGGAGAATATTTTTCTCAGCGGTGTGGTAGAAAGAAGGCATATTCCAGTTGCAGGCTTTGATTTTGTGGTGTCTCCTAAGTTCAGAGTAAAGACATTGCTGGAAATGGAACTCTTACAGAACGCTGATCACAAGGAAGGGGAATCAGGGAGCAGGACAGCAGGGTTTATAACCATGGAGATAGGTTTTTAGGAGAAATTAGTAGGAATTTTTCTGGTTTTGGCGAAAGGGAAATAAGGTAGTATTATTGTTCTGGGAGGAGCGAGGATGAAAAAGCTTGGCCTGACCATATTTTTTATTTTAATATTATTACTGTCATTTAAGGCTTTGGCAGATGTTTATGAGGGATATCGTCTTCATATTGACGATGTGCTTTCCATATCTGTTTGGGGCCATCCGGATCTGCAAAGGGAAGTTTTAATCAGGCCGGATGGTAAGATAAGCTTTCCCTTGATTGGTGAAGTTGAGGCTCAGGGAGTAACCATTAAAGAATTGAATGAAGTAATTACAGAAAAACTGGGTCAGTACATAAAAGATCCTCAGGTTGATATTACCCTGAAGAAGTACCGGGGATTACAGGTTTTGGTTATGGGAGAAGTCAAAAACCCTGGAACCTATAAACTTACCCTAGGAGGCAGGGTGCTTGATGCTCTATCAAGTGCTGGAGGCCCTACTGATCTGGCTGACATGCAAAATGTACGGCTCACCAGGGAAGAAGAATCCTTTCTTCTTGATCTGGAAGAAGTTCTTACAGGACGTGATTTAGAATATAACTACCAGCTTGAAATAGGTGATGTTCTCTACATTCCCAGGTCCACTGTAGAAGTTACTATTCTTGGGGAAGTAAAACAGCAAGGAGTGTACGAGTTAAAAAGAGGTGTTCGTTTAAGCGATTTAATTGCTAGAGCAGGTGGACTTCTTGATTCAGCAGAGAGAAAAGCTGTGCACACTTCTGGTCCGGAAACAAAATCTATCGATCTGGATAAAATATTTGCCGGAGGTTCAGATTCCAATCCTATCTTAAAGGATGGAGATACGGTCTACATTAATAAAGCTACCTATCAGGTTACAGTAATGGGTGCAGTTAATAAGCCCGGTTCCTATCCCTGGTTTGAAGGACTAACCCTGGCTGAAGTCATTGCCCAGGCAGGAAATGTTGTAGAGATGGGTAATATGGAAGCTATAAATATTGTTTCTCGGGATGGTTCAGTGGCAAGTTATAATCTTAAGGATTATATTGAAGATGGTA
>PUNT01000173.1 GCA_003551905.1 Halanaerobiales bacterium
GTAGAGGAGGGAGAAATACCGGAGGAAATCCCTTTACCTCCTGAGCCATCTCCTCAAGAAGATAAAGATACTCCTGACCTGGAAGTACGGATAAAAGGCTTCTACACAAACTGGGAGGATGATGGCAATAGCTTGTCTAAGTCTGCTCCCTATCTTTCCAGTTTGTCTCCTTTCTGGTATTCCCTGAACAATGATGGAACAGTATCTGAAAGACAAGGGGGACATGATGAGGATGTCCACAAGTTCAGTAAAGAGCAAGGCCTCCTTATTCTTCCTCTCCTGAACAACCATTCAGAAAATAGTGACTTCCTGGAAACTAAAGAATACCGGCAGACAGCAGCCCAACATGTTCTGGATCTTCTCATCCATAGAAATTATGACGGTATCAACGTTAACCTGGAAAGACTCCCTCCCTGGCAGAGAGACAATTATACCGATTTTATAAAAGATCTCAGTCGTCTACTCCGCCCTCGAGGGTATGAACTTGCTATTTCAGTTTTCCCAAAAGTAGATTTCCCTTATGAACTGCATCATGTATATGATTACCGGTCACTGGCCCCATACATAGACAGCATGGTAATCATGACTTATGACTACCACTGGCCTGGAGGTTCTCCTGGGCCCATTGCTCCCCTGGATTGGGTGAGAAAAAACATTGAATACGCATTACAATTTGTTCCGGCCCGAAAAATCATCCTGGGAGCAGCCAATTATGGCTATGACTGGCCATCATCAGGCAGGGGAACCACCATTCCTGCTAAAAATGCCCTGAATCTGGCCCGGGAAAGAGAAGCAGAAATAATCTGGGATTCACAGGCCCATTCCCATTACTTTCATTACTGGAGCAACGGAAAAAAGCACACGGTCTGGTTCGAAGACAGCCAGTCCTTTCAATACAAGAAAGAACTGGCTCTGGAATACAACCTGAGCGGGCTGGCTATCTGGCAGCTGGGTAATGAGGAAGAACACTTCTGGAATATTTTAGAATAATGTTTTTCGCATATATTTCTTTTATTTAATCATAATAGAAATAGAGACCTGCACTAATTGAGCTAGGCTTGCTGCTTTATAAGTAGCAACCCCCAGAAGCTCTGTCGAAGTTTTATCTTGCTGGTTGAAAAACCTTCAGGATTTGCTTCCTCACCTTCTCTTGCGGTTAGTGCAGGTCTCCTTTTGATTGTCTTAAAAATCCAGTGTTACAGTAGAAAATAGGCAGAGAATGATAAAGACAATCCCAAAAAAAATTTTTTGTTCATTGCCTTCCTCCAGTTATCAACAATTGTTAATATAGCTATCAGATATAAACTTTATATAAAATGACCAACTCTTCCCTAATTGTTAAGTTTTCCCCTGTCTAAGAGCATTAAAGAGATTTTTAGAGCTAGTGTGGGTAACTTCTATAACTTCCTCTAGGGGAAGTCTTTTTACCTCGGCCAACTTCTCTGCTACATATCTAACATAAGCTGGTTCATTCCTCTTGCCCCGATAAGGTACAGGAGCCATGAAAGGGCAATCTGTTTCCAGGAGTATCCTTTCCAGGGGCAATTTTTCTGCTATTTCCCGGGCCTTTCTGGCAGCGGGAAAAGTTATGACGCCGGTGAATGATACATAAAGCCCCATATCAACATATTTCTCGGCTAGATTCAAAGACCCTGAATAGCAATGCATGACACCACCAATGTCTTCAATACCTTCCTCCTGAAGAATTTTGAATGTATCATCTTCAGCGCTCCGGGAGTGAATTACTGCCGGCAAACCCAGTTTTTTTGCCAGACGCAACTGTGCCCGGAAAACCCGGGCCTGTATATCCCTGGGGGAACGGTCCCGGTAATAATCCAGGCCCATTTCCCCCAGAGCTACAATACCATCTTCAGCTGCCATTTCTTCAAGTTCTCTCAGAGTACCACTATCCACCTCTGCTGCAGCATGAGGATGAATACCAACTGTCCCCAGAATAAACCCAGGATAAGATTGGACCAACTCCAGAGTATGCCGGCATGAAACCAAATCTATGCCAATATTTACCAACCATTCAATGCCAGCTTCTTTAGCCCTTATTATTACATCATGACGGTCCTTATCAAAATGTCCCAAGTTCAGGTGGGCATGGGTATCAACCAGTCCTTTTGGAGCCATTGGAAAACCTCCTCAATTAGCTTATGGGGCTACCTGCAGCCACCCCTTCCACTTCCAATACCTTGAACCCGTCTCTGTCTTCTGCCGCCAGAACCATACCTTGTGATTGCACACCGAATATTTTTGCCGGTTGCAGATTGGCCAGAAAAACAACCTTCTTTCCCTTTATTTCCTCAGGTTCATAGCTCCTGGCCAGGCCAGCAACCACCTGCCTTTCGCCCTGTCCGTCATTTACTATGAGTTTGAGCAATTTATCACTGCCTTGTATATTTTCCGCCTCTTTAACTTCAGCTACTCGCAAATCAAGATTCTTAAACTCATCAAAAGACACTGTCTTCTTCTTTTGAGGTAGTGATGCTTCTTCATCTTTTGGCCGCTCTGCGTGCTCTTTGGGGTCTCGGCGAGGAAACAGGGGTTTATCCTTCTTTACCTTCAGACCAGCAGAAAGCCCGCCCCATTCCCTGGCAGCATTCCAGGGCAAATTTACCTTCTCCTTGTCCAGTCCCAGTTGCTGAAGAATGGCAGGAGATGTTTCCGGCAGGAAAGGCCGCAGGGTCAGAGCAATAACA
>PUNT01000280.1 GCA_003551905.1 Halanaerobiales bacterium
ATGATTAAGGAACTTTGCGGGCGAATAGGGCAGTGTGTCATGCCAGTCCCAACAACTGCCTGTTATGATAACACAAAAGGGGAACAGAAGATAAGGATAGGGGGCCGCTTGCGCTATTTTGGCGATGGTTATCAGGGGAGCAAGCTCATAATGGAGAGGCGTTTCTGGCGCATACCGGTTATGGATGGGGAATTTCTCATTGAAGATAAGTTTTCCATTACTGAAGGTTTGAGTGGGAATTTTATGGTTCTTGGTGCAGATCTGGAGAAGACCCTCCATGCTTGTGAAATGGCCATAAAGGTGATAAGAAAAACTCCTGGGGTTATTACCCCTTTTCCCGGCGGTATTGTCAGGAGCGGTAGCAAAGTTGGTTCCCGCTACCATTTTTTACGAGCTGCTACCAATACTGCTTATTGCCCAAGCATCAGGGGTGTGGTAGAAAGTAATTTGCCGGCAGATGTGAATTGCTGTTATGAGGTAGTTTTACTGGGTTTGAGCCGGAAAGAGGTGGAGAATGCTATGGTTAAGGGTATTCAGGCTGCCTGCCGGGAAGGGGTCAGGGAGATCACTGCCGGCAATTATGGAGGCCAGCTGGGCCAGCATAAATTCTATCTCAGGAGAATCCTGAGTCAATGAAAAAAAAGATGGGTATTTTAACCAGTAATAAAAGATCTGGCTGGCATCTGGAACAACTAAAACCTGCCCTCCTGACCCGGGACTGGGAAGTGGAGTTATTTTCTTGCAGTGAATTCAATATGCAATTGAATCCTTGCCGTTTGCTGTCCGGAGATAAGAACCTGGAAAAACTATCAGTTCTTCTCATCCGGGGCATTCCTGCCGGTTCCCTGGAACAGATTATCTTCCGCATGGATTCCCTGCACTACCTGGCCAAGAGGGGGGTCCGGGTTATAAATGATCCTGGGGCAATTGAGAAAACCGTTGATAAATATTATACCTCCGCCCTTCTCTGGGAGGCGGGCCTGCCTGCTCCCCGGACAGTTGTAACAGAAAAGTTTCACCTGGCCATGTCCGCTTTTTTAGAGATGGGTGATGTGATCGTTAAACCCCTTTTTGGTTCCATGGGCCGGGGCATGGTTCGTGTTTCCGATCTGGATATGGCTTACAGAGTATTCACTGCTCTCAGGGAATGCAATTATGTATTCTATATTCAAGAATTTATAGAACATGTGAGGAAGGATTTAAGGGTGATGGTCATAGGGGATAAAGTGATTGCTGCCATGGAGAGAATAGGGCCTTCCTGGAAAAGTAACATCCATCAGGGTGGTGAAGCCGTGGCTATCAGCATATCCTCTGACCTAGGCCGTTCTTGCTTACAGGCAGCCAGGGTTCTGGGTCTGGATTATGCAGGGGTGGATGTTATAATCAGTGGTGACAGTTATTACATGCTGGAAGTTAATAGCATACCAGCCTGGCAGGCTTTACAGGGAGTCACGGAAATTGATATTGCAGGGAGTCTGGTTGATTATATTGAATTACAGTACGAAAAGGGAGAAGGTGATTAAGTATGGAGATTATAGTGGGGATTACTGGGGCATCCGGTGTTATTTACGGTATTCGACTCCTGGAGGTGTTGAAGGAGCTAGAAGTTAAAACCCACCTTATCCTGAGCAACTGGGGAGCCCGGACTTTGGAATTGGAGACTGAATATGACCTGGATCAAGTGAAAAGAAAGGCTTACTGGTCTTATGAAGAAGATGATCTCTCAGCCAGAATCTCCAGCGGTTCCTATAAAACTAAAGGGATGATTATTGCTCCCTGCAGTATGAAAACCCTGTCAGCTATAGCTTCAGGTTATAACTACAATTTGATAGCCCGGGCAGCCAGCGTATGTCTCAAAGAGCAAAGAAAGCTGGTTATACTGCCCCGGGAAACCCCCCTGAGCCCAGTTGATCTGGAAAATATGCTCAAACTGGCCCGCCTGGGTGTGGTGGTTTTACCACCAGTGCCGGCTTTTTATGCTGCTCCTCAGAGCATTGATGATATTATCAACCATACCCTGGGCAAGGTCCTGGATTGTTTTGACCTGTCACATAATCTGTTTAGGCGCTGGAACGGGGTTGGTTAATAATGTTTGCCCTGCAACTAAAAAGAACTCCCCGGGTTTCCCTGGAAGCTGATATTATTAAGCCGGAAATGTTATGGGGGAAAACGGAAAAAGAAGTTGCCGGACTTGAGCTCTGGCATGGTCAGGATAGGGTTTTCCTGGGGGATTTCTTTTCTGTACAGAAAAGGGATGAACAGAGCATACTGCTAGAAGGAGAGTTGCAAAAAATCCGGGGAATTGGGTGGGGTATGGGAAAGGGGAAAATACTGATTCAGGGACCAGCCGGCCGGCATCTTGGCTCATATATGAGAGGAGGGGAGATAAGAGTCTGGGGTGATGCGGATGACTGGTTGGGAGCAGGAATGACAGGAGGGAGGATATTTGTCCGGGGAAATTGTGGTGACTTTTTAGGTGCTGCTTATGGCACAGAAGAGACAGGGATGAATGGAGGTTTTATCCATGTTTCTGGCAATGTGGGGAACCGGGCCGGTGAGAAGATGCGCCGGGGGATAGTTTTCATCGGTGGCAGGGCCGGTAATTATGCTGGATCAATGATGCTAGGCGGAACCCTGATTCTTATGGGGGGAGTCGGGAGAGGAGTGGGCATTGAAATGAAGAGGGGGAGCATTG
>PUNT01000079.1 GCA_003551905.1 Halanaerobiales bacterium
CAACCGGAAAACGAGAAGGAGCAGCAAATTCTGATCGGTCATCAACCACCACCACTTCATAATCCAGGAGGTTACCCATTCTGCTCAGAGGTACAGCAATATGTCCACCTCCCAATATCAAGAGCACCGGTCGGGGAAATATGACCTCCTCGTACAATCGCATGTCAGGTTTGGGAGCATATATTCTGCTCCGGGAGTTGAAAAAATCCTTGGTGGGTTCTTGCAAAACCATGTTCTGCCCGGCCAGAAGCCTGCCTTCTAAGTCAAATAGGGATATCTCTCCCTTGTTTTCCCCTTCTATTATCAGGCCCAACCGGCTTAACTCCTTCTTATTAAGCCTTTCATTGAGAACAGCCCATATTTCTCGCAAATTTTTCACCTCCTTACCCTTATGTGTAACTACTTAATCAAAAACAACAAATTATCCTTCTGTGAGGTATTTATTCATGAAAAAAAACCTTTTCCTGACCGGAAAAACCCGGCAGGGCAAATCATCCCTGCTCCGGGCAATTCTGTCTCCTATAATTAAAGATGTGGGTGGCTTCACAGTTCAACGCCTGCAAAATGGCCATAGAACCTGGGCTTTTCGCCTTCTGGATCTCAGTTATCATGATTATGTCTCGGAACTGGAAAGCACTGAGGAATTTGCTGATATTGCCATCTATTATGCCGGCCAGGGGCGCTGGCAACCGGACCTTAATGTCTTTAACCAGAAGGGAACAATAGCCCTGACCAGGGCAGTACAAAAAGACAAGAAATTAATTCTCCTGGATGAACTGGGTATATTTGAAGAAAAAGCCTGGACCTTCAGGAACAAAGTGATTGAAATTCTCACAGGACCTGTGCCTGTCCTGGGAGTAATCAAGGATAAGCCCAACCCCTTCCTGGACAGTATCAGGAAGAGAGAAGATACCAAAATCTTAAGATTTGAAAAAAACCAAAGGGAAATAAGCGCTGAAATAGCAAAATTTCTCCACGAAATGGGGTTATACAGTTAATATGAATCACTGGACCGAGGAAAAATTAAACTGGTACATCGAGGCCGGCACCCATTCAGAATATCCCCGGATTTTTGTCCCGCTAATAAAAGAACGTTTGCTGCCAGGAGATACCCTCCTGGATATTGGTTCCGGGCCAGGACTCTTTGCCCTCAGTCTGACTCCCTGGGTAAAAGCAGTCTATAACATTGATTCACAGGCTTTGCCCCTTAAGTACCTGCAGCAAAAAGCCCGGGAAAAAAATAATGCCAGCATCTTCTGCCTGCAGGGAGAATGGCCAGAAATGGAACTGGATTTACAGGTATCTGCCTCTCTTTCTGCCTTCACCAGCCCTGCTATCATGGAGGCTGAAAAAAGCCTGGAAAAGATGATTTCACATACCAACAGAACCATATTTTTCATTGCTCCAGCCAGCAGAGGAAAGTTTTTTTATCCTACAGATAAAAAGAGTGGCCCCCCTCCCTATGAGAAAACTCTCAAAGCCCTGGAAAAGATGCGCCTCTCCTTTACCCATAAACTAATTGACTTCGATTTTGGCCAGCCTATCTCCAGCCTGCAGGAGGGAGCCCGGTTTCTCAGTCATCAACTGACAATCCCTCTCTCGCAAGCCCTTGATCATGCCAGAAGTATAGTCACTTCTCACCCTTCTGGCCTCTATCTGCCCAACCCCCGCCGGGCAGCTTTCATAGAGATTATTCTATAATTGAGAGTACTGTTGTCTTCCCGGTATTCTTCAGTTAGGAAATATTGGGTCTTCTACTAGATAACTTATTTCTTGGATGCCATATTCCCACAGTTCTGGCTGTGGGAATATATTAACCTTTTATTAACTCATGTATCTTACCGTTTCCTCTTAAAAAAGCAATTACCCCCCCTTTTACCTTTCCTGCAGCAACAACCCTTTCACCTATAACCCGGGCTTTTTTGATTTCTTCTGTAGTTTCTACCTGATTGAAAAAGATTAAGGTGGGGTAGTGGGAAACAATCCGGCCATAGCTTTGAGGGTGCAATATTAGATCAACCACCATCTCTGGAGTAATTATTTGCCCGGGGGTCCATTTTAAGTGCTGGCAGGCCAGCTCCGGGCGGTGGAAAATATCTCTTTTAAGAGGTCTTCCAACTCCTTTGATGCCTACCAGTAAAAGAATCAAAAGATCATTAGCTCCTGGCAGGCAGGGTTCGTATGGGGCCGGAAATTTCAGGGGACGACCGGCAGCTCCATCTGCCTCAAATATTACCCTGGCCAGTCCGGGTATTGTGCCCAGTGAATGAAGCCAATCCGGTGGCACCCCCACCACCTTGCCTGATTCTTTACCATAACCTGCAACCAGCAGGTTTTTCTCTTTTAAACCACGTTCCACCTGGCTTTTTAGTTCTGATAGGCTCTGGCTCAGGCTAAGCCCCATTCCTTCAGGCGGGTAGATTCGGGTGGTGGTTGTGAGAAGAACCTTTTGTTCTTCAAGAATAAACTCCTGCCCCAGAGAAATCATGGCCGCGGTTTTGCCTCCAGATCCAATTAAAGCTATATATTTATTGTCTTTGATTTCCGGCAGGCAGGAGAACTTCATTGCTCCTGCACCTGCCCTTTCAGGTGCAGTATTGCCTCTAAAACTCCCCCGGCAATTGCCCGGCCTTTCTCAGAAATGG
>PUNT01000159.1 GCA_003551905.1 Halanaerobiales bacterium
AGAGGAAAAAATTGCTTCATAGCAGAAACCTGGATTCGTTTTCTCCCATTGCCTTTATTCTGGCCGGGCCAACTGCAATGTTGACCAGGTTAAAAAGCCTGGCATTTGCTTCTCTGCGCAGACGTATCGAGGCATATTATTGTCTTGAAGGGCTGGATGAGGAGGAAAGGAAGGCCTATATTGAACAACAGCTTGCGGTAGCAGGAGGCAAACATCCTATTTTTCCTCCTGACATCCTGACTATGATTTTTGAACATTCCAAGGGAGTTCCATCTACAATTACTAGGCTCTGCACCAACTGTCTTTTAGATGCCTTATCGAAAAAGAAATAAAATTGTGGATAGGGACAGTTTCAACAGAAGTATAGTTGAACTGTTCTAATGGGGGGCAAAAACCCCCTTCTTTTATTGGAGGCTCTGTAATGGTGCTGATTTAAGGAAACTGTTATTTTCGGTTAGATTAGACCGTCAAAAAAATCCGGTGTTGACACTCTGGTTGTTGAGCCAAATTTATCGCCTCCCAAGCTAATGTCCTTGTTGGTAAATTTTCAGCATGGACAGGCAGCAAACAACAAAAGAGATGTTTAACTGGGAAGCAATTCTCTTGATAAATAAAAAGATGTAAAGGAACTATCCAGTGAAGAGCACCAGAGGATAATGCAGGAGCACGTTTGTTTTCCATGAATACATCTGATAAGGATGTTCTCAGAGGATAGGTATAGACAATGATATTCGTGTTGATGAAGATGGCTTTTTGGGGACCTAATTTTGTTGTGAGGCAACTGCGATCTCGGCTAGAAGATAAATTAGCAGATTATAAATTTTCTGATATAAAAAAAGTGGTAGATTCACCTGTAGCTCTGTTATTTCCATGGAGAAGTAGTGGGGAAGAAGGTAGATTGTAGTTATTGAGAAAAACCACCTGTTATCCAACATGGAAAAGGTGGTTTTTGAAGAGATGCAGGAATTGCTTGGAGAAAGAAGAAAGAAGAGAAGGGATATTATGGTATCTATGGTGATGATAGGTGTTTTGTAATCGCTTTAAAACTGAAATAATTGAAGAAGTACATTGACAGGAAAAAACTTTTACCGTTGTAGAGGTGTATTTAAATTGGATGATAAGACGAAAAAGATATGTGATCTTCTTACTCTAATAGTTGTTTGCTTTACCTTTGTACCTCTCTTCCTTATCAATGTTGAACATCAACTGGGGATTTTTATTATATTCCTGTTGCTCTTTTGCTCTCTTTTAATCCGTAGTTTTTTCGTTGGTGAGAGGTTTTTAAACCAGTATAACTGGGAAAAGCCCTTGCTATTTCTTGAGTTTTTTCTGGTAACTGTTATAGTTCTTTTAGATAGAAGTACCTTATCACAGATTTTATACTATATACTCATTGCTGATGCGGTGCTTTTTTATAACCTTAGGTTCAGCCTGCCTTATACTGCATTAATTATTGTCAGCTTCAGTTTGTCATTCTATATCCGTGGTTATTATGAAGATTGGAGTCAGTTGTTATTAGGAGGGTTGGTTAACAGTCTGAGCTTTATTTTTGTTTTTTTGCTTTTTTACATGCTCCGGCATCAGATTGAACAGCGTAATCTCATCGTCCGTACTCGGGATGAGATTGAACATAAAAACAAGCAACTTCAGAAGGCATTTAATTCCCTGGAAGAAATGGCAATTCTGCGGGAGAGAAACCGTATTGCCCGGGAAGTTCACGATACCATAGGGCATACGTTGACAACAGTTTTGATGGGACTTGAAGCTTGTCGGCGCTTGCTGGATGCTGATTCTGAAGAAACTGGTGAAAGGCTGGCTATGGTGCAGGACCAGGTAAGGAAAGGGTTACAGGAACTGCAAGATTCTATAAGAAAAATAAATGAGCGAGGAGACATTATTGACATGGAAAGTGCTGTGGAAGAATTGTTGAATGAGACAAGGAGACAAACCGGTGTGGATAGTCATAAAGAGATATCAACGTTCTCTCCTTTGAACAGTCAGGTGAAAAAAATTATGCTCCGGGTCCTGCAGGAGGGCATAACTAATGCTATCAAACATGGAGAGTGTACAGAGCTGGAGGTAAGAATAGATGAGGATGAAGATTATATCTACCTGTTACTGCAGGATAATGGCCGGGGTGAGAGTGAAATTGAATATGGATTTGGCTTGAATTCCATGGAAGAAAGGATTGGTGAACTGGGAGGCGAACTTTCTGTGAGCTCAACTAAGGGGGAAGGATTCGAGCTTTTGGTGAAGCTCCCTCTGGAGGGAAATAAGAATGAAAAGCATTAAAATTATGATTGTTGATGATCAGAAACTGCTGGTAGATAGCTTGAAAGTTGTTATTGAGCTGGAGGAGGATTTTGAGGTTGTTGCAACCTGTCATAGTGGAAAAGAAGCTCTAGAAAAGGCCCGGGAAGAATGCCCGGACCTGGTTCTTATGGATATACGGATGTCGGAGATGAGCGGGGTAGAATGTACAAAAAAATTGAAGGCAGAATATCCGGATATTAAAATAGTTATGCTGACCACCTTTGATTACGATGAGTACATTGTGGATGCTTTACTTGCAGGTGCTAGTGGGTACCTCTTAAAAGATATTGAAGGAGATCAACTCCTTGCCAACT
>PUNT01000211.1 GCA_003551905.1 Halanaerobiales bacterium
CCTGGCAAGGATAATTGAAGAAGCTTATGATAATGGAACTCTTTTGGATGGTAAACGCCTACGCTTATTGATGAAATTGCTCTTTTGTGAACGAAGCAAAAACTGCCTTTAGATGGCAGTTTTGTAGTGTACAATAAAAAAGATAATTCATGCTGTTTTATTGAGCCGGTTTTTTTACCAAACTGACCAAAAACAGGATTAAAAAGAATACCGCCCCGCTGATATAGGGGTAGTTGATGTTGACATCAAGGATATTGCCAGCCCATAAAGGGCCAACCATCCTGCCCAAACTCATGTAAGCCTCTGCAATTCCCATGGTTGAACCCTGGGTCATGGTAGTTTTTCTTGAAATTAAGGCTATTGTAGAGGGTTTAAGTAAAGCATTGAACAGGTTGAACAAGGACACTGTCAGAAGCATGGTGATATAATCCATGGCCAGAAGCATCACGAAAAAACCCAAGGCGCTGCCGGCCAGGGCCAGCTTGATTACTCCCCATTCTCCCATTTTTTTCGTAAGAGGTCCCACCAGGACCCCTTGCGCCAAAGCATAGATTAAGCCGGTAACCATTAAAATGGTGCCTACCTCTTCTGTGCCGAAGCCAAACCGGCCGGTGGCAAAAAGAGCGTAAGCCCCGGTGAAATTTGATTTGCCAAAATTAATGGCAAAAGCGATCACCAGGGCCAGGGCAATTGGCGTAGAAAGCGCCTGCCACATCCCCCTGATTTCCATTAAATTGATCTTTTCTACCGCTGACGATCTCTTTTCTACAGGCAATGATTCGGGGAGCAAGAGCAGGATAACAAAGCAGGTGAGAAGGCAAAACCCGGCGGCTATAAAAAACGGAAAAGTCAGCGAAATCCCTGCAAGGAGCCCGGCAAATCCGGGGCCGACAATGACCCCCAGGCCAGCTGCGGCACCGAGTTTACCCATGGCTCCACTTCTTACATCCTCACTGCTGCTGTCACTGATATAGGCCATGGACACAGGCAGCATGGCGCTGGACAAGATGCCTGAAGTAACCTGGGCCACGTACAACATCCAGATTGCAGAGGAAAAACCAAAGAAAACCATGGCGCTGCCCAGACCAATCATGCCAATGAGTAAGATCGGCTTTCGCCCGTACTTGTCTGAAACCTTTCCCCACACGGGGGCAAAAAGCAGTTGCATCAGCCCAAAAAGGAACAAAAGCATGCCGAACTGTGCGCCACCACCGCCCAACTCTGTGATGAAAAAAGGAAGTACTGTATAGGCCATCCCGTAACCCAGCATGGCGATGACGATGCTTATGAATAGAATAATAATGTTTTTATTGTTCATCTCTAATCCCTTTCTCTGCATATATTTCTATGTGTGTTACTCCTGAGCTAGATATATAACCGGCTCGTGCTCCCGGGTCACCAGGCTGCTTGCTGTATCAAACCGGCTAAGTAATGCCTTCCTTCATGCTCAATCCAGAATTTCTACGATACCTGTTTCTCCGTTCACCCTTAGCTTCTGACCGTCTTCGAGTTCGGTAGTGATGTTTGCCACCCCGGCCACTGCCGGCAAACCGTATTCTCTCGATACAATGGAGCCGTGGGACATGGTTCCTCCCGTTTCCATAACCAGGGCACCTATTCGCAAGAATAGCGGAGTCCAGGCCGGGTTGGTGGCTACCGTGACCAGGATATCACCACTTTCAAGTTTATACCCTTCGGTGGGATCGGCAAGAATTTTTGCCTTGCCCTCGTAGACCCCCGGTGAAACAGCTATACCCCGGTAAGCATTATCGGCCATCTGTTCCACCACAGCATAGAAACTTTCTCCGGTGCTGGTTAGAACTCTGGGAGCGGGACGATTTAAATCCCGGTAATAATCCCCTTTGTTTTGCTCTACTATAGGCTTAAGATCATGGTTGGAACGGATATCATCTCGAGAGAGGTAAAATATATCCATTTTGTCTGTCAGCCTACCTTCACAGGCAAGCTCCTCCCCTGCTTTAATCAACACCTTCCGAAAAACACCAAATGCTTTGGACCCATAAAACTTGGGAACTTCCCGCAGGCCGAAAAGCTGTCGGTAGGCCCGGAGCATTTTCCCGGCTCGCCGGGCCATCCTCCTGCCGGCTACCATTTTCAGTTTCTCTGTAATCCGCTCTATTGCTTCATCCGCTTCCTCTTGTTCCCGGTAAAATTGCTCGATACGCTGGTCATAATCCTTACTGTCAATATAGAAATTGAGCAGGTCCAGGATGTATTCCGGTTCTTCTTCCCAGGTTGCTGTTCCCACATCGAACTCAAATGAAGATTTGTGGCCGTACTTATCAAGGAAAACCATTACCTCTTCCTCTCCGGGTGCAGCTCTTTTTCCTTTTTCATCGAGACTTTTGGCCGTTTTAAGCAAATCCATTCCCATCTCCGTTGTCACATTGTAGGGAAGAGCTTTGCCTGCTAAATCCAGGTCGGCAGGGTCAAGCTGATACCTTTCCAGGGTTTCCTTCACCCGGTTCATATAACGAAACGACGCAACACCGTATGCAAAGCCTATGGTTACCCCAATAAAAGTGGCCCCGGTGCTATCTTCGATAAATTTTAACCTTTCTTCAATCGTCTTCAGGTAACGGCTTTGTTCTTCAAGGTTTGCTA
>PUNT01000009.1 GCA_003551905.1 Halanaerobiales bacterium
CACCATGCTGGCCAGACAAACTTCAGTATTTATTCCACCAACAAAGCCTGCCCGGGCCAGGCTACCTGCTGCATATTTATCCCTCATTATCTCCCGGCTGACAGGAACATCTATTAACCCATGAAACTCTTCAGCCAGTTCCTGAAAGCGCTGATCCCTCATGGCTGAAGCCAGCCATCCTGGAGCTTGAAACTCTTGCATATGAGGATGCCGGAATTGATTGCTGGCAAAAATAAAATTATCTGCCTCCCGGATCTGCAGGCGGTTGGCAGAAGCCTCAACGATTACTGCCTTGCCAAGAACAGCATCAGCAACCATGAGGTTGAGACCGATGGTCCTTGGGGTCTCAGTTATAATTTTTAGAACTTCTTCCAGGCTCCCCCCGTACTGCAAAGCTTTTCGCAACATGAGCATGTACGGGAGACCATCCAGGGTCATCTCCTGTGCTTTGACCATTGAATAATTGGAGGCTATGACTATGCCCTGATTATTCATACCGCTCATGATACCTATCATGGAGGGATAGTTATGGACCACAAAGGGATATCCCTCCTGGGGATTATAAAAACCTACAAACTGATAATGGGCTAAGTCAATCATGGCACCATGATCTAGATTCCTGCCTACATACATATCCCCATCAATACTGGCATCTCCCCAGGCAGCAAAGCTAGAGCAACCAGGGGCAGCTAACTGCAGGTCCTGGGAAGCATTGCCCATATACACTTCGTATATGTTCCGGTCGGTACCGCCGGAAGCTCCCAGAACAAAGCCCCGCATCTCATCCAGGTATTCCTGGGGGGTATGGCGTAAAAAAGCCGGATAGAATTGCAGGCGGGCATACAGGTTTTTAAAAAACCACCCTAATCTCTCCCCCAATCCCTCAGCCTGATGGGCAGGGTCCATGGCCCGGAAAGTGTCTCGAAGCTTTTCCGCATCATCCACGGCCAGAAGACCGTATTGTATGCCCATCTCTTCAGGGGTACCGGTAAAATATGTTACTCTCAATCCTTCATACTCCTTCATCCAGCCATCCCCGGCCCATAAAACCCCATCTCGTTCCTCCAGTTCCGGAATTTTAGGACCAGCCAGGAAAGTGCTACCCATAATTAAAACAAAAACAATTAAGACTGTGGTACCTAAATAAAACTTGCCCAACCCAACCACCTCATTTCTCATGTTTTCAAATAAAAGATTCGCCTTCAACTGCTATATTACCTTTTTGTTGAAAAAAAACCTGAAAAAATTTCCTGAAAAATATCCTATTAAGTCCCTTACTGTCTGAATTCAATTATCCATCATCAGCAAAAAACACTTTTTTTCCCGTTTACCTTGTGTATCTCCCTTATATTTGTTATAATTAGTTCAGTCCTTGGAAAAGAAAATACTTACTCCGAGCCCTGTAACCTCAACCCCTAAGGCTGGTTCAGGGCCGATAGGGTTCAGTTGGAAACGGCTGAGCCTCCCGGTGCGGAAAGGAGTCATTTTTTCATTGTACCTCCTTCCGGAGGTATTTGTTTTTTCTCAACAATCAAGGAGGTCACATGATGAAGAAATTATTGTTGGTCCTGATTCTTTTTCCCCTGATGTTAGCTGGTTGTAATGGTGAAGGGAACAATGCTGTTGAGGTAGCAGAAGAGGAGTGGACTTTTGAACTGATCCTCCCCTCGCAAGAGAAGATTGAACTAGCAGCAGAATGGCTTTTAGAACAGGAAACGGTAGAAAGAGAAGTTACACCCGGTGAGGATGACCATCGCATTTACAGCGGTATCCTTTTGAGCACCTTGCTGGCAGATTACGACTTGAAACAAAAAGAGCTGGAAAGCATCCGCTGCATTGCCGGTGATGGCTATATCGTGAACATACCTGATTACATCTTTCAGGATCGAGAAGTTCTTCTGGCCTTATACAGAAGTGGCGAACGTCTTGGTAGCAGAGAATATCCGGTGCGGGTTGTCATACCAGAAGAAGAATTGATGTACTGGGTGCAAAACTGTGTCCGGTTGGAACTGGAAATAAGAGCCCAACCACCGGAACAGGTTTCCACAGTATATATACTGGAAGCCCTCCTGAGAAAAATCAATCCCCCTGGCCAGAAGGTTAAGGTACAGGATCTGGTTGCCCACTTAGGGTTGGATGAGGTAACTCTCCACTTTACTGCTATCGATGGCCTGGAAAAAGCTGAACACTTCTCTGACATAAAAAATACCTATATCAGTCTGGAGGGGCCGGATGCTCCCTACCTGGGAGGAGAAGATCTCCATGCCGGCCGTAAGGTTAAAGAGCTGAGCCATATTCAAATTGGTGATAACATGCTCCTGGCCTGGAGTACCTGGCAAAATATGGACTTTGCCACCCGGCAGATTGAAGGTCAAACTGGCATTGCCCTGGACGAGCTATTGCTGGCGGCCGGCTTATCCCTGGAGGGAAGCCTGGACTTAGTTGCTGCTGACGGTTTCTCAAGGGAAATAGAAGGTCTGGATACTGAAAAAGGCATTCTCCGCCAGCAGGATGATGGCCATTTCCGGGTTCACTTTGAACACCTATCCCGGATGTTTCATATCCAGGAGATCGTGAAGATAGAGTTTTTTGATTGAGAGGTGTTAATCCG
>PUNT01000016.1 GCA_003551905.1 Halanaerobiales bacterium
TTTCCCCTTTGCTCAGAGAATTTAAATGGCATCAGGTTCAATATTCAATTGGGGGGAGCGGATAATGCAGGCTGTTATATTCGATCTTTACGAAACCCTGATCACAGAATTTGATCCGAACTGGAAGGATCCTGAGTTCTGGAAGTACCTGGGGCTCAGTAAAGAGCAATGGCGTTACTACTGGCTAAAGTTCCATGATACCCGGATGAAAGGGGAGATACCTGATTATCCCTCTGTTCTGCGGGAGATATGTCGATCGTCTGGTGTGAATGCTGATGAGGTGGTCATTCAGGAGCTGTATCAGCAGAGACTTCGAGCAAAGGAGCGCCTTTTTCAAAGGGTTGACCCAGCTGTTGTTCGCATGATTGGTATGTTATCAAAAAAAGGAATGCGAATTACAGTTCTGAGCGATGTTGCAGTTGAGGAAGTGGCAGCGTGGCCCAATAGTGTTCTTGCTGAAATGATAGATTATCCTGTGTTCTCCTTCCAGGTAGGACTTATGAAACCTGACCCGAAAATCTACAGGCTGGCTTGTCAGCGTGTAGAATCTGCACCAGAGAATACAGTGTTTATTGGGGATGGAGGCAGTAGAGAACTCTTTGGAGCTAAAAGGGTAGGTCTAACCCCAGTTTGGGCAACATGGTTCCTTGAGAAGTGGCCTGAGTGGCGGATGGATTATGTAGACCCTTTTGCCCTTGAGTGCCTCCGATGTAAACACCCAGACGATGTGGTTCAATTTATACAGAAGTTTTCATCCAATTGTTGATAAACACATCTATAGATTTTTTGAAGACTATTCGATGGATAAACTAGATTTTTGAAGGAGGATTGGGATTTTTTCTGATTTGCCTATTGTATCAAGGATTGAATAATATTTCTTCTTCTTATCTTAAAAAAGATCATAAACAACTTGTTGTGAAAAAATTAGTAGTAAACACTGGGCAGATGATGTAAAATTGAATCAATCCAGTATTTGGGAAGAGGTGAAATAATGGAAACTGGTATTGTTGTTTTTTCTCAGACCGGCAATACTCTAGCAGTTGCAAAAAAAATAAAGGAGAAGCTTGAATCTCAAGGGTACACTTCTAACCTTGAAGAAGTTACTATTGAAGGACAAGCGTCTCCCGGCAACAAGAAAGTTGAATTTTCCAAGATCCCCCAAGTTGAAGAGTATGATTATATTGTTTTTGGGTCACCTGTGCATGCTTTTTCACTGCCGGCACCAATGTCGATTTATCTGGAACAACTCCCATCATTAAAAGAAAAAGATGTATCCTTTTTTGTTACCAAGCAATTACCTTTCAACTGGACTGGTGGGAACCGGGCTATTGATCAGATGAAAAGGATATGTGAAGAAAAGGGGGCAACTGTTAAGGGAATGGAGGTTGTTAACTGGAGAGAAAAAAAACGCAATCAGGATATTATTAGATGCGTGGAAAACCTGGGGAGGAAACTGTAATTAAAATCTCCTGGCTAAAAATTGAAAGGGGGATTAAGTTGAAGAAGAAAACCAGGGTCATAATAGTGGCTGTGATCCTTGTTCTGGTTGCAGTCTTCTTAGCAGGTACAGTTATTTTTGGAACTATTGAAAACAACATGGCCCAACTCATGGAAACTCCTATAAGAGAACTAAACCTTTCCAGAATAGGGGATGGCACATACAGTGGTGAATACAGTGTATTTCCCGTTTCAGCTGAGGTAAAAGTAGTTGTGGCCAATAATAAAATTACTACTATTGAACTTACAAAACACAGCCATGGACAGGGAGCAGATGCCGAAAGAATTCTTTATCAGGTAATGGATAAACAATCATTAGCTGTTGACACCATTTCCGGTGCAACCTACAGCAGTATGGTTATATTGAAGGCATTGGAAAATGCCTTAGCAGTTGCTGATTAATAAGATGGGATAACATTGAATAAATCCTGGGAGAGGACAAAATGATATAATTCTGCAATGGTTGCCCGGAAAGAGAAAAAGGAGGTCTAATAATTGAAGGAAGTTCTGGAGTGGCTGGAAAAAGAACTATCACCGGTAACCAGTACGTCAGAAGAATTCATCTATAATGATATGGAATCTCAATCTGGCAGGAGCCTGCCGGAAATATATAAGACCTTTGATCCCAATAATATTGATCACTGGGCTGATAGAGGTTCAATTCTTGATTTTTTATCTGCTGTTATGGGCAAAGGCAAGAAGTTGCTGGATTTCGGGCCTGGAGATGGCTGGCCTTCATTGCCGGTTGCTCGCTATGCAGATGAGGTGGTGGGGTTAGACGCTTCTTCTCGCAGGGTTCAGGTATGCCAGGAGAATGCAAGAAAGCTGGGAATTAAAAACGCTTATTTTAAGTATTATGCAGCAGGGGATTTACTGCCTTTCCCAGAGTCTACTTTTGATGGAGTAATGGCTGCTTCTTCGGTGGAACAGACCCCTGACCCCAAAGAGACCCTCAAGGAGTTCTATAGAGTTTTGCGTCCCGGGGGGAGATTGCGAATTAGCTATGAGGCTTTAACAAGGTAAGGCAAGAAGTCCGCTTGCAAACTTTGTTTGCTGGCGGAGGAGGTCACACTTACATATTATTATACAACAATTGTACCAGAAAAGAAA
>PUNT01000090.1 GCA_003551905.1 Halanaerobiales bacterium
AAATGCGTCATTCCAGGAGCCAGATCCTAATTTTGTTTCTTTTCCCAAACCGCAAAAGGAGGAACCTCCTTCTCTGGATTCATTTTCTGAAGCAACTGCCCATTCCACACCAGCACAGCGGGCAGAAGTGGTAAAGAAAATTGTGGACGGTTCCCGGCAGGCTGAGCTCAATGCTTTTGGCACTTTCTCCAATAACCTCTCCCGGTTCAGTGTTATTAATTCGGAAGGATTGGATAGACACTGGGAATCAACACAGGCCTACCTGAAAACCTTGATGATGGGTCAGGGTGGTGAAGGATATGCTGAAGATTTACAGGTGGACATGCGGGATATAGAAGTTACAAGAGTTATAGAGAGGGCCAGGCAGAAGTGCCTGGATACAAAGGAAACCCATGATGTAGAGCCTGGCGATTATACGGTAATTCTTGAACCACTAGCTGTAGGGGCCATGATCACTTATTTGAACATGATTGGTTTTAATGGCCAGGCCTGTCAAGAAGGGCGAAGTTTTTTCAGTGGTAAAAAAGGAGAAAAAGTTGTCTCACCATCAATTACAATAATAGACGATCCCTGGGACCCGGAGAATTTACCGATCCCTTATGATTTTGAAGGTGTTACTAAAAAACCTCTATCCCTCATTGAAGAGGGAGTGTTTAAAAACTATGTCTATGACACATACCTGGCCAATAAAGGGGAAGCAAAATCTACTGGCCATTGTTTGCCTCCGGAAGTGAGGAATATGGGGGCATTCCCCCTTAACTTAAAGATGAAACCAGGTAAATTCAGCACTGAAGAGATGATCAGCAAAACCGAGAAAGGTATATTGATAACTCGCTTCCACTATCTGGGAGTAGTGCATCCCACCAGGACCATTATCACAGGACTTACCAGAGATGGAACTTTCTTAATTGAGAAAGGACAGGTAAAGAGGGCCTTAAAAAATCTGCGCTTCACTCAGAGCATAATAGAGGCTTTGAACAATGTACAGTTAGTAGGCAATGAACTGGAAAGGGTTCCAGCTTTTGCCGGGGCTGTTCTAACTCCTTCCCTGATGCTGGACAACTTTACCTTCACCGGTATTTCTAAAGAGAATTAAACGGGAGAAACTAAAAACACGGGGATGCTTTCCATGAGTAATTTCCCCGTGTTTTTATATTTACGATGAAGCTAGCAGAAAGCCCATGGCTGCAGTCGTGGGATGAATGCTTAATAGGTAGATGACAGTAGTCTATTATATTGTTATAATATTATTATGAGCAAAGACAGATGGACGACTATTCATACAGCTGCATATAACCTGGGGTACCACATTATCTTTTGTACTAAATATAGGAGAAAAGTCTTGACGGGACAAATTTCATGATGAAAGCAGACGAACTAAGCTTAGACATTCAAGATGTAACAATAATGCCGGATCATGTACATTTATTTATTAAGGCTAGTCCAGCTCATGCGCCACATTTTATTGTAAGACAACTTAAAAGCTATAGCGCTCCAATACTTCGTGATGAATTGCCTTCTTTAAAATCAAGGCTACCTTCTTTGTGGACAAGAAGTTATTATATTGAATCAGTCGGGCATATCTCTGAAGATACAATAAGAAAGTATATGGAAGATCAGGAGGGCAAATAATGCTCATCACTGGCACCTACAAATATAAACTCTACCATTCAAAAAAGAATAAAACCCTGCACCAGCAAATCGATATAGCTGGCCTTATCTACAACCACTGTATTGCCCTCCATGGCAGATATTATGGCTTGTATGGCAAGCGTTTAAACCAGTATCAGATGAAACACATGGCTAATCTTAAGAGACGTCCCAAGTACGCGCACTGGAACAAAGTTGGCTCCCAGGCGATTCAGGATATAATCCAGCGTATTGAGAAAGCGTACCAACTTTTTTATCCCAACCTGAAACATGGGATTAAAACAGCACCACTGGAAGGGGCATCTTCCATTGGGCTTAGGAGACGTAAGACCTGCTTATACAGAGGCTGTTTCTGTTTGAATCCAGAATCCCATGGCTTTAGCCGTGGGAGTATGTCAACAGAGCTAGCTTTTTTGAGGTGAAACCATAATTGTTTTGTAATTTTCATAGCGGACAAAGCCCGGGGGGCTTCCCCTGGGTTTTTTTACGTTTTTAACTTTTGTATAGTCCACTGGAACTTTACTGGAATGGCGAGCTTTGCTGTAATAGGCTACCAGTTCTGCTGCAAAGAGAAGGGTGCTCTCAGGGCATTTTTGCCCATTTGTTTTGATTATTCCATGTGAACCGGGCATCTCCTTGACATGTAACCACAAATCCTCAGAAGAAGCACTTCGCAGTATTTCATCATTTTGTTTGTTGTTGCGGCCTATGAGAACAGTATGTCCATCTGGACTTGCAAAACTCAAGGGGTAAGTTTTTTCTGGTTTTTTCTGCTTCTTTTTAGGGGACATTATGCCGGTACCGATGAGTTCTTCTCTGATCTCTTCCAGCTCATGGAGAGTTTCTGCCTCCTGGAGAAAATGAAGGACCTGTTCTAGGTGCTTGATCAAGCGCATGTTTTTATTATATTCTCGCTGCAGGTGTTTCACAGCTTTTTTCCTT
>PUNT01000128.1 GCA_003551905.1 Halanaerobiales bacterium
AAAGAACTGATGAATTCTACCAGGGATATTTAGGTTTAGAGCTATATAAAGATCAGGGCCTCTGCCGAATCTATGTGGTGCCTGGTGGTGGCATGCTTGGTTTTTGCACTCACAAAGAAGTTGCTGTCAGGGAAAAAAGTCCAATAATTACTCTCTTAACTCCTGATGTCGATGGCTGGTATGAGCATTTGCAGAAAAGAGGTGTTGTTATAGAGGAAGGGCCCAAAAAGAATCCTCGTTTTAACATCTATCATTTTTTCCTCCAGGACCCAGATGGTTACACTGTGGAAATACAGAAATTTCTCTAATGTCTTTATGACCTGTTAATAGTTTTTCCAAATTTGTTGCATTGTTTTGATGGTTTTCTCAGTAATTTACTGTACAATAGTACTCATAAGAATAGCTCCCTTCTATGTTCTATGTTTGGTTTTTGTAGTGCACAAAGGGAGCTATTCTTTTTGTACTTAATTCCTACACTTATTTTATTATAGAGTTCACAACAAGACATGTTCATTGAATTAAGAACATCAATTACTTATATTTGATTTTTTTCTTGACAGAATTTATGGAGCAGAGTATAATCAGGGTAGAATGTCTATTGTATTAATACAATTAACACTTTTACTTTTGGAGGAATAGTGGTGAAGATTTTTATTAACCATCGGAGTGGTGTTCCTATTTACAAACAGGTAGTCCAGCAGGTGGAAAGAGGCATTACAGGTGGCATATTACAGCCAGGAGATCGCCTGCCAACAGTTCGGGAAGTCGCTCTGGATCTCACTGTGAATCCCAATACAGTTGCCCGGGCTTATAGGGAACTGGAGGCCCAGGGCATGATCCGAACTGTACAGGGAAGTGGGACCTTTGTATCTTCAGATGTTGGAGAACAGTTGCAAAAAAAGGAAAAATGGATTGAAGATATGCTGGTTCAACTATGTAAAGAGGCACAGCAGGTGGAAATTTCTCCGGCGGACATGGAAAAAATCTTTTTTAAGATCCTTAGGAAATGGAAAGAAGGAGGCCTTAACGGTGAGTGAGCCCATAGTTATGGTAAAGAATCTAAAAAAGAAATATAAGAATAAAGAGGCTTTATCTGGGGTTACCATGAGTATTGAGAAAGGTGAAATTTTAGGTCTAGTAGGCCCGAATGGTGCTGGTAAAACTACATTCCTCAAGCTCTTGATGCGTCTAATAAAACCCACTGAAGGAAGCATAAAAGTTTTTAATAAAGAGCATAAAACCTTAAGTGAGGAAGACTGGAGAAAAATAGGTTACATCGCTGAAGAACCAATTCTTTATGATTTTATGACTGCAAATGAAATTGTAAAGTTTAACAGGAGATTTTTCCCCAGCTGGGATGAAGAAAGATGTGAAAAAATGCTGGCCAGGCTGAATATTGACCTGGAAGAAAAAATCAAAAACTATTCCCGGGGAATGATCTCCCAGTTATCGCTGGTTTTAGTCTTGATGCATATGCCGGATCTTCTCATGCTTGATGAACCGCTGGAGGGCTTGGATCCACTTCGTAGGATCGAGTTTTTAAACATTATCCTTGAAGAATATATGGAACAAGAAGGGCGGACAATAATAATTTCCTCCCATGCCCTGAGCGACCTGGAGCGGATGGCGGACCGGGTTGCTTTTCTGAATAATGGGCGATTGATAAAAATCTCCCCCATGGAAAAATTAAGGGGAGAGGAAAAAACCATCAGGGTAGTTTTTCAAAAAGAACCTCCACAAGAATTCTTTACCATGGAAGGTATCAAAGAGGTACAGAAGGAAGGAAAACTGGGTTTTATTATCAGGGTGGAAGAAAATTTTGCTGCCATATATGATGCCTGCTCCCGGTTTCCTCATTTTGCCCTGGATGTCTATCATCGGAACCTGGAAGATCTCTTCAAGGACATGGAGGGGAGGAATAATGGTGAAGGCTTTTAGCAATGTTATTCTCAAGGAGTTTCGCCATCTCAGATGGATCATAATTATTGGTTTTATATCATTTTTAGCCATTGCAATTCTTTCGGTTTTTGCATTTGATTTCTTAGGAGGTCTGGTTCAGCAGGTTCCTCGGGAATTAGTTGAGGAAATAGAAGTTGCCAGGATGTTCATGGAACTTTTTGATGATTATGACTACTATATTTGGTCTCAGTGGAATGCTAAAAATCTCTACCAACTGGGGACACTCCTGGTTATCATCATTTCTGCCAGTCAGTTTGCTGGTGAAAATAGCAAGAAGACCATGGCTTTCCTCTTAACCCGACCTGTGGGAAGATTAAAGGTTTTTGCTGGTAAAATTTCTGCTGGATTGCTGATTCTCCTGGTAATTTTTGCTACAGGTACCATGTGTTTGTGGATCTTATCCCTTATTTTTGCTGGGAATTTTGCCATAGCTAGAATTTTTGTTGCCAGTTTTTTAACATTTATCTGGCTGGCTCTCTACTATATTCTGGGTGTTACAATTTCTATTTTGACAGAAGAACCTGTTCCTGCAGGTGTAATAACTGCTGTAGTAGGAGTTATATTATCAATACCGGGCTGGTTTCAGAGTCTAAGGCATTTCTCAATTT
>PUNT01000029.1 GCA_003551905.1 Halanaerobiales bacterium
CCTCTCACAGTACGTCTGTCCAGTTTGGTGGGTTCCCACGGGCAGGACTGGCATCTGCTGACAGCAGCAGCCTTTATATCTATTGTAATTCCGGTGGTAGTTTTCATCGCCCTGCAGAAATACTTTGTCCGGGGTATTCTGGCTGGGTCCATAAAGTCCTGATAAATCGAGGTGGTTGAATTGCCCCATACTATGAAAGATATTGCTGAAAAAGCAGGAGTTTCCAAATCTACTGTTTCCCGGGCCCTGAACAATGACCCCCGCATCAATGAAAAAACCAGGGAAAGAGTTTTAAGTATTGCCCGACAGATGAATTATCGTCCCCATCACATGGACCAGGCCCTGGCAAAAAAACGCACCAATATCATCGGTGTCATGATACCCAAAACCCCTCGATCCATAACCGATCCCTTTTTCCTGGAGTTTCTTGGGGGAATTGGTGAAGAAACCAGCAAAAGGGGTTTTAGCCTCATGCTGCCGGTATTTGAGCGGGGGGATCAGAAGGAGTTTAGAGAATTTTTTTCTCAAAACAATGTGGATGGCATAATACTGACCGAGCCTGAAGTCAAAGACCGACGTATATCCTATTTAAAATCAGAAGGCATTCCTTTTGTTTTCTCCGGCGACCCCAAGGTGGAAGAGGACATCTTTTGGGTGGATGCAGATAATGAAAAAGGTGCTTATAAGGCTGTTTCTCACCTTATCTCCAGGGGACATGGGAAAATTGCCACCATAGCTGGAAACAATAAGCTGATGGCTGGTGTTTTACGTCTTGAAGGCTACAAGCAGGCCCTGTCCCAGGAGAAGATAGAGATAGAGCAGGATCTCATTGTTTATGGTGACTTTATGGGAAAAAGCGGTTATAAGGCGGTTATGGAGCTTTTGGATAACAACCGGGATTTCACTGCTGTTTTTGCCGCCAATGATTTCATGGCCATTGGAGCCATGAAGGCTCTCAAGGAGAGAGGATATTCCATACCGGCTGATATAGCGGTGATGGGTTTTGATGGGACTTTTCTTTCCGGACATGTAGAACCTCCTCTGAGTACAGTTCAACTGCCTATTAAGGAGCTGGGGAAGAACTGTGCAGAAATAATCACTTCCATCATCAATGACGGAGAGCGGAGTGGTAAAGGAATTTTGCTGGGAACCAGGCTCGTGATAAGAGATTCAACTTGATAGAAGAAGAATAATGGAGGGAGTGAGAAGGTTTGGCGGGAGTTACCCTTGAGAATGTCACCAAAAAGTTTGGCGATGTTGTGGCCGTTAAGGAAGCTAATCTGCAAGTACCTGATCAGGAGTTCCTGGTCCTGGTTGGTCCATCAGGCTGTGGCAAAACTACTACATTAAGAATGGTTGCCGGTCTGGAAGACATTACTGAAGGGACGGTTAAAATTGGGGAAGATATAGTTAATCATCTGCCTCCTAAGGACCGGGATATTGCCATGGTATTTCAAAATTATGCTCTCTATCCCCACATGGATGTTTATAATAATATGGGTTTTGGTTTAAAACTGCGAAAAATTTCACGAAACGAAATTGGCCGTCGGGTAGAAGAGGCAGCAGGTCTTCTGGGAATTGAGAATCTTCTAAACCGCAAACCAGCTCAGCTATCAGGGGGTCAGAGACAGCGGGTAGCCCTTGGTAGAGCCATAGTTCGTAATCCGCAAGTTTTCTTGATGGATGAACCCCTTTCCAACCTGGATGCTAAGCTCAGGGTTCAGATGCGAGCAGAACTGAGCAAACTCCATGATAGGCTGAAGACAACAATAATCTATGTGACCCATGACCAGACTGAAGCCATGACCATGGGAGATAAAATAGTGGTGATGAAGGATGGAATCATCCAGCAGGTGGATTCACCTCTCACCCTTTACAATGAGCCTGTTAACACATTTGTTGCCGGTTTTATAGGCAGTCCGGCTATGAACTTTTTGAATGTGACCCTGCGTTGGCAGGAAGATGATTTTGTTCTTGATGGAGAAGATTTTTCCCTGAAACTGCCTGAAACAATTGTTGAACAACGTCCCAGGGTTAGGGAATATGAAGAAAAGGAAATAATTATGGGTATCCGGCCTGAAGACCTGGGTGATGCTCAGGTAGAGAAGGAGTTTAGGGTTGATGAGGATAATACATTCCTGGCTACTGTGGAGGTGGTTGAACCACTGGGCTCAGAGATCTCCCTCTACTTCACCATAGGCGAAAAAAATGGGATTGCCCGGGTGGATGCTGACAGCAAAGCAAAGGTTGGCGATAAAATAAAAATGGCCTGTAATACGAGGAAAGTGCACCTTTTCGATAAGGACACAGAAGAAGCCATCAGGTAGGCTGGTAGATAACCCCTGTTTTTACATCTGGTATATAACAGGATATGGTTCTTTGCATGACCCGGGTCGTCATCGTCATATGATAAGTGACCCGGGTTATTATAATGTTAACGATGGGAGGGGGAAGAAAAATAATGCAGGTTTTCCTGTTTCCCTACATATTGAATTAGGGTGATGAGCCTGGTTCCCGCTTTTGTGAGGTCTATAGGGGAATTCAAAGGGAAAAAATTGCAGGAGA
>PUNT01000214.1 GCA_003551905.1 Halanaerobiales bacterium
CCTTTAAGAGGGTTGATCCGGTCCATCTTGGGTTTTAAGGACTCTGTGGTAAAAAGAAAACCTACCTGCACCAGTTCACCGGCAACTCCCACCAGGGCAGCTGCTCCCAGGGTGGGCAATACTATTATGGCCATAACCATGGCGGTTTCCATGAGGCGCTTTTGCACATTACCAACTGTGAACTCCCGGCTCAAATCAGCGGTGAAGGAAAAAACCATGAATTCCTGGAAATAGGCCAGGCCAGCCGGAACTGCCAGGGCCAGATAACCCATTATCAACAAGAGACTGATGGCAGAAGTTAGCTCCCGGCTCTTTGCCACCTGCCCCTTATCCCTGGCCTTTCTTCTACGTCGCGGCGTGGCTTGTTCTGTCTTTTCCTGGGCCATAGCTATCCCCCCCAGACCCGGAGAAGTTGATGAAATTTATTAAACATATCTTCAAATATCTGTCCAGCATAATTTACAAAAACCGGCACGGCCAGAAAGAGCATGAATATTCCCAGGAGAATCTTGGTAGGAAGCCCCACTACAAATATATTGATCTGGGGAATGGTTCTGGCCAGAAACCCAAAGATAACATCTGCCACAAAAAGACAGGCGATTACCGGTAGGGCCATGCTGAAACCGATTATGAAGAGATCACCACAAATGCGAAGAATTAGGGCTCCTGATGCCTGAGCCGGGAAAGGATCTCCCAGTGGTAAAACTTCATAGCTTCTGTAAAGTCCTTGAATGAGCAGGTGATGTCCCCTGACGGTAATGAAAACTAAAGTGGCAAAAATAGTTTTCAGCTGCCCGGCCAGGGGCATCTGTTCGCCGGTCTGAGGATCAATGACATTGGCCAGGGCAAATCCCATGCGCAGGTCTATGAATTCTCCAGCCAGCTGTATGGTTATAAAGGTTATCTGCAGTGTGAAACCCATGACCAGACCGGTGAGAATCTCAATTATGACCCACAGGAACAACTGCAGAGGTTCAAATCCAGCAACCAATCCCTCAGCAGTAAGTACCGGAAACAGCACCAGGGTTAAAAAGAAAGCCAGGCCACTCTTGATTACTGCCGGCAACTGCATGCTGCCGAAGAAAGGAACCATTATGAAGTAACCTACCATGCGGGAAAGGATGAGACCGAAGGTTACAATATTAGCTGTAAGGTATTCATCCATATCCGCTCACCCCAGGTAATAAGGGATGTTGCTGTACAGAACTTCCACAAACTCCACCAGTACCTGCAGTATCCAGGGGCCAAAAACCACCACAGACAGAAGAACAACAATTATCTTGGGAATGAATGCCAGGGTCTGTTCCTGAATCTGGGTTGTAGCCTGGAAGATACTGACCAGAAGACCTGTAAGCAGTCCCAGTCCCAGTATGGGCCCGGTTATGAGCAGTATTGTCCATAATGCTTCTCTACCCAGGTAAACAATGAGTTCGTGACTCATATTCCCCCCCCTAACCGAAAGTGGCTACTAAAGACTTAATAACCAGATACCAACCATCAACAAGCACGAATAACAGAATCTTAAAGGGTAATGATATCATGACCGGTGGCAGCATCAACATACCCATGGACATCAAGGTGCTGGCCACAATCATGTCAATAACGATGAACGGTATGTATATGAGAAAGCCTATCTGAAAAGCCCTGGCCAGTTCACTGATGATAAAAGCGGGAATCAGTAAATGGGTTTCTACATCATCCGGCCCTCCCGGTCTATCAGCCCCGCTGAGCTGGACAAATAATGCCAGGTCCCTTTCCCGGGTATAACGAAACATAAAATCCCGGATTGGCTCCAGTCCCCGGTTCAAAGCTTCTTCTTCCCCTATCTCCTCCTGCATGTAGGGCTGCAGGGCTACTTCATTTATTTCCTGGAAAACCGGGGCCATGATGAATACAGTGAGGAATAGAGCCAGGCCAATTAAAACTTGATTGGGAGGCATGCGCTGGGTTGCCAGGGCACTGCGTAAAAGCGACAACACCACAACTATCCTGGTAAAAGATGTCATCATTATGATGATGGAGGGTGCCAGGCTCAAAACTGTGAGCAAAAAGAGAAGCTGCAGGCCAAAAACCCAGTCTGTTCCCTCCTCCCCATTTATGTTGATTTCAAGGATCGGTGCCGGCTGGGCCAGGACATTAGCTGCTGGCAGCAGAATGATTAAAAAGACCATGATGAAGACAACAAGCTTATACATGGTCTTCAACCCCGGCCCTTGATATGCCGCCGGTTTTATCCTGAACGGGAAAATCTCCCAATAGATTTACATTATTTTCCGTAACTCCTAAAAGGAGAACACGGTTGCGACATTCAACAACCACCAGTTGTCCCTTGTTTCCCAGGGAGAGGCGTTGTTTTAAAAATACCTCTTCTCCCTGCTCCCGGTTCATAAAATTCCCGGGATACAGCCGCTGCAACACAAATTTTCTGATCAAAACTATAAAAACCACAATGGCACCCAGGTAACAAAAAACCCGGAGCAGGTACCAAAGGTAATTACCATCAAAGGTACCTTCCACTATTATCCCCCCCCTATTTCACCTGTCTATTATAGATCTTTTA
>PUNT01000062.1 GCA_003551905.1 Halanaerobiales bacterium
TATCCGGGAGCATTGGGTCATATGTGGAATGAGCATTTAGTAAGAGGGGGTTTCTTTTCCTTTCTCGGCCCTGAAAAAAGGGGAAAGACTTTCATGCTAATAGAATTATCCTTGCGAGCAATTAGGCAGAAAGCGAATGTCGCCTTTTTTGCGGCAGGGGATATGACAGAAACCCAAATGCTAAAAAGAATCTGTGTTTACATTTCAAAGCGCTCAGATAAAGAAAAATACTGCCAGGAAAGATTTGCCCCCGTCGGCGACTGCATTTATAACCAACTTGATACCTGTGAAAGAAGTGATAGAAACTGTGACCACGGTATATTTGAGGATATCGATATTGAGACATTTAACAAAGACCAGGCGCAGTTTATAAATGCAGAAACACTACAAGAAAAGTGGCAGGAGTATAAAGATTATGAGCCTTGTGACAGTCATAGCTGTTCTCAACGAAAAGGCAGTGTGTGGCTAAAAAAAGTTAAGAAGAGCAAACCTATCACTGCGAAACAAGCCAAATCCGCCTTGAAAAAGTTTTTCAGCAGGTACAGAAGGCGATTTAAGCTCACCACATATCCAGCAGGAACCCTGACTGTTTCGGAAATTAGAAGGTGCCTAGATGCCTGGGAGAAGCAAGACGGATTTGTCCCAGATATTATCGCTATCGATTACGCAGACTTATTGTCTGCTGATGACGGCAGGGTAAATGAATTTAGGCATAGACAAGACCATGTCTGGAAAAGTCTGCGAGCATTATCACAGGAACGTCATGTGCTTGTTATAACTGCGACTCAAGCCGATGCCGAGAGTTATAAAAGAGGAAGGCTTTCTATATCTAATTTCAGTGAAGACAAAAGAAAGCTGGCTCATGTGACGGCTCAATATGGGCTGAATCAAGACCCTCAAGGCAGAGAAAAAAAGCTAGGCTTGATAAGAATTAATGAAATTGTCGTCAGGGAGGGTGAATTTTCTGATGATAATGAGGTGTATGTACTGCAAGACCTGGCGGCCGGGAGGCCTTTTCTTGAGAGTTTCACCTAGGTGAAATGAGCCTGAATAGTATAATAAGGAAAAGGGGAGTAAATGAAATGAAAAGAACCAAAAGAACAGCTCCCGACGAGCTGAAATGCAATAAATGTGAATCTAAAAGGATGAAAATAAAAAGCTATGATTCAGCAGATAAGAAAAACGCCAAGTTCAAATATGTCTGCGAGGATTGTGGAAAGGGCAGAGCAGAGCGCATAGTAAATTATAAGGAATTAGGAGGGAAAAAGTGAAATTCTATGTCGCTAGTGGGGTTGAAAACGCAGAAAGAGTCTCAGAATTTTCCAAAACTTTGAAAGAATTTGGCTGGACCAACACATATGACTGGACAAAACATATTCTTCCCACACAATATGATGAAACTGAAATGCAAGAAATTGCCAAAAACGAAATGCTCGGAGTAAAGTCGGCAGATGTCGTGTTTGTTCTACTACCAGGTGGAAAAGGGACACATACAGAGCTGGGCATAGCCATAGCACTGAAAAAACCAACCATCATTTGGTCGGAAACCCCTTCCACTAGAGAACAATGCCCCTTCTATCACTGCAGTAACGTCACCAATGTCGTGTGTGATTTTGAATCTTTTAAAAATGTCATTGAACTGCTGATTTCCGTCGTAAGGCGAGTTCAAGATATGGAAAAGGAGGAAAATTGAAATGAAAATAACAGTAGTGAAAGAATTCACCTTTGACTCAGCACATTATCTACCTTGGCACAAGGGAAAATGCCAGACAATGCACGGGCACACCTACAGGCTCCAAATAGGAGTGAGAGGGGGCATAGATGAGGACGGTCTTGTCATTGACTTTTCTGACCTCAAACGGCTTGTGAATGCCTTAATAGTGAACCAACTAGACCACAAGAATTTGAACGAGGTCGAGTTGAAAGACTTTCCGTGCGAAAGCCCTACAGCAGAAAACATGGTCAAATGGATTGTAGAGCAACTAGAAGAAGAAATTAATGGCCATAACGGTTTGGTGCTCGCATTTGTCAGATTATACGAAACGCCGACTTCTTACGCAGAATGGAGGGAATAGAATGTCTTTAAATGTGAACCAGATATTTCAATCTATTTCAGGCGAAGTAGGGGGATTCCCACAAGGAACCTGGACAACTTTTATTCGGTTGCAGGGGTGCAATTTAAGATGTTCTTGGTGTGATGCTCAAGAAGCCCAAAAACAAGGGGAAGGATATAGCGTGCCCATCACAAAAGTGCTTGATTATTGCGAAACACACCACGTCCTTATCACAGGGGGTGAGCCCCTGCTCCAAGCTTCGGGAGTTTCACAGCTTGTTGAACGTCTTATTCTTGCCGGAAAGGAGGTTCAGATAGAAACAAATGGTTCTTATTCACTACCAAATTCTCATTTTGTTGCGTCTATTCCAATGAGTAGGAAGCCTATTCACTGGGTAATAGACCACAAATGTCTATCCTCAGACATGTCAGAGCAAATGCCTTCGCCTTGGGAACTCGCCAGAGAAATTGCATTTCTTCACAAATATGGGGATGAGGCCTATATCAAATGGGTCGTCAATACCGAAACAGATTTACATTTCGCCTTGCCTTCTATCCGGAAATTGATGTGTGAAGTACGAATAGAAAATGAAGAATTATTGCCTAAACTGCGGGGAAAACTTTTAATAAGTCCGGTTGACGCGCACGAACAACCTGAAAAGGTGATGCGCGTTGTGGAACATATTAGACAGCAAGACCCTGAATTGCTTGACTATGTAGTTTTTTCAGTTCAACTGCATAAAATTTTGAAACTACTCTAGGTGAAATGAGATTGAATAGTATAATAAGGGAAATACCAAAAAAGGAGGTAAGAAATATGGAAAGAAAAGATTTAGTCAAGGCGGCGGAAGAATTGAATGAGGTGCTCGGACTAGACCCTGAAATTGAAGTGGACAATGATATAGAAGCACTGAAAACCCTAATATCAGAAGCGGCGGAGCTGATTGAGCCAGAAGACGAAATATCAAAACGCACGACAAAAGTAATAAAACAACTTGAAGGACAGGAAGAGGTGCCTGTTACGGAAGACAAAGGAGGCAAAATGATGGCTCAACAAAAGCAGGAGCCTGAACCGCCCAAAAAGGCAGGGAAGGAAAGTAAGAAGGAATCTACTGCTAAGAAAGCATCAGGCGGAGTAATTTCAGGGAAGCTAGAAGGAAGGCAGAAGCAAAAAACACTGACTGAAGCCATTGATAAAATAATTGCTAAAGGCGGAACCTGGGATGAAGTTATGGGGGAAGTCGAGAAAGAAGTGGAAAAGTTCGAAAAAGACCCTAAAAAATACAACAAAGGAACAATTCGTGAACATATTCGCTCCAGGCTGTCCCGCGGTTGGCTCAATGCAGACTTCGAGGGTAAAATTACTATTACAGTCACCGAAGAAGGCATAGAAGTAGAGGAGGTCTAATAATGGAAGCAAATACAGATAGAGGCAAACCAGATGCAATAGAATGGGCAACCATGGAATTATTGGACGCACTAGGGCGTGAACTTGGGCTAGATTTACGTGATGAAAACCTCAGAGAGACTCCTAAAAGAGTTTCGAGAATGTACCGTGAAATATTAGCAGGGGTCGGGGAAACTGATAAAAAAGTAGAGGACATTCTTGACTCTACCTTCCCTTGTAATAATGACCACCTAATCGTTGTAAGAGATATAGAAATTTTTTCAATCTGCCCCCACCACCTGCTTCCTGTTCACTATAAACTTCACCTAGGTTACTTGCCACAAGAAAGGGTAATCGGTGTCTCAAAGCTAGTAAGACTGGCAGATGTATTGGCAAAACGACCCGTCTTACAGGAACAGCTCGTTGATGATATTGCAAAGAATCTAATGAGAATAGATGGAGCTCTCGGAGCGGGTTGTATAGCAGAAGCGTCCCATTACTGCATGGTCATGAGAGGTGTTAAACAAGCAGATTCAAAGACTGTTACATCGAGCCTTAAAGGTGCATTCCTAGAGCAGGGTGTCAGACAAGAATTCATGGAATTGACAAGGAGGGTGTCTACAAATGTACGCTAGAATTGCCATAGTCACAGGAGCATCATCAGGAATTGGAAAGGCTATTTATGAAGAACTAAAAAAAGATGATTTCAGCAGAGTAATAGGGGTGAGCCGCAGGGGACCGGATATTTATGCGGACATAACTGAAGACCCAGAACATCTGCAATCCAAAATACTCGACGAATTGGATTTGAAGAGTTCTCGGGTGTCTCTTTTGGTAAACAACGCAGGAATAATGCCATTTGATGTGGCACAGGATAGACGAGTTTTTGATGTAAACTTCTGGGGTGCTTACAATATGATAAATATTCTTGCTGATGTATTCGCATATGGTGCCTGTGTAATAAATATTGCCTCAATTTCGGGGGTTATTCACGAGGAAGAACTTCCCATATACTCGGCATCAAAAGCGGCTCTTATAAGTCTTACAAAGAGCTTGGCAAAAAGATACGCGCCAAGCGTAAGAGTAAACTGCATTAGTCCGGGGCTGTTTTTCCCGACAGATTTAGTACCTGGTGAGGAACAACCCCCACAATGGCTGATTGACAAAATACCTATGGGGAAATTTGGAAATCCTGAAAGCCTTGCAGAAATTGTAGAAATGATATATTCAAACACATATATGACTGGTGCCAATATCATCGTTGATGGGGGTGCATCATGTTAAATGCCTTAACCTTTCTGACCAGGGATTGTCCAAGAGCGTGTGACTACTGTGCCATTCGCGACGCCAAAGATGTCGGAACTGAGTTAACAACAAAACAATGGAAAGAAGCATTTCGTATTCTCAAGTCATTAGATATCGATTTTAATCTGATACTAGGAAACGAAACATGGCTTCTTAAAGACTCATTGATTGAGATAATGCAGTATAATCAAGTGCCCTATGCTTTATATACAACTTGCCCTGAACCTTTATTTTCGAAATACCGGGACAAGATGTTCAAAGTGATTGACAACCTATCATGCGGAGTAGATTGGCCTTTGTCTTACCTAGAGAAAAAAGATGTATTAGTCGAAGATTCCGAAAAGAAGTCACTCGATGCTTGGCGAGGGTTCCAATGGTTCAAAAAACACCACCCTGAAATGGATTGCCAAGGTACAGTAACCATTCATCGTGGGAATGTCGAGCTGTTGCCCAGTATTATTAATGAGCTTTCACAACTAGAAGTCTTTGTAGGTGTCAATTTTATCCAATGGAATAAAGATGGGAATTTTGACTTTTTTCCACCAAAAGAAGAATTAGATGGGTTGATAATTTCTGAAAATAGTTATGCTGTTCTGGATGAAGTATTCAAACAAGTTCTACAGCGCCCAGGTTTATTGCAGAATCCAGAAATGTTACAAGAGTCCCCCATTAAATTATTGTCCATGGGTTGGCATTGTGGTGGGAACCCCTATGGGGGACCAACCATCGACAGCGATGGCTCACTAAGAGTATGCGGGTATCGAAAGGGGTACAACACAACAAGATTCTCAATTTTTGACTTGCCTCAATACGCAAAGGATTGGCAGAGGGCTGTTTATAGGGACGCAAGGAACTGCCCGGGCTGTGCTTGGTCATATCCATGGATGTTCCATTATTGGAGTGGTAGGGACTCTGAAATGGGAAACAAAGTTTTCACCAAGCACGCTGGGCATCATATCTCAAAAAAGAAATGGGCAAAAAGAAAACTGGAGGGTTAAGAATGCTAACAAATTTAAGCCGTGGGGACAGGTTACTGCTTCTATACAGCGGGGGGCTAGAAAGCAGATACTTACTGCACCTTGCACTAGAATTATCATACAAACCATACTGTCTGTTGGTTGACTACGGACAAAAAAACAAAGAAGAGCTGGAATATGCCGTTCACTGCTGTTTACAACTAGGCATTGAGTGGGATAAAATCACACTGCATTGGCCAGTTTCCTCGACGTTGACAGATGGGAGTGAGGAATATGATGATGTATCACCATGGTATGTTCCAGCCCGCAATCTAATTCTCGTGTCCTTGGCGGCAGGGATTGCTGAGACGAAAGGAATTGATACTATTTGGTTAGGTGCCATACATGATGACAAAGTCAACCAATTTCCCGACTGCACACAAGATTGGCTGTTTACAGTAAACGAGACGCTGAAAAAGAGCTTGAGCAAAGAGGTTCAGGTTATCATGCCCTTACTAGGATTCACAAAAGACATGGTTTGGGCATTGGCTGAAAATGCAGGAATAAAAAAGGAGGAGATTTTTAGTGGCTACGGAGAATAGAGTATTCACGAAGCTAGTTGATAAACACTACAGCCCATTAGTGATTAGAAAATATACCCATTATGGTTTTCCAATTTATATTGGCCTAATCACCGACAATGACTTATCGGATTTGGATAAAGTCGTAGTAGAATTCATGGAAGAAAACAAAGAAACGCACTGGGTTAATGATATTCAAAAAATAAGGAATCTGGCTGGGGCTCTTACAGAACATCTCAACGACCATTACGATAGAGCAGAGGGTGTGGCAGTAGTCTTCTATGTAGATAAAATGTTTATTTCTTCCCTACATGGGGACTTCATGAACCATACATCGTGCAGGATTGAATTCTACTCATTATTGACAATGTCTACAGGGGTGTGATATTATGGCGAAATCTTTAATCATTGTTGCGCCACATGAGGATGATGAAATTATCGGTTGCTTTGAGTTGATAAATAAATCCCACGGGGAGGTGAAAGTGCTTTACCCTAATGCCAATGGCACCAATATTTGGAGCTGTGGTGATAGTAACCCACTTCATCTGACAAAGATTATTGGAAGTGATTGTGAGCTCTACTTGCAAATAAGCGATTTTGAAATACCGGACTTAAATGCGAGATTTCTCTTCCCTGACCCAATATATGAAACACACCCCGAGCATAGAAAATATGGAGCCATCGGTGAAGCACTATTAAGAAGGGGTATTGAAGTCGTATTCTATTCGGTAAACATGCAGGCACCATACATTCGAGAAACCCAAGAGCCCTACTATAAGAAAAACATGCTTGACCATTATTATGGGCATAAATCAAAGCTCTGGGAATATGACCACAAGTACTTCTTATTTGAGGGACAGTGCATGTGGTGGAGGGGGAGTAAAAAATGAGCAGATTAATACTAGTTCCACAATACCCATCAAAATTAAGGTACCAGCAGTGGTGGTTCATGGAATTGCCGAGAAATTATAAAAAGCATTTTGATGAAGTAGTCACACTGGGTAAAAAAACATGTGAGCACGAGCAAGCAGAGGAAGGACGTTTCTCTCCTATGGAGCGGGCTATAACCTTTGAAACACAACAGATTCGGGAATACTTAGATTTGGAACTAAGAGATGATGATACCCTGCTGTTATGTGACCTCAGCTTCCCCGGCCTTTTTGCAGGAGCATTATTCCACAAAAGACCGACTCGTTGTTTTGCAGTGTGCCACGCAACATCTAAGAACAAATTTGATTATTTCAACACTGACTTCGAATACAAATGGCCAGTAGAAGAAGGGCATGCCGGGCTATTCAATGCCATTTTTGTCGCGACAGAGTACCATAGAGAAAAACTAGGATGGGAAAATGCCATTGTGACAGGGCTGCCACTTCCTCCACCATATATATTCCCATCAATGCCCGTATTGATGGCAAAACCTTACGATATTATATCTGTCGCTAGAAATACGACACAGAAGAGAAATGTGGTTGTTGAATCCCTGGTAGAGAAAAGACTAGAAACAGAAATAGTGAAACCAGACGCCTTGGCAGACCTAACAAGCTGGAATGATTACTACAGATTCATAAGAATGTCAAAAGTGTTATTAATAACAGCAAGAGAAGAGACTTTTGGTTACCAAGTCATTGATGCCGTGTTAGGGGACTGCATTCCGATAGCGCCTAACAGTTTCTCTTACCCAGAACTTCTGCCCAGAGAATCCCTCTACAGCACTTTTGATGAGTTGATTTCAAAATTGCAGGTGATACTTTCGATACCAGAATCATACCCCAAACCCAAGCTCTTGAACGCAGAGCAGTGTAATGACTTCTACGAGCGGACAGCACAGATAATGAGGTGGTAGCTATGAAAATCTATTTGGCTGGGACTTCTGTGTGCAAACCAAATAAAAGCAGAAGATTAAGGGAATTGTTCAAAAATGGGCATAAACTACATTCGTATTATCACGCTCTAGAAAGAAAAGGATTGGAAGGGAGATGGTTCAGGGTGAATACCAAAAATAATGTGAGCATTATGCTTGATTCGGGCGCTTATTCCGCCTGGACGCAAGGAGTTGAAATAAAGATAGAAGATTATATAGAATTTATTAAAAAGCATTCCGACACCATTACTCATTGCATCAATCTAGATGTGATTCTAGATGGGGAAGGGAGCTATAACAACTGGGTAAAAATGAGGGAAGCCGGTATAGATGCAATACCCGTCTATCACCTGGGCACAGATGAGAAATGGCTAGAAAAATACCTTGCTCAGACAGATTATATTGCACTCGGAGCAATTGCCAATATGAGCACTCCACTGCGCCTACTTGGGTTATCACACATCTGGGAGAAGTATTTACTAGATGATGATGGCTACCCAAAATTCAAGGTGCATGGGTTAGGACTTACTTCATTCAAAATTATGAAAATGTTTCCATGGTACTCCGTCGATTCAACTTCATGGGTGGCAACTGGAAGAAATGGCTCAATATATGTACCAAGACAGCAGTTCGGGGAGTGGATATATGATGAAGATTCGTGGAAAATAACTGTCTCAAGCAGAAGCCCCAAAACAAAAGATGCCGGACAACACATTGACACCCTCTCACCAAAGCAGAGAGCGTTGATTATTGATTATATTCATGCGAAAGGTTATAAGCTAGGAAAGTCCAGATTTGAAAAGAAACCACAGTCCTATGAATTGAAAGAAGGTGAAAAATGGGCTGAAAAGAAACCGAGGAACAAGGATACAAAAAGGATGATTGAAATCATAGAGGAACCAGGAATCTGTAACAATTACCGACTGAGGGATGAACTCAACATTATTTATTTCCAAGACCTTGAGAAGTCCTTTCCTGAATGGCCTTGGAAATACAAAAGAAAAGGATTTAAGGGGTTTTCACTATGAAAATTTATTTAGCAGGAAATTTTCCACAATCAGCTTCCGTGAAGAAGGAAAAAAAGGTAATGAAACGAGCACTGTCCAATTCTTCTTATTCTAGACTAGTATCATTCTACTATACAGTGGAAATGGGTTGGGATGGTGGATGGGCAAACAACACCATTGAAGCGGCAAGGCGGGTAAAGAAAAAATGAAAATATATTTTGGAGGCCCAGAAGTCCATAATATGAAGGCGGAGTGTCCACCACAGTGCATATTATTATCCTATTATGATTTAAATGTATCAGAGCTTCCTTTTAGAAAGGCAACTTGGAAATTATTGTTAGAAAATAAGAGAGGAGAGTGTGATTGTGAAAATAAACAAGACGGAACTACAAACAGCTCTAGAGAAGGTGAAACCAGGACTGGCGAATAAGGAATTGATAGAACAATCAACAAGTTTCGCATTTATGAGGGACAGGGTGGTCACCTACAATGACGAAATCAGTATTTCCCACCCAGTACAAAATTTAGATGTGACTGGAGCGGTAAAAGCACAAGCGCTCTATTCATTTTTGAGCAAGATTAAACGTGATGAAATCGATATTGAATGGGAAGAGAATCAAGTCGTAATAAATGCAGGAAAATCGAAAGCTGGGCTAGTTTTCGAACAAGAAGTGAAACTCCCTGTCGAAGAAATAGGTAAAATTGGCAAATGGGAAAAACTACCAGAGGAGCTGAAAGAAGCTCTCAAGTTTTGTCACTCCTGTTGTTCCAAAGATATGAGCAGGCCAATTTTGACTTGTGTTTATGTAGGTGGTGACAGTGTTCAAGCATCAGACTCATTTCAGATTGTGAAATATAACTTGGACAAAAAGGTTCCTATTAAGGAATTCTTATTGCCTGCGAACTCTGCAAAAGAACTGGTTAAATATGATGTCACTGAAATTGCAGAAGGAGAAGGGTGGCTTCACTTCAAAACTGAGGACGGGACAGTATTTTCCTCACGAGTGTTTAATGGGGAATACCCCGCAATTGATAAGTTTCTAAAAGTTGAGGGAACTGCAATTTCATTTCCGAAAACAACTCCACAAGCACTTGACAGAGCTCGGGTGTTCGCAAAAGGGGACACAGACGACGACTTACCCACTGTGGCAGTAGAAATTTCAAATGAGCAGATAAAATTCTCTGCACAAGATTCAAGCGGGTGGTTCGAGGAAACATTGAAAACAAAATACGACGGGGATGAAATCAAGTTCAGCATCGGAGTGGAGTTCTTAATCAACTTGTTAGAACACGCAGAGTCTTGCATTGTTGGTGAAAATCTAGTCAAATTCACCGGCGATGCGTGGGAACATGTCGTGGCCACAGAATAAGGAGTGTTCTTATGAAAGGATTCTTCAGCAAAGAACAAACAACAAAAGCAGACGGGCAAATGAAAGGGTATTCTTGCGCTACTTGCGGTCTTTACAAATACACACTATCACCGAAGATGAATCCCTATGGAAAATTCAAAAAGGGGATTATGGTAATAGGCGAAGCTCCAGGGGAAGATGAGGACAGACGAAGCAAGCCGTGGCAAGGGAAAATGGGCAAGGTACTGCAAAAGAAATATAAACAACTTGGAATAGACTTGTTTGAGGATTGCGTCAGCCTGAATGCTATAAACTGCAGACCGGTCGATGACAAGGGAGCGAATAGACCTCCTACAGACCAGGAGATAGCCTGTTGCCGCTCAAAAGTAGTGACGGCAATTAAGCAGTACCAGCCCAAGGTGATTATTTTGCAAGGCGGCGCGCCATTATCAACTATGTTCGGGGATAAGTGGACAGGTGAGCTTGGTGGGATAACAAAGTGGAGAGGCTGGGCGATACCTGACAGGGAATATAGAGCATGGATTTGCCCAACTTTCCACCCATCATACATTGAAAGACAAGAAAAGGAAAGCGAAGTCCATGCTCTTTGGCAAGACGACCTTGAACAAGCTATTAAAAAAGCAGGGGAACCTTTTCCAGAATATAAAGATGAGGAGAAGTGCATTGTCACAACAGACGACATAGAAGGAACGCTACGCAAGTTCAACACACCTTCAATGATGGCTTTTGATATCGAAACTACAGGGCTGAAGCCCTATGATACCTCTTCTCATCAAATAGTTTCTATTTCGTTTTGTAACAACGAAGAAGAAGCATGGGCAATCCCTTTTCCAAAGACAAAAAAGGAGCTCAAACTGCTCAAAAAATTACTAGAAAACCCAGAAGTGAAAAAGATAGCCGCTAACATGAAATATGAGGACAATTGGCTCACTGTCCTGCACAATATCAGAACATCTCCCTGGTTATTCGATACTATGCAAGCCTCTCATATACTTGATAATAGGCACGGAATAACAAGTTTATCTTTCCAATCATATGTTCGTTTTGGAGTGCCAGAATACGACCAGGAAGTATCACCATATTTAAAGAGCTCTGATTCACATGGAGTGAACAGGATAATGGAACTTACAAAAGGCAAGGCGTCTTTCAGAAAATTACTGCTCTACAATGGAATTGACAGCCTGATGACTTTCCGACTAGCGATGGCACAAATGAAAGAGGTGGGCATAGCATGAAAGCACAAGCAACCACAGCAGACGCTTATAAATTATTCCATGATGGGATTCTTGCCCTAGCTCGGGCAGAAAGACAAGGGATAAGAGTGGATATAGAATATTGCAAACGGAAAAGCAAACACCTATCGAGAAAAATAAAACATTTAGAAAAACAGCTCGAGAA
>PUNT01000255.1 GCA_003551905.1 Halanaerobiales bacterium
AACTCAACCCTTCTTACAATTGATTCTAAGTTGATCAAAACAGTATAGTTCCATATCGATTCTTTTAGATTTTGATTCAAACTAAATACCCCTTGGAAATTTGATTTATCTATTGCTAAATTCCTACAATGGGTATGTACCGTATCACTCCCTTTCCGAGAAAAAATGGGTTTAAAGAATTTGCCATAAGAATGGATAACCCTTATACTGTAAGCAAGAGCCATCGAAACCAGTAGTAGTTGTGGATATGGGGGCAACCTGGTCTTGGTTGTCCCAGTGGATGGGGATAGTGTGGTTTTCACTATCCCCAGGAACGGCATATCCACAACTTGAAGGCTTGGTATTGGGAGGGTTATCCATGGGACGAAAAAAGCAATATCGCCAGGAGGTTTTTCAACATGCCAGTTCACTTAAGGCCAAGAGCTTTTATTCAAGCCTGTTATATGAAACCCACCAAAAATTTGTTCCTGAAAAGGCCATGGCTGAGATTGTGGCAACGAAGGCCTACAGCACACTAATTAGAACAAAGGAAAACCGTCTGAATGAGGATTTAGTAGTACCTGCAATTGAGGGACGCCTTAGCAATCGCAAGAAAAGATTTACTGATGCTGATTTAAAAAAGGTTTATATTAACCCCTACTCATTTGATGAAATAGAACTATATGAAACAATTGGCTTGCATGGTCTTCAGAACAACAGGATCTGCCGTATAATCGAGCAGGCCTATACGCAAGATGCTTTGCTTACCACCAGAATGGTTTCTCTTCTGACCAACTTGAGTGAAAAGACAGTTAGGGAGCGATTAAAAACTCTTTGGAACAAGGGAATAAAGCTACCGCTATGCGGCATAAAGAAAGAATTCCGTTCTCCTGGTCATAAATTCAGATCAACAAAAGCAATTGGCCAATATCTACGCGGAGAAAAGGTAGGGAAAATCTTAGAAGATTTCTATCTTTCCCGAAGAGAGTTCCGGGAAATTCAGCTTGAATTTGTGAGAGTGAAAAACCTTCACGGAAAAAATACAGCAGATGAAATAGCTCATCAAATTGGGTGTGATGAAGAAAAAGCAATTGAATACCAGGAGCTTCTGGAGAAAGAAAAAATTTCTCCATGGTTTAGACAGGTAGAAAGAGAGTTTGTTTACCGTGAACCCCCTCAAGGGCAGGGGTGGGAAGCCCTGGCTGAGGATCTTGAGGCCAACCACAACTGGTCGTCTGCAAAGATCCAGGCTTACTTTGAGTTACTGGAAAATTATCAAAGGACAAAAGCTCCCAAACGGCCTGATAATACAATCATTTACTATGCTGTATGTGATAGCGAGCCTTCAGGAAAAGAGCTCTTTGAATGTCGAAAAGTTCCTGTACCTCTAAGCTATTATACCTCTGAAGAACTGGAGCAATTTGATGGCTGCTCAACAAACTCTCTCAAGTGGAGACGTATTCTCCGCTATACTACCCAGGCCAAAAGACAGGGAGCGCTTCTCAACCAAGCTGATTTATCTTTTCTTTTAGGAGTGCATAGCAGTGTTATTCAGCGTTTAATGAAGGAAAACAAGGAAGTCTTTCTGCCAACCAGGGGAAATTTTATGGACATCGGGCCGGGGATTTCCCATGCGGAAAAGATAATTGAGCTATATATTCAGGGATATACTGAAACTCAGATCAAAAAGAGAACGGGCCATAGTTATGAAAGTATCGAAAATTACATCCGGACCTTCGCTACTCTGGCAGGCCTTTTGGAGCGAGGTTTACCTTTGCCTTTGATCCGGCAGGTTATGGGAAAATCAATGAACCTGGTAGAAAGATACAAAGCCCTCTATGACAGATACAATACAGAAGAATATTCATTCTTTTTCCACCATCTGCGGAAAATATTTGAACGGAGTGAATTAAAAAAAAACTTTAATTCCAGGGAGGTGGAATAGTTTGGCCGGGAAGGGAGTTCAATATTTTGATTCTCTTCTCGGAAAGGGAGTTGAAAATGGTCAACAGCAAAAACTGAGAGAAGGTTTTGAGTTTTCTACGAAGAGCTGGCTTGCAGAGAAGATTGTAACTAAATTCAATAGCCAGATGGCTCGCTGGGAAGAAAAGCATGGTGTTGCCAGGCTGCATCCTGGAGATATCCTCGTAACTTTCAAAGGACAAGAAATAGTTATCCCTCTTCTGAAACATGGACTATTATGGGAACTTGCTAATTCAGGGAGTTTAACCATAATGAAGCCAAGATTTGAAGCAGAAATTCTAAAAAAATTGAGGGAAGTTGCCCCGGAAGCTTCTATGACTCATGTTTGCTACTTGTTTAATCAAAGAAAACTACTACCTCCGAAAAATGATGGCTTCAGGTGGCAAAACTTCAACTTTCCTCAGGGTCTGGGAAAACCGCAAAAGCATTATTCTTCAGATTTTTATCCTTCGGATGACCCAATGGTGCCATCCTCAATAAAGGAAGAAATGATCGAATATCTAACCTCTGCTGAAAGATTAAGCCGGGAGAAAGCAAAAGCAATAATTAAAGTGATTGCCAGGGAACGCGAGAGATACTGTCC
>PUNT01000107.1 GCA_003551905.1 Halanaerobiales bacterium
CAAACTGTGTCTGTTTTCCTGGTATTTTGACTGGACATCTTCCAATCTTAGCTGAATACTTTCCATATTTTCTGTATGTTTTGTTAAAGCTCCCTGCAGTTCTTCATAACGCTTATCAACCTGCTTCAGGTTTTCTTCTGCTATGGCTATATTGCTTTTTAATGTTTCTTTATCTTTTTCCAGTGACTTAATTTCAAATCCAACTTCCATTTCTTCCTGCTGCAGTTTATTTTTTCTTGATTCCTTCGTTTTCAGGTCCTTTTCAGTATTTTTAATATCTCTTTCAATATCACTGAGAGTTAATTCCTCCCGGCGAACTTTATCTTTAAGGTCTTTTATTTCTTTTTCATGATCATAACGGCTTATCCGTTTTTCCCCTCCTGTTATTGAACCACCCGGGTTTATCACATCTCCATCCATGGTGACAACTTTTAAACGTCCCTTGCTTTCTCTGGCGACTTGAATAGCTGATTTAAGATCCTGACAGATTAAGACCCGGCCAAGAAGATTGGCAAAAGCTCTTTGATAATCATCAGGATAGCGAATAAACTCAAGGGCAGTTCCCAAAACGCCTTCCTTTTTTAATAGGTTCTTTTCCTGCCCCTGTAAAGCTCTGGGCTTGATGAGGTTCAAGGGTAAAAATGTTACCCGGCCTCCTTTTCTTTCTTTTAACATATTAATGGCAGCTTCAGCGTCTTCATCTGTTCTGGTTACTATATTTTGCAATCGATTTCCCAGAGCAGTTTCTATTGCTGTTTCATAACCATTTTCAATGGAAAATAGTTTCCCAACGGTGCCCAAAATGCCCTCTAGGTTTCCTGTTTCTCCCTCTTTCAGGATAATATCCACTCCGGGAAGATGGCTGGATAAGTTTTCACCAGCTTTTTCCAGGACTGTAATCCTACCCTGTAATTTTTTAATTAGTTGTCTGGTTCTTTCTTGATCCTCTTTTAATTTTTTAAGTTTTTGTTCTGTATCAATAATTTCGGTATCTATGTCATTTAGTTTTTCCTGAAATCTATAATGCATCTCTTTTTTCTGTCTCATGATACCGTCTATCTCCTGCAGTTCTTTCTCTAGAGTTGCTTTTTTTTCTTGCCCATCTTCCTTATTAAAGTGTACCTCCTGTATCCGGGTTTCGATACGAGCAACCTGGCCCTCTACCTCCTGAAGTTTGCGTCGTTCGCTGCCGCTTTTGTTCAAAAGCTCTCTGATGGAACTTCTCAGCTCTTCTCTTTTAACATGGAGAGTTTCCCAGTTCTCTTGCAGGGACTGCTCTTCCTGAGAAAAGGAGTGAAGCTGTTCTTCCAGGTCTGTACTCTCTTGAGTGATTTTATTTAGCTGAAGCTGTGATTTTTCTTTTTCATTTTCCTTAGTCTCCAGGTGCTGAGAAATCCTTTTTATATCATTTCTTTTTTCCTCCAACTGGGATTTGGCCGCCTTAATTTTTTCCCGGCTTATTTCCATCTTGCTTTCCAGCATTTCTACCCGGTTCTGATGCCTATAGGCTTTTTCTTTCTCTTCGTTTAATTTATCTTTTACTTTTTCCATATCATCTTCTTTATTTTCTAAAATACGTAAATCTTTATCCAGGGCATCTTTTTTAGTGGTAAAGGTTTGATGGGTTTCTTTGATTTTTTCTTCGATGGCAGAAAGATTTTCATTCTTCTCCTGAAAACTCTTTAAAAGCAGGTTGATCTCAAGGGTATTCAGTTCTTCTGCAAGTTTTTTATATTTCTTTGCCGTCCGGGCTTGTTTTTTCAAAGGCCGGGCCTGCCGGTTGAGTTCATGAATTATATCACGGATCCTTCTTGATTGTTGAGAAGTATGCTCAAGCTTATTAAGGGCCTCTTTCTTACGAATTTTATATTTTATTATTCCTGCTGCTTCTTCAAATAGTTCCCGTCGATCAGCTGGTTTACTCATCAACATGGTATCAATTTTACCCTGACCAAGTATGGATGAAGAGTCCTTACGCATTCCTCCATCAATCAAAAGATTTTCTATGTCCTTAAGGCGAACAGCTTCATCATTAACCAGGTATGTACTGCTGCCATTAGCAGTGACTTTACGAGATATGCGAACAGTATCTTCAGGTATGGGGAGTTCTCCATTGGAATTATCCAGTATCAATGTTACCATGGCTTGATTTTTAGATCTTCTTTGGTCGGTACCAGAAAAGATAAGGTCATCCATTTTACTGCCCCGGAGTGTCTTGGCGCTCTGTTCACCAAGGACCCAGCGAATTGAATCAACAATATTACTTTTCCCCGAGCCATTTGGGCCTACGATCGCAGTAATATTGGAATCAAAACTGATTTCTATTGTATCCGGGAAGGATTTAAACCCTTTTAGCTGTAGACCTTTAATTTCCATTCTTTCACCTGCTTTTTCTTTCATGGATATTATTGACATCAAGAAACTATAGTTCTTATCCGATTCTTTTAACCATCCCCACTATTTTACCACAGCCCGCTGTGAAAATGAAGTAAAAACCTATCCCATATGTGAACAGGTTTTTACAAAAGAATTTATTGTGCAAGATAGAAAGGCAAAATTTAACGAGGTTCAACAATAAGCCTGATAGCAGTTCTTTCTTCGCCTTCAATTTCGATTTCAGCAAAAGCTGGAGTAACCACCAAGTTAATACCATTGGGAGCAACGTAACCCCGGCAAATAGCAATGGCCTTAATTGCCTGGTTAACAGCTCCAGCACCAACTGCCTGCACTTCTACACGGCCATGTTCTCGCAAAACTGCAGCTAAAGCACCAGCAACAGCCTTAGGATGAGACTTAGATGATACTTTTAGAGCATCCAATGCCCTGCCTCCTTGTTTTTCAGCTAATTATTATCTATTTTCTGGCTATATTTTTTATTATATTTTAATAGCAACAATTTGGTGAAGTTAAAGTCTTAATTCTACAATAAACTGTAAATACCTTCTTAGAAATAATTAACCAGTTTTTTGAGTTCACGTATTTCATGGTCTTCTAAATGCCTGAATTCTCCAGGTTTCAAGCCCTTTAGTTTTAACGGCCCCAGAGAAATTCTCTTTAAATTTATTATCTCCAGCCCTAAATTGGCAAACATTCTCCTGATCTGCCTGTTTTTCCCTTCATGGATTTTTATTATCACTTCTTTTTCATGGGCTCCAGCTGACACTTTCGCTGGATAAGTGAGGCCATCCTCCAGTCGAATTCCCGTCTTGAGTTTGTCTATTTCTTCTTTTTTCAGGGGCCGGGGAATAAGGACCTTGTAGGTTTTGTAAACTTCATAGCCCGGATGTGTTAAACGATAGATCAATTCTCCGTCGTTGGTTAAGAAAACTAAACCTTGTGAATCCCAATCCAGTCGGCCGGCCGGGTTGAGGTTTTTGTATTTTTCAGGCAAAAGATGCATAATTGTTTTCCTGCCCCTGGGATCTTTTTTTGTTGTTAGACAGTACAGGGGTTTATGGAGAATAACATAAGACACAGGTTTTGGTATAACAGGATTTCCCTCAAAAGTTATTTCATCTCTAGTGGGATTTACTTTAAAACCAGGAACTGTTACTATTTCACCGTTTACCGCAACTTTGCCTTCTTCAATGTATTTTTCGCATTGTCGCCTTGAGCCAATTCCCCCACTTGCCAAAATTTTTTGCAATCTTTCCATATCTTTGCCTCCCCTATGTTCTGTGGAATGGCCAGATGTTACGAACCAGTGTTTTTATTCGCTTAAATAGACTGGGAGGGGGGATCTCTTCACCCAGCAGAAGCTGTATTACGTAGGTTTTATCAGCATATGTTATTTCCAGACGACCTACAGGTGCGCCCTGAGGAATAAAGCCTCTTAAATTCTGAGGAACCACTATTCGCCGGGTGAAGATGACTGATTCTTCCCGGGGAATTGTGATTTTGAGATCTCTGTCAGCATAAATAGGGATTGAATTGCCTTCTTCTGTATTAACTGTAAAAATCTTTTCTCCTTCCTCTATAACCGAATAATGAGTGAATTTTTCCAAACCCAGCCTCAACAGCCTGTCAGCATCCTGCCAGCGGTTAGGGCTGTACAGGAGTACTGCAATTACCCTTCTGTCCTCTTTTATTCCAGAAGCCACAAGACATCTACCAGCAGCACTGGTATAACCGGTTTTAACACCATCTGCCCAGGAATAGGTCCAGATAAGTCGGTTAATGTTGCGAATACCTCTATGCCAGCTCAGCCCTTCATAATTGAGATAATGGGTTTTTGTGGCAACAATCTGGGCAAATAGAGGATTTTGAAAGGCCTGTTGGGTAATTAAAGCCATGTCATATGCTGTTGTCAGGTGTTCTGGATCATGTAAGCCGTGGGGATTGGCAAAATTACTATTTTTTGCCCCAATTTGCTTTGCCATTTTATTCATGAGCGCAGCAAATTCTTCTATAGATCCACTGATATGTTCTGCAACTGCTGTAGCAGCATCATTGCCAGAACTGAGCATAACGCCAAACAGTAGATCTATGAGAGGAAGCTTTTCTCCCTCTTGCAGGTATAGGGATGAACCTCCTACTGAAGCTGCCTTTCTGCTTACAGTAACAACTGAATCCAAATCCCCTTTTTCCAGTGCGATATAGGTTGTGAGAATTTTGGTAACACTGGCTGGAGGTCTTTGTTTATGAATATTCTTGGCAAAAAGTATTTCACCTGTTTCTTCATCCATAACTATAGCTGTATCTGCTGATATGTCAAGGGCAAAACATGTTGCTGCCGAAAGAAAACAAATAAAAATAACAAAAAATATAATTCTCCCCATATAAGTCAACCCCTCACGGCGAAGGTTTCATGCCTGATGTTCCATTTTTAAGAATATTTTTGAGTTGTTGTATTATCTCTGGTGCAATATTCACCAGTTTTTCTAAAGCATTATTGCTGGTTACTGGCAGCAACCTTACCTGTCCGCCTCCAACGATTAAAAAAGCTACAGGCCAGAGACTAACTCCTGCACCGCTGCCTCCAGCAAAAGGAAATGGATTGTCCTGTTTACTGTTTTCCCGGTATTCTCCCCCTCCTGCTGCAAACCCAAAGGAAACTCTGGAAACCGGTATTATTACATACCCTTCTACAGTTTCAACTGGTTTACCAACGATTGTATTAACATCTACCATGCCACGGATATTTTCCATGGCTGCCGTCATCAGATTTTCAATGGGATGTTCTCCCATGTGTAAATCGCCTCCTCTTCAGGGATAGGGTCAGCAAGTCTAACAGTATATTTCCGAGATTAAAAGCTAATATGCATTGCAAGGATACTCTCAGTAAATTTTTATTATAGTGAGGGTTAATATTCAGTAAAGAGTTTTTTACCTGTCTGCTCCTGTTCTTTAAAAATGCCAGTACATTACCTAAAGATCCCCATAAAATGCCGGTTGCAATAGCTGTTAAACTCGCTTCATCCATCCCTATATCTATATTTAAGGAAATTTTTTTCCATCTTGCTCCCAGCAGAATATTCAAGGCCAAATCCAATATGATTGATGTTTTTTTTTACCTGGAATTATTTTTTTCCACCAATCCCCTTTCAGGGAATGTAAAACAGGTTGGCCTTTTATTTCCAGGCCGGCACTAATTGTAGGGTTTATTACCCAGAATAGCACAGCAATGCGATTTTTATTCCCATCCAGAGAAAAATCAAGAATAAAACCAAAGGGAATAAAAATAATAGAGCCCAGGAGAAGGGCCAGAATTACAGCTAGCATATTCCATTCCTCCTGTCTCTATTATTGCCATTTTTTATTTAATTATCCGGAAATCATTCTAATCTTCTTCCATTAATCCCTCGGGGTCAGGGAGTTGAGAGATGTCACTCAGGCCAAAGTGTTCGAGAAACAAATCGGTTGTACCGTAAAGAATGGGAGTGCCGGTTTGTTCCAGACGGCCAACTTCTTGTATCAGTCCTTTTTTCATGAGAGTAAAAAGGGCTTTTTCTGCTTTAACGCCGCGTATTTCTTCTATTTTAGCCCTGGTTATGGGCTGCCTATAGGCAATAATAGCCAGGGTTTCTAAGGATGCTTGCGTTATGCGGTGCTGAACCTTAGGTTGATATAATTTTTTTATGGGTTCAGCATAATCTTCTTTGGTGGAAACAATCAATCCGCCTGCAATATTCTCTATTTTCAGCCCTCGGTTGGGATCCTCATTATATTCTCTAGACAAAGATTTTAATGTTTCTTGCAGCTTTGTACTGGAAATTTCCAGGGCCTCTTCTAGCTCTTTTTCTTTAACCGGCTCTGGAGCAAGAAATAAAAGCGCTTCCAGAGCGGCTTTAATATTATACTTTTGCTCCAAAGCTTATACCTCCCCTTTTCTTATGAGTATGTTATGATTTTTAGACTGTCTTATCTTTATCTTGCTATTCTTGACCAGTTCAAGAAGTGCCAGAAAGGCAACAATTTTTTCCTGATGATTTTTACAATTATCTATTAACTTTTTGAAAGAAAAATTGCCAGATTCTTTACTGCAAACCTGCATGATTTCCTCCATCTTTTCATCTACAGTTGAGATTTCTTCACCAAAATCGTATACTTCCTGCTTTTCTTCGGTTTTTTTTCGCCGGGATATCTGAGCTTTTAAACGGGAGTTTTCATATGCTTTCAGAAGCTCTTTTAGTTCTATTCCTTTTAAGGGGTCTTGCGGGGGAGACTGTTCCTCTTCTATGGTCTCTAAGACATGTATAAGGGAATCCGGTCCCCGCTGGAACATTTTAATCCTCTGTCCTTCAAGGGTGCGTAGTTTCTTTACAGTTCTGCGAACTTTTCCATAATACAAAAGCCTTTTAACCAAATCCGGCTCCGGTGGTGGCCCCTTTTTTCTTTTTCTATGGCCCGGCAGCAGTGCTCGAGCTTTCAATTGCAGGAGTTCTGCAGCCAAAACAATGAATTCACTGGCAATGTCAAGGTCCATTTCCTGCATTTTTTCGATATACTCCAGATACTGCTGAGCAACTTTGTGCAGAGAAATTTCATTGATATCAAGCTGATTTTCTTCAATAAGGTGGAAAAGAAGATCCATTGGGCCTTCGAATGAATCCAGGCGAACTTGATAACTCATTTTTGTGCCTCCAGCAAATATTTAAACCAATGTCTTTGATAAAATTAAAGACCTATAAGAAACAGTCTGGTGAAAAACATGATAAAAGGTGAAAGAATTGCTCCTATAACGCCAGTAACCAGGAGCAAAAGCACCACCATAAAACCATAGGGTCCTTCGAAGAAGTCAAGATAATGGGACCACTGATGTGGGATAATACCTCGGAGGATCTTGGAGCCGTCCAGGGGTGGTACAGGCAGAAGATTAAAAAAAGCCAGAGCCAGGTTTAAAACTATACCTATTTCCAGCATTTTAAACACTATGCCAGTCATATTATCCTGAGGAAGCGGCAGATGGCCGGCCACTATTGCCATATACATTATTCGATAAGCCTGGGCGAAAATGAATGATAAAACAACATTGGACAGTGGTCCAGCAAGGCTAACAACAAGGATATCCTGACGGGGATTCCTAAAATTATATGGATTAATAGGAACAGGTTTAGCCCAGCCAAATCGTTGGGTTAAGAGTAACACCAGAGCACCAATTGGGTCCAGATGACTGATAGGGTTTAAAGTCAGGCGCCCATGAGCCCTTGGAGTAGGGTCTCCAAGCATATCAGCCGCTTTTCCATGGGAAAATTCATGTATGGCAAGGGACAGGAGTATTACTGGAATTGCCAGTATGAAGTCAGCTAACATAATTTACCTCCTTCTACATTATTACTGAGCCACAAATCTAATTATGGGTTTGTCCGGGTTTGTTCTTCTTGATAAACTCTTAAAAGGTCTGTCCTGGTGACTATTCCTTTGAGATTTCCCAGTTCATCAATTACCGGCAGCCTGCCGATATCTTTCTCTACCATTGTTTTTTGTATTTGGTTAACAGGGGTTTCTGGCAGTACTGACAGGACCTTTTTACTCATATAGCCTTTTACTGGTGCATGGCCCAGTCCGTGTTTTTTGACCTTCATCAGGTCCCGACGGGAAAAGATTCCTACTGTTTTTCCTTTGTCAACCACCACAAAACCGTTATGGCCAAGCTTATTCATCAATTCTTCTGCTTCAGATACACTGGTCATTTGATCTATTGTTCTAACAGGTGCAGACATGATGTGTTTAGCCAGAAGCCCTGCTTCAATATTCTTCTCAAGGTATTTTTTTAATTGAGTAACTATATCCTCTAATTTCATCTCTAAAACCCTGGCAGAAGCTGCACCGGCATGACCTCCACCGCCCATATTGCCCAGTGCTTTCCCCACATTTATTTTTTCAGTTATGGAGCGACCTACTATTAAAGCCTTTTCTTTTTCATGCAATATCAAAAATATGCAATCAGCACCCCGAATATCCATGAGTGATTTTATTATTTGGTTAACTCCATGTACATAGTCCTGTCTAGTACTGAATATCTGAATATTGTACCCTTTAATTGTCAACACCATGCCATTTTCCAGTAATTCATGCAAAATATCCTGCTGCTTATCTGTAAGAGGGAGGTTAGCGAAACGCTGCAGCATAGTTTGGTTGAAACCATTTTCCCATAAATAAAAAAGGGCTTCAATATCCGCAAATGCTGTAGACGTAGTGGTAAATGAAAGGGTATCGGTATATAGGGCTAGTGCTGTAAGCGTCCTTTCAGCATTACTTAACTGCAATTTCCGGGACAATATCTCCTGCAGCAGTAAAGTAACAGTTGCACCTACCGCTTCAATTCTTCCTGACCAGCCAGCAGGCAGTAAAAAGGGTGGGTGATGATCAAAAACAATGCCATTTTTGAATTCCACTATTTCTGCTGGCGGTTTTTGGGTGTCCACCAGAATAAGGTCTTCACAAACTACATGTTCAGCAAGAGCTTTCATGGGGAAAATTTCGTCTTTATACAAAGATAGAAAGTCTTTAACTCCTTTGTTGAGATTTTGGGGAATAAGTATTTCTGCCTGAGAAAAAATTTTTTTAGCCAGAATTAGTGAAGCTAGGGCATCAAAATCTACATAATTATGTGTAGTAATTACTTTCATGCTCTAGCCCTCCAGGTTGATAATTCACATTATAACATATTTCACCTGATTTTTGGTTTCTAAGTATATATATTATAATCAGTTTTTTTTCCTTCTTTAGTTGCTGGCAGCAGTTATAAAATATTTGAACAAATTAAAATTATTCTTATTATTTTGCCAAAGTCTTTCCGGATGCCACTGCACACCCAGCATGAAATCCTGGGAAAATTCGATCCCTTCTATTATGCCATCTTCAGCCCGGGCATTAACTATAAAACCTGGTGCAACATCTTTTATAGACTGATGATGGTAGGAATTGATGGAAAATTTCCCTGAACCGTAAATATTCTCAAGATCAGTGTCTGCTTCTATATACACAGAGTGAGTAGGGTACCATAGTGGAGCTTCCTGCCAGTGCTTATAGGTTATATCTGAAATTTGCCCCTTAATATCCTGAAATATGGTTCCTCCAAAAGCGATATTTATAATCTGACATCCCCGACAAATACCCAGTATGGGTTTGCCAGCGTCTCTGAAAATACGGGTTAATTCCAGTTCGAAAAAATCTCTCTGTGGGTCAATTTTCCTCAAGTTTCGATGCGGCTCTTCTCCAAATAGCAATGGATCAATATCATCGCCACCAGTGAGCAGCAAACCACTAAGCCTTCCTGTAATATCCTGCAAGAGATTTTTATCCTCGGTAATAGGAACTATAACCGGTATGCCCCCTGCAGCCGCTACTCCCTTGATGTACATTTTATTAGTTGTGTATGCTGAAGTTGATTCAGTGTTCTCCTGAGAAGAAGAAATGCCAATTAAAGGTTTCAATCCCATTTTTCAAGTCCCGCCTTTCTACAAATCATCTATTAGTAAACTTATTTCTTTACCTTAGAATATCCTCCTCTATATAATATGTTTAATTAAAACTAACATAATTAACTCAGATTGCCAGGCAAGAATCTCAAGTTGCTTTTCCTTTCTCAGCTTCAGGACATTTTCCTCCCCATGAGATAGTGTTATTGTGGCCAAATTCATAAAGCAGTAGGTCACACTGGTTGGAACATTTCTGACATTGATGCGAGTAAGTTTTATATCCCGTCTCCAGGAAAGAATAACCTGGGAATTTAGATTTTCCTGTAACTCGTTTCCGAGCAAGTAGAGCAACACCAAGGGCTCCCATAACCTCATGGTGTTTTGGAACTATTAAATCCAGACCTAGTTCCTCCTCAAGAGCATTTTTCATGCCAGGATTTGCTGCTACTCCTCCCTGGAACATAGCAGGTTCTTTGAGCCTATTTCTGCGAACAACATTGTTATGGTAATTGCGGGCCATGGCTCGGCATAGACCAGCAGCCAAATCTTCCAGGGAACAACCAGCTTGTTGTTTGTGTATCAAATCTGACTCTGCGAACACAGCACATCTGCCGGCAATATGTATTTTTTCTTTTCCCAGCAAAGCCAGTTGCCCAAGTTCGGTAATTTTTAGACCAAAGCGAGTTGCCTGCTGTTCAAGAAATGCTCCTGTTCCAGCAGCACATACTGTGTTCATGGAAAAATCCTGCACCAGGCCATTTTGTAGAAGGATGAGTTTTGAATCCTGGCCGCCAATTTCCACAACTGTCCGTACATCCTTATAATATGAAACAGCTGCAGCTGCATGGGCGGTAATTTCGTTCTTGATAAGATCTGCACCCATGATTCGCCCAGCCAGAAATCTTCCGCTACCAGTGACCCCCACACCTCCTATTGGAGGATAATCTGTTCTCCTTGCCAGTTCAAGCAAGCCATCAAAAACAGCCTGTACCGGGTTTCCTCCTGTTAGTTTGTATAGCTTTTCTTTTATTTTTCCACCCCTGTTTAAGAGTACCAGATTGGTGCTGATAGAACCGACATCAACACCAATAAAGCTTTCAGCATTCATCTATCTAACTCTCTTTCCTTTCTATGGTACAGCATATCTAAAAATGCTTCAATTCTTGTGTGTAAACCAACTTCTTGAGAATGTTCATCCAGATAAAGAGATAAAATTGGTAGATTGTATTTAATTTTTTCTTCCAGCAGAACAGACTGGGCAATGATTTCTGGCATGCAGGTCAGGGGAGCCAGCTGAATTATGCCATCTTTACCATCCTCCAGCAATAGCAGACTTTCACCAACTGTTTCCCTGCCGTGACCACCAACGAATTCACCTAGATATGGTGCTGCTGCTTTAAGGACTTTTTTGTTCTTAAACCCCGGCAGCAGATTTTCTCTAACCCAGGCAGATAAATATATGTTCTTTTCTACCTGTGCTCCCAGGCGATTTAAAGTTCTTTCTATATTGAAGTTAGCACTTTTCTCCATAACTGTATAAATTTCTCCGACCAGGCCTATGGTGAATAGTTTTCTGGCTGGATCATAGGGTGTACTTTTTAAAATATCTGAAGTCTCTTTTAATATCTTTTTTATCTCCCAAGAAGTACAGGCTTTTTCCATTCTTTTGCGGAACAAACCATATTGCTTTTCAGAACTCCCAATTTCTTTCTCTCCAGCCCTTATGGTCAGCAAAAGTTTTTCTATCTCCTCCATTGCCAGTAGTTTTTGCCAGGCCAGCCTGATACCATATAACAAATTGGGATAGTTGATTTGACCCAGGAGGTACCGTCCTTTCAACCACAAATCCTTAATGCTGGGTTCAAAAATAATTATCTCCATTTTGTTATGCAAGCTTTCCATTATGACTTTTTGAACCTCACCATAAAGCCCAAATCGACAGGGTCCAATTCCACCGCCCATTA
>PUNT01000252.1 GCA_003551905.1 Halanaerobiales bacterium
ATCAGCATACACTCTTAAAAACAACTCTCACAGATTTTAATGTAGAAGACCTGATGACCAGCAATGTATCTACCATACAGGCTGATGCCAGCGTTGAAGAGCTATTGCAAAAGATGTTCAATGAGCGGCATTCAGGGTACCCGGTAATGGAAAATGGTATGCTGGTAGGTTGTGTGACAATGGGAGATATACAGAAGGTTACACCGGAGGAGAGGCACATGAGAGGGGTAAGGGACATCATGAGTAAAGAAATTAGAAGTGTTAACCCTAAGGATGATATTTACACAGCATTAAAAATGTTGTCCCGGCAGGATCTGGGGAGATTGATGGTTTTAGAAGATGAAAGGCTGGTAGGGATAATAACCCGTTCTGATATTATGAAGGGATTCAGGTTGAGGCTTTTAGAAGAAGAACATTGATAGGAGGGTCATAATGGATCCGGAGGCAAAGCGTAATTATACCATTGTCAATATTCGGATCAGAGCCCTGCATGATGGGATTAAGAAGAAGAGATATCCTAGTATTGATGAGATGGCCAAAAAATTTGAAGTTTCTCGCCGGACAATAGAGAGGGATATAGAAAAGCTGAGAAATTATTATGGTGCACCGGTTGAATACTGTCGCACCAATAAGGGTTATTTTTATACGGATAATATTTTTGACCTGCCAAAGGTAGATGCCACAGAAAAAGAATTGCAAGCTCTTCTTCTGGCCCAAAAAATTTTAGATCGTTTGCAGGGATTACCCTACAGGGCAGAAGGGGGCAGAATTGTAGAAAAAATATTTGCCAGTTTGGATAGCTCAAAAGTAATAGCGCCTCAGGATATGATGGAGTATTTCTTTTTTGATGTAGGCAATATAAATAAGCCCTATGAACCTTTGGAAAAGATAATTCATATTCTGTCCAAAGCTATAAACAAAAATAAACAGGTAAAGATAAAGTACTTTACCATCACCAGGAATAAAAAGACAGAAAGAAATATCTCCCCTAAATGCCTGAAGTTTCACCAGGGAAGTTGGTACTTAATTGGTTACTGTCACCTTAGAAAAGGTTACAGGTATTTTGCCCTGAACAGAATTCAGGATATAGGAATGAGTTCAAAAGATGCCTACCATGATGATGATTTCAGTTTAGAGAACTTCATCGAAGAGAGCTTCGGTATAGAGAGAGATTTTGAACTCCATGAAGTAAAGATAAAGTTTGATCAACGTCAGGCACGCTGGATAAAAGAAAAAATCTGGCATCATACACAAAAAATAGAAGACCTGAACTGTGGTGGCATAGTTCTGAAAATGAATGTGACCGGGCTCAGTTCAATAAAGAGGTGGGTGCTGGGTTATGGGGCTTGTGCAGAAGTTTTGCAACCAGTAGAACTGAGGAAAGAAATAGCTAAAGAAGTACAGGCTTTAAATAAAATTTATTGATTGACCAAAAAAAATACCCCCACTTATTGATATCCGGGGGTAATATTTTTTTAGATCTTTAATTTAACCTTTACTTAATAAATTCCAGGGCAAGAGATCCTTCCAGGTTTTTTTTGTTATGACCGTATCATGCAAACACTTTTCAGCCTCTCTGTATCCTCTTTCTATGAGGGTTTTTTTCTTTGATAGATCCCACATGCCAATATCTCCAAGGTCGATTTCTATCTGGCAGTCTGCTAGCTTAAGATCCTCTTGATCTCGTCCCTGGGCCATGAGATAGAAGGACCTGTATATAACATCTAGTATATTATGAGGAGTTGTATTGGGGTCAGCAGTGGCTTCGATGTTGACAGCAATTATATATTGAGTCCCTTCATCCTTCAGGGCCCTGGTGGGGACATTGTGCATAACACCACCATCTACCAGCAGGCGACCTTCCAGTTCAACCGGGAAAAATATACCGGGTATGGCACAGCTGGCCATAACAGCTTTTATCAGGTTGCCACTTTTTATGAAGATAGGTTCACCTTTAACTACATCAACAGCACAGATGATGAATGGTTTTTCCAGGTCCTGAAATGTTATGTTTTCTCCCAGATGCTTTTCCAAGAATTTTTGTAAGAATTCCATGTTGATGAGCCCCATCTTGGGAATTCTGGGGAAAGCAGCATATTTTATAAGCTCTCTCCATCTTACTTTCATGGCAATTTCTTCAATTTCCAGAGGATCAAATCCAGCTGCATAAAAAGCACCTACTATGCTTCCTGCACTTGTTCCTGCCACAATGTTGATATTGATCTCTTTTTCCTGTAAATATTTTAACACGCCGATATGAGCAAGACCGCGAACAGCACCCCCACTTAAGGTTAAACCCGTTTTCATAAAAATCACCTCATCTATTATTTAGTTCACTGCTGGTAAATTTCCTTTTTTGCAGGTAATTTTCTTTATAGGACAGTAGTCTGCTGTTGCAAAACAGTTCATTCCCTTGCAGGTTAATGGAGGTGTGAATAGAAAATATAATAAGAGTTCAAATTGCTGAGGAAGGGGAAAAATATGCACAGTGAGTTATTGAATGTGGTAAAGGAATATGCTCTAATGAGGCTTG
>PUNT01000021.1 GCA_003551905.1 Halanaerobiales bacterium
AATCAGGAAGTGCTCCAGGAGCAACAGGTGGTCTGATAGGTTCTTTCAACAGCCATCGGGATACTCCAGGAGGCACTGATAACCCTGTTTTAAGTGAAAGTTTTGCTGATGTTGAAGTTAAGAATGATGGAGATAGTGGAGACAAATATGGGGGGTTGGTTGGCTGTTCACAGAAAGGCACCATAATAAACTCCTACGCCCATGGGGATGTCAATATTAACGGTAGCGCTGAAAATATAGGTGGACTGGCTGGTTGTATAGGAGATAGGGGTAGAATAGAACTCAGTTACAGCAAAGGGGAAGTATCAGCACCTGCTTCATCTAATGTGGGAGGCCTGGTGGTCAGTATATTTGGCCCTGGGGGCAATAGGGGGGTAGTTGTTAATTCCTACTGGGATACAGAAGCATCAGAACAAGAGGATTCTGCAGGAGGAGAAGGGCGTACTACAGAGCAAATGCAAGAAGGAACTCCTGACATTGAAATAGATGGCGAGTTGATGTATGAGGATTGGAATGATACAATCTGGGATTTCGGAGGAGATACTGAATATCCCAAGCTACGATGGGAGAATAATTGAAGCCATCATCTGAGAAATCAGCACAATTATGGAGGTGGTGACCCATAAAGATGAAAACCAGGAGGTTTAAATCCCTTGGAGTGTTAATACTTTTGACGATGTTTGCTCTAACCACGGTAGCCTGCAATTTTATTGGAATAGATGAAAATGACACTGACGAAGCCTCAAGGGTGCCCTACAACTTAAGGATTGAAGAGAAGGATGGCGAGGAGCATTTAGTCTGGGACTGGGATGGCAGTGAGAATGCACAGTTTGTTGTCATAAAATCAGCAACTGATGACCCTGATGATGGATTTGCAATAACCGAGGCTTTGGAAGATAAGAAATATCCCTTGGAAGAACTGGACAGAGGTTATTATTACTGGGTTAGAGCTTATGTAGGAGGTTATTCCAGCGGTTTAGGAAATCCATTTTATCTGGAATAGGGTTCCGGACAACGGTAAGAGTGGCGTTCTAATAAGTTTAACTACTAAAAAGAGAAACAATTACTCTGGGGAGGTGGATAAACAGCCATAAGAAGCAGTTTATTAAGAAACCTACTGCTTTTACAGGAAGAGTGCATAGCGGAAGGATTGGGCAGGAAGAACATAAGAAAGATATTAATTTAAAGGGGGAAATGAGTAAATGCAAACCAGGAGTTGGAAGTTAATTGGGCTTATGGCACTGGTGATGGCGCTGACAATAGGTATTGTTGGTTGTGATTCTCCAGTTGATGTTGAGCCCGATGCGCATGGCGTTAGGGTTTCCGTTAATGTGCCTGATAATCTGGCAGGAGTTCAAGGAGATGTTGGGACACTGACTCTTGAAGATAATATTAAAATTGATAGAGTTGAGGTTACTCTTGGTGAAGACACAAAGGAAGTAGATGGTCATGAGGGTTTTGGTAAAGAGGATTCAGTTACATTTACTGATGTAGACCCAGGCGAATATACTGTTCAGGCGAAATTATATGGTGAAATCGAAAGAGATAACGGAGAAATAAAAAAATTATATAAAAGCGAAGAAGAGACAATAAATGTTAGGGCGGATGAACTCGTTGAAGCGGATTTAAAAGTTGAACCTTTAGACTGGAATGAATTAAAAGTTACATTAAAGGATAATTCTGATGAAGAATATATTGTAAAAAGAATAGAAACTATAAAACTCAAGCATCCTACCATTGAAGGTAATGAGGCTTCTAAAGAAACTGGTTGGGCACACGGGGGTGAAGTTTCTTTTGAAGCAGGTGAGGTAGATAATGCAATCCCAGCTAGGTGGCATTTGTATCTTGAGTTTGAGGGTGGAGATATTGCTAATCCAGATGCCATAGAAATCTTGTTGCTACCAACTGAGGTAAGAGAAATTGATTTATTCATTGATTACACAAAAGGGAAAGTAGAAGTTACTGTTGATGTTCATGAATCACCTGAGGCCCCTCACACTGTGAAATTTGATTATGATGAGAACGATTTAACCTGGAAGTATGAAGAAGAAGCTGATAAATTCACCATTTTAAGGTCAAAAAATAAACCCTTGGAAGATAATGAATTTTATGAGCCAGTCGGCGAGGAAGATGGGTCACCATTTGATATGGAAGGCCAAAAACAAGGATACTATTACTGGGTAAGAGCTTATGACGAAGATGGTTATTCCAGTGACGCAGTTGCTACTGAGCTTAAATATGGTGAGGAAAAAGTAGAAAATGAAGAGGAGTTAACAGCTGCACTAGACAATGAAAATATTAGTACTATTATCGTAGCAGAACATGAAAACCCATATGTAGGAGAATTTACTGTAGTAAATAGCCAGACAATAAGAGCAGCAGAAAGTCATGAGCCTGAAATTCAGGGTAGTTTTGTGATTAGTGCTAAAAATGCTAAGTTAATTGGTCTAAAAATCACTGAAGGAATGTATAATAATAGTGCTCAAACTGATGTGGGCGTATATATTAATGCCCCTGCAACAGTAGATTCAT
>PUNT01000273.1 GCA_003551905.1 Halanaerobiales bacterium
ATTCTTAGAATTTGAATTAAGCGGTGAAAGATGCAGTTTCAATCTCTTTGTTTTTCAGGGCGTTATAGTATTGCTTGGGTGAAGTATTGCCCAGTCTTCCATGTCTACGTCGGTCGTTATAATAGATCAAGTGGCACCTGCATGTTTCCTCGGTTGAAATTCCAACCAATTGATATCTTGTTGTTGAGCCATAGTTCTCGCCTCTCAAACCTTTGTTCTACAACTTTATTATATCAGAACGTGGGTTTGGTTGGCAAGGGGTTTCGGAGTTAAATTGATATTTTGCTATAGTAAATCATCTATGTAAATAGAAAGGGTGTGGATGTATGGCGTGACGCATTCATCCGCGCCGCAAGCTGACGCGGTTTTCTGCTAGTTTTCCTATAACAGGCTCAAAGTCGTTAATCCAGAAATAATCCTGATTTCCAGGTCCATAAAGCATGGAACCAATAACAGCTCGAGCCCGCATCTGCGCTTCATCCCGAGAAAGCTCGCCCCTGACCTCCTGTTCATGATAGTGTTCCAGAACACCAAGCCCGGCATTGACCATCTCCTGCACCTGAGTCTTACGTTCATCAAAAATATTATCCTCAATAGTAGGTAGTATAAATATTGTTATCATCAGTAAAAACAGGATAGCCAGCAGAATTCCAATAGAAATCATTTTCCCCTGCACATCGAAAGTAAAAAAATAAAACCGGAAAAAACCGGTCCTATAAACTATTTGCCCTGTCTTTTCAGATAAACTCAGCTATGCTGCTCTCTTGCTATTTATCGTTTAAAATCCTCTGGCTGCCGGAAAAGCACCCCTTTATCAATAAATTCCCTCTGCTTTTTAAATATATAGCGGTTAATCTCATCCTGTATTACTGTAGATATGTTACGGAAATCAATGGCTATGCCCAGTTTTTTGGCCTTTTTTAGTTCCCTTAACCGTACTACCTGCCCCTGCAGAGAAAAAGGAACAGGCACTCCGGGCATACTAATCTTTACAGTCAAGGGCATGCCTACCTTTATCTTTTTGCCGGGCTTTACAAGTCCGTACAAACCACTCAGGGAAAGATTAATAACCCGTCCCCTCCCCTCAATATCCTTCCCCTGATAGCTGAAGGGCAGATCAACCTCACATCGAAAAAAACGGCGGCGAGATGTGGGTATAATTTCTCCGGGTTTTGTACATATAATTACCGGAACGCCCTCAAAACCTATATCCAGAACCTTAACATAAGCAATAAAAGCCTGCTGCTCTCTTTCCTCCTGGCGTAAGAGAGTCATCTCTGTTCCCCCGGGTATCCTGGCCGGTTTTCCCTTCTCCACTGGCATGAGGAGCATAATCTCCTTCCCTTCCAGCTTCTCCACCCGGGTACCATAACTCTTAAAAAACCCATGCTCATCCACGTATTCCAACAAAAGACCGTTTCCCGGCCGGAAGAGCCAGTCAACCCTAGCATTTTGCATCATATTCCACCCCCATACCGGCTAGCTGGTATTGCCTGTATTCAACAAAAATAAATTTCATCCTCTTTTCCCCGGTTAAAAACCCTGTTTTTTAAGATTCTCCGGCGTAAGTTTATTCACTGCCAGCACAGGTTTTTTACCACACATGAGCTGACTGATTATTTTCCCAGTCAACGGCCCCAGGGCAATTCCATCACCTTCATGCCCTGCTGCTATAAAGAATCCGGGGCAATCTCTTAATTCTCCCAGAATAGGTAGGCCATGAGGAGTGGCTGGCCGTAAACCAGCAAAAAATCTAATAAGCCGGGCATTTTCCAGCACCGGGTAATAACGAAAAGCCCCCCTTAATATCTTCTTTATACCCTCCAGGGTGCAACTATTATCAAAGGATTTCCATCCCCTGGTGCTGCCCAGGAAACAGTTGCCCTGCTGATTCTGGGAAAAAGAAAACCCTCCCTTTTCTTCAGATAGCTGTTCTCTAAAATTCTTATGCCACCTGGTTTTCAGATATTGAGCATTACAGATACTGGTTCCTGCTATTTGAGGAATCCTCTGAGTAACAGCCAGCTGCCCTCGCCTGGGCTTAACAGGCAAATCAATATTCAAGAAACTGCAAATTTCACCTGCCCAGGCACCACCAGCATTTAATACCTGGCAAGCTTCATAGAGATTGCCCCCTGAAGTCCTGACCTGCCATCTATTACCCCGGTCACTTATGGCAATAGCCCTCTCCCGTCGGAAAACCAATCCCTGGTTTAAGGATTTTTCCAGATAGGCCCGCAAAAGGAGCAGGGGATTGACCTGGGAGTCATGGGGACAATAGGTGGCAGCAAGGACTTCAGAACTCAGGTGAGGCTGCCGGCCCTTTAATTCCTGTCGGGTCAATATCTTAACTTTCAATCCCCCGGCCCTGTGCTCCTGAATTAACTTTTCCATCACAGCCAGTTCTTCTTCATTTTCCAGTAAAACCATGCCACCCCTTGTAGTAAACTCCAGATCCCTGTCCAGTTCTTCTGACAGGCCTTCATATATCTCCAAGCTCTTAAAAGCCATTTCCAGAAGTATGCCTGACTTTTTTGACTGCAGGAGAATCATTCCATCACAGGCCCCGGATGCCCCACCGCCAAAACCTCCCGGGTCCAGCAGGAGCACCTTTAAACCTTCTCCTGTAAGATAATAGGCGGCAGCAAGACCTATCACCCCTCCTCCCAATATGAGAACATGATAACTGGACATATTTTCGCCCCCATAAAAGATAGAATAAGGGGCCCATGAGAACATAGACCCCCTCAATTATCATTCCCTGGGAAACAGGCCACAGGTTTAATATCTGACATCAAACGAATTATAATTGCCCCGGCCCTCTCCCCATTCTATCTCAACATCATTAACCCTGGCACCGCTGGGCCCTTTTTTCAATAGCTGCAGGACCTTATCCAGGGTTTCCTTATCTCCTTCTGCATGGACCAGAACCGAACCATCCTTGAGATTTTTCACATAGCCGGTAACATTAAGCTCTCTGGCCCGCTGAATAACATAGAAACGGTAACCCACGCCCTGCACAAAACCATACACCCTTGCTTCTAAAGAAGCTTTTTCCAATTGAGTCGCCTCCTTTGTTTTTGGTTTCTCGGGCGCCTTGAAACTACCACCTATTTGCAACCCGCCAGGATTCTATCTATTTCTGGATTGGTTCTCCCTGGGGACCAAAAGGTCTTCTTTTACCTGGAAAAGAAAAAACCGGCAGGAATTATGTTTCCCCATCTATGCCAGTATTAAATTGCATCTTCATTGCTCCTCTATATTCATGGTCAAAGAAATCCGACCTCTCTCTATATCAACCTTTTTTACCATGACTTTCACAATGTCTCCTACCGTCACCACTTCCAGGGGATTTTTAACGTATTTCTGGCTCAGCTGAGAAATATGAACCAGCCCATCTTCCTTAACCCCTATATCTACAAAGGCACCAAAGTCCACAACATTCCTTACAGTTCCCTCCAGGACCATTCCCTCCTGCAAGTCTTCAATGGAAAGCACATTGGTCCGGAATATCGGTTTGGGTAAGCTTTCCCGGGGATCGCGCCCTGGCTTTTTCAATGCCTCCAGTATATCCTCCAGGGTTGGTACTCCTGCCCCTAACTTCTCTGCCATGGCTTCAGTATCAATATCTGCCATTTTCTCCTGCAGTTCTTGCAGCTTTTCCCTATCTTCAAGATCTCCCGGTGAAAAACCCTTCATCTCCAGCAATTCTTCAGCAATATGGTAGGACTCCGGGTGAATGGGAGTTCTGGCCAGGGGATCCTGTTTGCTGTAGAGGCGCAGAAAACCTGCTGCCTGCTCAAATGTCTTAACACCCAGGCCCTTTACTTCCTTTATTTCCTGCCGGGAGCTGAAAGGTCCTTCTTCATCCCTCAAATCTACAAGAGAACGGGCCACCCTGCTGTTCAAACCAGCAACATACCCCAGAAGAGCCGGTGATGCTGTATTCACATCAACCCCTACCTGATTAACACAGGACTCCACCACCTGCTCCAGTTTTTCCTTGAGCCGGGCAGGTGTCACGTCATGCTGGTACATACCTACTCCTAGTGAACGGGGATCTATTTTTACCAGTTCAGCCAGGGGATCCTGCAAGCGCCGGGCTATGGAGACAGCACCCCGCATGGAAACATCAAGTTCAGGGAATTCCTGTCGGGCTTCTTTGGAGGCGGAGTAAACTGAAGCACCAGCCTCATCCACAACAATATATTTTAATTCCTCCCCTACTTCTCCTATAACTTCCACCACCAGCTTCTCTGTTTCCCGGCAGGCTGTTCCATTACCGATGGCAATGACCTGAACATGCTGCTCAGAAGCCATCTCCACCAGGAGGCGCCGGGCCATATCCCACTTGTTCTGCGGTGCATGAGGGTATATGGTCTCTGTGTCCAGGAGCCGGCCGGTATTGTCCACAACCACCACCTTGGAACCGGTCCGGTAACCAGGATCAATGCCCATGATAATCCTGTCCCTTAGTGGCGGCTGCATGAGCAGGTTGTGAAGGTTGGTGGCAAAAATTCCCATGGCGTGCTCCTCTGCTCTTTCCCACAGGGTGTTCTTTATCTCCCGTTCCATGGCCGGCTGCAGCAGCCGGTAAAACCCATCTTCAATTGCCATCTTTACCTGCTGTGAGCAAGGGAGATCATTCTTCAGGGAGTTTTTATTCTCCAGCCATCTGAGTATATCTGCTTCAGGCCCCTCCAGATATACTTTGAGAGCTTCTTCTTTCTCACCCCGGATCATGGCCAGAACCCGGTGAGGGGGAATTGCTTTTACTTTTTCCCGGTAATTGCGGTACATATCATAAACTGTGTTCTCTTCACTTTTTCCTTCCGAACACAAAAATCCCCTTTCCCAGTTCATCTCCCTGGCGGCCTGACGGGCTGCTGGATCATCTGTAACCCATTCAGCTATGATATCTCGGGCACCCTGGAGAGCCTTATCTGCATCAGGAACTTCCTTTTCCGAGTCCACAAATTCCTCTGCAGCCTGCAGGGGAGAGAATTCTTCCTCCTGGGCAAAAAGCCGGGCTGCCAGAGGTTCCAAACCCCTCTCCCTGGCCTTGGTGGCCCGGGTCTGGCGTTTGGGGCGATAGGGGCGGTACAGGTCCTCTACCTCCTGGAGAACCGAAGCTTTCTTGATCTTATCCTCCAGTTCTGAAGTCAGCTTACCCTGCTCATCTATAAGGCGCAGGACATCTTCCTTTCTCCTGGCCAGATTGCGAAGATAATGGAGTCGCTCCTCCAGCTGCCGCAGCTGATCCTCATCCAGCCGACCGGTTACTTCCTTCCGGTACCGGGAGATAAAAGGTATGGTATTGCCTTCATCCAGAAGATGGGCAGTTCTCTCCACCTGCCCTGCAGTAATGCCCATTTCCCGGGCTATGGTTTGTATTATTTCTCTTTCTGTCATAGCCTGCCTCCTCTTTTGATGTTTATGGTGAGTCTCCCCATTGAGGGGGTATATTGAGCATAAGATCCATTTTAGGGCCGGTCAATTCAAAACTTTGCAGTACCGGTACAGGCCAGTTCTCCCGGACCAGCAAAAACCGGTAATTGCCGGGAGCAACTGAGTCCAGGGAAAACTCCCCATCCGGCCCCAGTACCGTTTCATAGTAGTATTCATGGTAGCTGGTATTGCTCATTATGATAATGCTACCGGGTTTAACACTTTGTCCCCAGTAATCTTTTACCCTGCCTGCTACCTGGATAGTACTTTTCATAGCAAAATTATATGGGCCTTCTCTGCCATCAACAGTGAGATAAGGAGGCAGGAAAACACCATTATCAACCCGAGGAAAAATCTGCGTACCAAAATACTGATCTTCCAGGGAGAAATAACCATCCTCATCTGTATAATATTTTCTGCCATCAGCTTCAAGGAGAACATTCGGTACCCCCTGGCCTTCTTCATCTGTTACCTGTCCAAAAACAGGGTAAGCTATATTGTCAAGGATGCTCCTTAACCCAGTCATTATTAGATCCATCATTTCTGGAGATTCGCTTATGATATTGTGGTCCACCCCTTTTAAGGGAGGAAAGTTGCGGGCTCCTTCTAAGCAGACGCTAAAAGTTGGAACAATGCCATCAGAAGGAACCTCCAGGGGCAAAAAGTAGGAGTAGTAGGCTCGGCCCAGGTAGGATAAAATTCCTCCCCGGTCTCCCGGACCAAGAAAGCTGGAAAAAAAATAATAGCGCTCATGATTATCGTCAACCTCATTCAGTTCCTGCAAAAAACTGCCTCCCTGATAGCGGGAGAAACCCTGTCGCCGCATAAGTTCCGCCGTCCCCTGCAGGTTCTTTATGGCCGGGTTCAGTTCGGTGCCTGCCACCGGTGCCGGTATCCCTTTATTAGGAGTAGCTAGAGCCAAAAGAGCCAGCACCTGTTCCCCTTCTTCCAGATAAGTCATGTAATACCTTGAAATTATTCCCCCCATGCTATGGGAAAGAATTATAAATTTTTGTTCCGGCCCCAAATGTTCTTCTATTTCCCGGGCCAGTTCCCTGGCAATGCCGGGAATGGACTGTTCAGGCTGATAGTAAAAAACATAGACCCCTAGCTTATCTTTCAAGACAGGGCATGCCCCCAGCTTTTCCACCATCCCCCTCCAGTTTCTTTCGATAATATTATGGAGAAGCCCCTCTGTTAATATTTCCGGGTAATAACCGTGGATGATTATGAGGGGAAAATCTCCAGAAGGCCCCTCCAGCTCAAAAAGGTCATCCCAGGCAAAAAGCTGGGCAGCTGCAACTGTCCCCAGAGAAAGAATTATGATAGTAACCACCAAAAAAACAGCTGAAATTCTCATTTTCCTCCCACCTTCAGAATAATATGCCGCCCCGGAATACCATAATGATGTAAACTGAATAAAACACCAGCAGTATAACTCCCTCCTGCCTGCTCAATCGTCCACCACTCCGGCCCAAAAAGAAAAGAAGCAGCAAGAAAACCAGCATGGCCAGAAGGGAATATATATCCTCCCTGCCCCGGAGCTCAAAAGGTAATATGCTGGCAGCCAGGCCGGTCACCATGGTTATGTTCAGTATATTGGCTCCCAGAATATTGCCCAGGGAAAGATCTGCCACGCCCCTTTTCAGAGACATAATGGCTGTTACCAGCTCAGGTAGAGAAGTTCCCAGGGCAACCATGGACAGGCCCACAAAAAGTGGAGGTAATCCCAAAAGCAGGGCCAGGTTGAGACTGGAATATACCAGAAGGCGGCTGCCCAGTATAACCAGGCCGGCCCCCAAGAGGAAAAAGATGATATTCCGGAAAAGAGGATATTCATCCTCATGACCCAGCCCGGAAGTACTGGCATTGTTATTTCTCCGCCGGGTATTTAAAAAGGTATCCATAACAAGATAACCCAGACCAGCCATTAAAAGCAATAACCCGGCCCAGCGGGGAACACTGCCATCGGCAATAATCAGGGCCAGGAGAACCCCGCTTATGAGCATTATCCTAACCGGCAGGTAAAATTCTTCCTTCTTCACCCGAACCGGACTTATGAGAGCTGTAACTCCCACTACCAGTCCTATATTGGCTATAACAGAGCCTACAGCATTGCCAACAGCCAGCTCCGGGTTGCCCTGCAGGCTGGCAGTAGCCGATACTACCAGCTCAGGGGAGGTTGTAGCAACGCTCATTATGGTGCCCCCGATGAACATCCGGGAAAAACCTGTTCGCCGGGCAAATAAAAGGCTGGAATTGACGAAATAGTTGCCTCCTTTAACCAAAAGCAGAACTCCCGCAATGAATAGAGCTGTGTAGATTAACATGCCTCTCCCCTTCTAGCCATTAACATACCAGTTTTTAAGTATATTGAAAAGAGCTTCATTCGCCTCGTAATACCAGTTCTCCTGCCAGCTGAATATCATTTTTTCTCGACCAACATACAGGGTCCCAGCAGGAAACTGCAGGGAAAAACAATCTTCAACAGGTTTTTTGGCCTCTACATCCCGCCGGAGAAAAGTAGCTTCCCCCACATATGCAAAAACTAGATCCTGCACAGGCGCCTGCAGTATTTTATCAGCTTCCTCGTCATAGCTGACAATCACTTCTTCCGCCTGTTTTAGCTGCTGCATCATACTCCGGGAAGATGTTATCAGGGAAATACATAAGCGAAAAAGTTCCTCCGCATTCAGTGAAACCTCTCCCTCCGGGTAAATGATACGGTCTGGCCATAACCTGTACCTCTCAATCTCCTCATGACCGGTGAAAAAGATGTGGAAGCTGAGGGAATCAATGTCCTGGGGAACTTCAGTTTCCTCATCACCTTCCTTCAGGAGTTCCTGAATGCTCCGGTAGAATTTTGCTGTTTCTTTGGAATCCTCCTGATAAAAAATCAGAGCAGGATCCTCTTCAGCATGGAAGAGGTGGAGACTGAACATGGTAGGCTCACCCCGGTCCCAGAAGAAAAGGAAGAGCAGCAGGAGAATCCCAACTATAAAGAGAATAAGCCAGAATCTGAATCTGCTCCGGGATCTTCCCAGTCTTCTCTTTCTGCTCTCTTCAACTACTTGATAAAAATCCATATTATTCAGTCCTTTCAGCGAATGCCGCCACCGCCACCACCTACACCAGCCCCGCCTCCAGCAGAAAAACCTCCTCCACCGCCGGTTGAAGCCATTGAACTAACTCCAGTCTGTATAGCTTTCTGAAAACCGCCGGCAAACCCTTCCAGGCTGGTAAAATTTGCTGCCGATCCCCGGCTAACTGCAAACCAGGGCCAGGGCATCTCCAGGTCGGGAAAAACCAGATTGAGCTGCCGTAGGACTCTATGAGCAACTCCCAAAGATACTGCATATACCAGGTAGTGTTCCCAGATAGTAAGGCCGGGTATGCCCTGCCGATCCAGCCGGGAAAAATCCCGGAGAAAACGCTGAAAAGCCCGCCAGCGCACAAAATCCCGGGCACCTTTTTCTGAGCGACGCCGGGCCACCGCCCCGGCCAGAATTAGAATTAATCCCCCTAAAAAGAAGGCCAGAGCAGTGAAAATCATCCCCTTTATTAAAACAGTTGCTGCTCCCAAAAACAATAGCACACCGGAACCTACCTGCAGCTTGCGCCCCTTGTTTACACTGTTTTCATCAAAGAAATTCAATTCCTGCCCTCTCTTTTTCAATTCTTTCTGCCATTCTTTCCAGAAGCGGGAGAATTCTTTTTTGTTCTTCTTTGTGAATTCTTCTAAGTCCTGAAAAGATACCTCAGGACCCTGGCCAACCTCCCGGAAGAGAAAATCCACTAGCTTTTTTTCATGCACAAGGGGTGGATCATCCTCTTCCAGACGCTTGAGGATATACCCCTTTTTTTCCTGCCTGCTACCCTCATCTATTTTATACTCTTCTATCATAATATAACCCCGACGGGCCAGATCCATTATGGTGGCCAGGACATCCTGAGTATTCACCATGTTAAATCGCCACAAAACACCCAGTTCAGCAGGACTGTACTCACCAGGCAGTTTGCGGTAATAAGCTCCCTGAAAAGGCACTGCATGCTCCCGGTTATAGCGGGTCCAGAGATATATGAATACCAGCAAACTCAAAAGAAACACTATAGGGGCCAGAATCAAATCCACCCGGGCCAGCCAAACCTGTTCATCTGCTCTCTTTGCCCGTTCTTTTTCCTGGAGAATAATAGCCTCCACCCTGTCCTCAAAAGTTCTTCGCCCTTCTGCAACCAGGTCTTCCGGGAATACCATCCGCCCGGTGAGACCGGTGCCAGCCGGCAGAGGGCTCACCTGCCAGCGAACATGCCGGGGAGAGACAATACGCACTTCACCATAGAGAGGTCCATGCCCCCAGGCCATCACTTCTCCTTCTTCAGCGCCTCGGGGCAAATAAAGGTCTACCTGCACCTCATCTATGGAATAATCCCATTCATCGCCAACAAAATCATAGTACAGTTCTCCCCCATCCTGATGAATCAATATCAGGTTCAAAAGACGGTAGCTCAACTGAAAAACCCTTGTTTCATCTCGGGCTGAAAAACTCCAGTCTATGTAAACCCTATCAGGGTAACTTTCCGTGTAATAGGTGCCAGCAGGACCCGGTTCACTGCCGGGATTGTAGGGATAGGGTTGGCCTTCTTCCTGTACCAGGATCTCCACCAGGGGAATATCTCGGGGCCGGTAGATCCAGCGGTACATGCCGGAAGCAGCACCTACCAATTGCACCTGCCAGGTTTCAGTAACATGCAGTGATCCATCTTCCAGGACAAAAGCTTCAATTCCCAGGGATTGAAAATTGTGGCTGAAAACTGAAGGACTTGCCATGAAAATAATGAACAACATAATCAACATACCCCGGACCAGCATGCATTTCCACCTCCTGAGTGAGGATATATATTACTTCTAAAAGAGATGGTTTTATTCCTTTATTCAGACAAAAAAGATGCCGGGCAGCCACCCGGCCTCTATAATTACTTTTTTTCTGCCGCAAAATGTCCCAGTATGCCATTGATGAATTTGCCGGCTTCTAAGCTAGAAAACTTCTTTCCCAGTTCCACAGCTTCGTTGACAGCAACGGCCCCGGGTATTTCCGGACAGAAGAAAATCTCAAAAAGGCCCAAACGAATAATACTTAAATCTACCCTGGAAAGCCTCTCCCGGCTCCAGTTTTTCAGCCGGGAGATGATTATTTTATCCAGGGATTCTTCCTTTTCCAGAACACCTTCAACCAGGAAACGACAGTAAAAAGCTTTTTGTGCCTCAGGTTCAATTTTAAGAAACTGACGCCAGGCCCGGGGAAAATCCATTTCCGTCATATCTATCTGATAGAGCAGCTGCACAGCCCACTGGCGCTGCAAATGTCTCGAAATTGTTTTCGGCAACCAAACTCCTCCTTCACCGGCAGGGCAGGCACTGCTTTCCTACTCACTCCACCTTGGTAGTAGATTCAGTATCAATGGTTCTTACCAGTATTTCCACCTTGCTCACAACAACGCCGGTAGTCTTGTTCACGTAATCCTTCACCATTTCCTGCAACTGAGCGGTGAGGTGAGGTATGTCCATCTGGGGAATAACGCCTACCCGAAGGGAGATCTTTAATCCATCCTGCAGGGGCCTGAGATCGGTTCGCACTTCTTTTATTCCTTTCTGCTCGGATACAACTTTTTGCACCAGCCCCTCAATGGCACTGAGGGAAACCCGGACATCCCCCAGTTCGCCTTTTTGAATCAAGCTGTTAGCCGGCTCCTTCTTGACGAAGAAAGGAGTTATGGCCCAGATACCGAGAACAGCAATAACAATGGCTATCACAGCTACAGGATAATTTTTGTACAACAAGGGCAAATTCTCAGCAATCAGTCCTTCAGGGATCAGACCCAGGCTGTAAACTGCCGTTAGAACAGCCATGAGTATGAGGACAATCAGTAATAATAAGCTTGCAAATCGCTGGGAAAAATTCACTTCTTCTCCCCCCTTTTCTTATCCTCTTTCTTGCCTTTCTTTGTTTTTTTATCCTCCTTTTCTTCCTCACCTTCTTCTCTCTTTTCCTGCTCTTCTTCTTTCTTTTTCTCTTCTGCCTTCAGCTTGTAAGGAATATCAACACCGGTTACATGTATATTGGCTTCAACAACCTTGAGGCCGGTCATCCCTTCAACGGCTTTTTTTACATTATCCTGAACCTTCCTGGCCACTGTTGGAACAATAATACCATATTCTATTACCAGGTACAGGTCAATGGCAGTTTCCCTTTCACCTACGTCCACCTTGACCCCTTTGGAGAGGTTTTTCTTGCCCAGAAATTCTGCCAGTCCACCGGCAATTCCACCGGCCATACCTTTTACACCCTGTACTTCCGTTGCTGCA